>JBOICK010000040.1:0-107418 GCA_050739895.1 Stenotrophobium sp.
CGCACAGGCGATGGCCGACCGAGAAACGCGCGCCATCGTCATCACCGGCGCCGGCGACAAGGCGTTCTGCGCCGGTGCCGACTTGGCGAAGAATGTGCAAGGCGGCGCTTTCGCGGTCGATTTTTCGCGGCCCCGGCACTACATCGTCGACCTGTTCAAACGGCTGCAGGACTGCACGCTGCCGGTGATCGCGCGCGTCAACGGTCATGTCATGGCGGGCGGGTTCGGCCTGCTCTGTGCCTGTGACATGGCGGTGGCCGCCGACGATATTCGTATCGGTACCACGGAGGCCAAGATCGGTGTGACGCCGATGATGATCCTGCCATTCATGCTGCGCGTGCTGCCGCCGCGAAAATTGCAGGAAATGTGCATCACCGGCGAACAGTTCAGTGCGAAGGAAGCGCTGGACTGGGGCGTGGTCAATTATGCGGTGCCGCGCGGTGAGCTTGATACAAAAGTTGATTGGCTGCTGGCCCGTATCACCGACAAGTCGCCGACGGCGATCCGCCTCGGCAAGCAGGCCTACAACGCGATGCGCGACATGGGCCTGCGTGAATCGCTGGAGTATGCGCAGACAATGGTGCCGGTGATGTCCAGTACCCAGGACGCGAAGGAAGGCATGGCCGCATTCCAGGAAAAGCGCGCACCGAACTTCACCGGAACCTGAACCATGAAGAGCACTCTGCGCATCGGCTGTGGTGCCGGCTTCTGGGGCGACAGCGCTGAAGGGCCGAAACAGCTGGTTGGTTCCGGCGAGATCGATTACCTCGTGCTCGACTACCTCGCCGAGGTCACGATGTCGCTGCTGGCGCGTGCCCGCGTCAAGGATCCGAATGCCGGCTACGCCACCGACTTTCCCGCAGTCATTGCCAACCTCGCGCCGCAGCTCAAGGAAAAGGGCATCAAGGTTGTGACCAACGCCGGCGGCGTCAATCCGCAGGCCTGCAAGTCCGCCATCGAGGAAAAGCTCAAGGCGCTCAACATCGACCTGAAGGTCAGCATCGTTACCGGCGACGACCTGCTGGGCCGCGCGGAAGAGTTTTCGAGCGTCAAGGAAATGTTCAGCGGCGACGCGATGCCGGACAAGCTATGGAGCATGAATGCCTACCTCGGCGCCTTCCCCATCGCCAAGGCACTGGATGATGGTGCAGATATCGTGCTCACAGGCCGATGCGTCGATACCGCCGTCGCGCTGGGCCCGATGATCCACGAGTTCGGCTGGAGGGCCGACGATTACGACAGGCTGGCGATGGGCAGTCTCGCCGGCCACATCATCGAATGTGGCGCGCAAGCCACCGGTGGTATCAGCACCGATTGGGAGAAAGTCGCCGGTGACTGGGACCGCATGGGCTTCCCGATCGCGGTCTGCAAGCCCGATGGCGAGTTCGAGATTACCAAGCCGGAAAATACTGGTGGTCGTGTGGCGCCCGAGACCGTTGGCGAACAGATTGTCTACGAGATCGGCGATCCGGCGAGTTATCTGCTGCCAGATGTCACCTGTGATTTCCGCAACGTGCAGCTCACACAAGCCGGCGAAAACCGCGTCAGGGTCACTGGCGCCAAGGGCCGAGCGCCAACGGACAGCTACAAGGTATCCGCTACGTATCAGGACGGGTTCCGCTGCACCGGCACGATGATGATCGGCGGCGTCGATGCCGTGAAGAAAGCAGAAGCCGTGGCGGCCGCGATCCTTAAACGCACACGCACGATGTTCGCGCAGCGCAAGTTCGCCGACTACACGCGCACTGATGTCGAGGTGCTGAGCAGCGAGGCCAACTGGGGTGCCAACGCGCGCCGCCGCGATGCGCGCGAAGTGATCCTGAAGGTCGCGGTGCATCACGCCGATAAAAATGCGCTGGAGATATTCGGCCGCGAGTTCATTCCACCTGCTACGGCGATGGCGCAGGGCATCACCGGTTTCTCGGGCGGGCGGCCGACGCCGACGCCGCTGGTGCGCCTTTTTTCCTGCCTGGTGCCGAAGAGCGCGGTGCCGGTTGCTGTTGATGGCAAAGTTTTCATGCCGCCGCTGACTGCATTCAGCGATGCGGGAACATTCGCCAATGCGCCCGGATCTACCGCTACGATTCCCGCAGGCACGACACGGAAACTGCCGCTGATTGCCCTGGCCTATGGCCGCAGCGGCGACAAAGGCAATGCAGCCAATATCGGCGTGCTCGCGCGCAAGCCGGAGTTCGTGCCACTGCTGCGCGCCCAGCTGACGGCCGAAGCGGTCAAGGCTTACCTCGCACACTTCGCCAAGGGCAAGGTCGAGCGCTTCGAAATACCCGGACTGCATGGCTTCAATTTCCTGCTGCAGGATGCGCTCGGTGGCGGCGGCATGGCCTCGCTGCGTTACGACCCGCAGGGCAAGATGCTGGCGCAGGTGCTGATGGACTTTCCTGTTTCGGTGCCGGAGTCGCTGGCGCCATGAGCCGCAAGCCCTTGCGCATTCATGCGCCGCGCCTGGCGCGCGAAGCGCGCGTGGACGAAATTTTATCCGCAGCGCGCGACGTGTTTTGCGAGAAAGGTTATGAGAGCAGTGCCGTCGCCGAGATCGCGGCGAGGATTGGCGTGGTCGAAGGCACGGTCTACAAATATTTCGAGAGCAAGCGCGAGTTGCTGCTCAAGGTGCTGGAGCGCTGGTACGAGGAGATGTTTGGCGACTATGCGCGAGATCTTGCCGGTATCAGCGGGACGCGCGCGCGCCTGCGCCTGCTGGTGTGGCGGCACCTGCGCTCGATCCGTGATTACCCGTTGCTGTGTCGCCTGATGTTCCGCGAGGTGCGTTCGGAGCGCGACTACCATGGCTCCGACCTGCACGAACTGAACCGGCGTTACACGCAGTTGCTGCTTGAAGTGCTCGAAGACGGCGTCAACTGCAAGGAACTTCGCCAGGACGCACCACTGACGCTGCTGCGCGACATGGTCTACGGCAGTATCGAGCACTACACCTGGAACTTCATCTGCGGCCGCGGCGAACTCGACATCGACGCTACTGCCGACCAGATCACCGCCCTGCTCTGCGACGGTATCGCCGCACGCAACGAGACAGGCAACCTGAAGCGTGAAACCGAAAAGCTGGCGCAGAACGCGTCGCGCATCGAGCGCAGTCATCCCAAGCAGGCGAGGAAACCATGAAAAACACACCCGACGTTAGTGCATGGCCGTTCAAGGCCGTGCTGGTCGCCAACCGCGGCGAGATCGCCGTGCGCGTGCTGCGTACCGTGCAGAAACTCGGACTGAAAGGCATCGTCGTTTACCACGCAGCGGATCGCGGCACGCTGGCGGTGAAGATGGCTGATCAAGCGATTGAGATCGGCGGCGCTGCGCCATGCGCAAGTGCGGGCGGCGAAAATTCTTTTTCAATGACGCCTGCCGCTGCGCCATGCGCAAGTGCGGGCGGCGAAAATTCTTTTTCAATGACGCCCGCCGCGACGCCGGTCGCGGCCTATCTCGACGGCGCACAGATCATTGCCGCAGCAAGGTTTAGCGGTGCAGGTGCGATTCATCCGGGCTACGGCTTTCTGTCTGAGAACGCAGGTTTTTGCACGGCGGTCGAAGCCGCCGGCCTGATCTTCATCGGCCCCAGGCCCGAGCAGATCATGCTGATGGGCGACAAGGTGCGTGCGCGAAATTTTGTCGAGAAGGGCGGCTTTCCGGTGGCGCCTTCCGCCATTGAGGATGATGATCCCAAGACCTTCAACGAACGTGCCCGCAAAGTCGGTACGCCGTTGCTGATAAAACCCTCCGCCGGCGGCGGTGGCAAGGGCATGCGCATCGTGCGCGACCTGAAAATCCTTGACGCCGAGATCGAGCGCGCGCGCAGCGAGGGCCAGCGTTATTTCGGTGATGGCCGTCTCTACGTCGAGCGTTATATTGAAAATCCGCGGCACATCGAAGTGCAGGTGCTCGGTGATTCGCACGGCAATGTCGTGCATGTGTTCGAGCGTGAATGCTCGGTGCAGCGCCGCTTCCAGAAAATCGTCGAAGAAACGCCGTCACCGGCGTTGACGTCCGAGTTGCGCGAAAAAATCTGCGAAACCGCCGCAGGTATTGCACGCTCGGCCGGCTATCGCGGTGCTGGTACCGTCGAGTTCATCTTCGGCCAATCCGGAGAATTCTATTTCCTGGAAATGAACACGCGCCTGCAGGTCGAACATCCGGTGACAGAAGAAATCACCGGGAAGGACCTCGTACTGGAACAGTTGCGCATCGCGGCCGGCGAAAAGCTCGGCTACATACAGAAAGACCTGACGTCATCCGGTCACGCCATGGAGTTCCGTATCTACGCCGAAGACCCGGGCCGCGGTTACACGCCGACGACCGGGCCAGTGCTGGTCCTGCATCCGCCGCAGGGCGAAGGTGTGCGCTGGGACAGCGGAATCCTGCAGGGCGGTGAAGTTACCGCGGCATTTGACCCGATGATTGCCAAGCTGATCATCCGCGGCAAGGATCGTAATGACGCCATTGCGCGTTCCGACAAGGCGCTGCGCGAAACCGTGTTGCTCGGCTGCAAGACCAACACCGCGTTCCTGCGTCGCCTGATTCAGCATCCGGCGTTTGTTGCCGGCGATGTGCACACCGGGTTCCTCGATGCCAATCCGCACATCGCCGCTGATCCTGAAATGCCCAAGACCACGCTGCACACGCTGCTTTCGGCCGCAAGCCTGAGTACGCGGCCGATGCGCGATGTGGCCGATGCGGTGCCGACGATGCATGCCGCCATCGGCGTCTGGAGAAATTGATATGCACCACGCCTTCAAGTTCGGTGACGCCGAGCACAATCTCGAACTTTCGCGCGGTGCTGACGGCTATCGCCTGCATCTCGCCGATCAGGTCATTCCCTTCGACCTCAAGGCTGGTGCCGATGGCCGCGCCTGGTTGACGGTTGATGGTGTGCATCACGAAGTGGTGATCGCGACGCGCGGCGACAACGTCTTCGTGCACTTCGATGGCGAGGCGTATCAGCTGCGCTACGAGCATCCGCTAAAGCGTCTTGCTGCCTCGGGCCTGGGCTCCGCCGAAGACAAGGTGCTGGCGCCGATGCCGGGCAGCATCGTCAGCGTGCAGGTCAAGGCTGGCGATGCCGTTACCAAGGGGCAGGCCCTGCTGGTGATGGAGAGCATGAAGATGGAAACCACCATCACCGCGCCGCGCGATGGTGTGATTGAGGCGGTGACTTACGACAAGGGCCAGACCTTTGACCGCGATGCGCTGCTGCTGACATTGGAGGCTCAACCGTAGGGCGGATTAGCGAAGCGTAATCCGCCTTCCGCGACTGGCGGGTTACGCCGCTTCGCAGCTAACCCGCCCTACGAGAAAACCACATGAAAAGAATCGAATCCAAGATCAACACCGCGTCCGCCGAGTTCCAGTCCAACGCCGCGCACAACCGCAAGATCGTCGAGGAATTCCGCGAGCGTCAGCGTAAGGCGCGTGACGATCGCCCACAGCGCGACATCGACCGGCTGCGCGCGCAGAACAAGCTGCTGGTGCGTGAGCGCCTGCAGCAGTTGCTCGATCCGGGCACGCCGTTCCTTGAGTTCTCCTCACTGGCTGCCAACGATGCCTACGACGGCGAGGTGCCGGGCGCGGCCTGCGTCACCGGCATCGGCATTGTCTCCGGCCGCGAAGTGGTCATCAACGCCGGTGATGCCAGCGTCAAGGGCGGCGCCTGGTATCCGCTGACAGTGAAGAAAACCATCCGCGCGCTTGACATCGCCATCGAGAACCGCCTGCCCGTCGTGCATCTCTGCGATTCCGCTGGCGGCTTCCTGCCGCTGCAGGCCGACCTGTTCGCCGACAAGTATTACGCGGGCCGCATCTTCCGCAACCAGTGCATCCTGTCGAAGATGGGCGTGCAGCAGGTTTCGGTGGTGCTCGGGCACTGCACTGCCGGCGGCGCCTATGTACCGGGCCTGTCGGACTACAACGTGATCGTGCGCGGCACCGGCGCGATCTTCCTCGCCGGGCCGCCGCTGGTAAAAGCGGCGACCGGCGAGGAGAACACCGTCGATGAACTTGGCGGCTGCGACATGCATACCGGCGTCTCTGGCGTCGCCGATTACCCGGCCTCGTCTGAAGAGGAGGCGATTGCGATTGCGCGCGACATCGTCGCGCAGTTCAAGCGTCCGCAGAAAACGCACATCGAATGGCAGGAGCCGGAAGCGCCGTTCTACGATCCGGACGAGTTGTACGGCGTGATTCCGAAGGACATCAAGCAGCAGTTTGATATCCGCGAAGTGATCGCACGTCTGGTCGATGGTTCACGTTTTCACGAATACCAGCCCGCCTACGGCAAGACTCTGATCTGCGGCTACGCGCACCTGTGGGGCTACAAGATCGGCATCCTTGGCAACAACGGCGTGCTGTTCAACGACAGTTCGCTCAAGGGTGCGCACTTCATCGAGTTGTGCAACCAGAACAGGACGCCGATCCTGTTCCTGCAGAACATCACCGGCTTCATGGTCGGTCGCGAATACGAACGCCGCGGCATCACCAAGGATGGTGCCAAGATGATCATGGCAGTGTCGTGCTCTGAGGTGCCGAAATTCACCGTGATGTGCAACGGCTCTTTCGGCGCCGGCAACTACGGCATGAGCGGCCGCGCCTTCGATTCGCGCTTCCTGTTCTCCTGGCCGCAGTCGCAGATCAGCGTGATGGGCGCGGAGCAGGCGGCGAATACGCTGGCCGATGTGAAAATCCGCCAGCTCGCCAAGCAGGGCAAGAAACTGTCGCAGGAAGATATCGACGCGATCCGTGATCCGGTGCTCGGTGACTTCAAGCGCAAGCAGAGCGCGTACTGGAGCACATCGGAAATCTGGGACGACGGCATTCTCGATCCGGTCGACACGCGCAATGCGCTGGGCATTGCACTGTCGGCTTCCTTGAGCGCGCCGATAGCCGATCCGCGTTACGGTATTTTCCGCATGTGATGCAGCGTTCCTTGCAAAAACCTTACTGGCAGGGCCGTTATATGTAACAACTGCATGACAAGCCGGGTCCCGCGTCGCGCATAATACGCACCCTCGGCAGGTCCGGAATCTCCGGTCCGGCATGTTGACCCATAACCTGTAAAGACCATGCAAGAGCAGTATCAGCCCACCGATATCGAGAGCGCTGCCCAGCAGTACTGGGAGAATCATCAATCCTTCCGCGCGGTGGAAGACGCCGGACGCGAGAAATTCTATTGCCTGTCCATGTTCCCGTATCCCTCCGGGCGGCTGCACATGGGACATGTGCGCAACTACACCATCGGTGACGTGATTGCGCGCTACCAGCGCATGCTCGGCAAGAATGTGCTGCAACCGATGGGTTTTGATGCTTTCGGCCTGCCGGCGGAGAACGCGGCGATCAAGTCCGGCGTGCCGCCCGCGCAGTGGACCTACGCCAACATGGATTACATGCGCGACCAGTTGCGCCAGCTCGGGTTGGCCTACGATTGGAGCCGCGAGCTCGCCACCTGCCGGCCTGACTATTACCGCTGGGAGCAGTGGCTGTTCATCCAGTTGCTGAAGAAGGGTCTGGTCTACCGCAAGAACTCGGTGGTGAACTGGGATCCGGTGGACCAGACCGTGCTGGCCAACGAGCAGGTGATCGACGGTCGTGGCTGGCGCTCCGGCGCGTTGGTGGAGCAGCGCGAGATACCGCAGTGGTTCCTCAAGATCACCGCCTACGCCGACGAACTGCTGGCGGAGTTGAAAAACCTCAGCGGCTGGCCGGATGCCGTGCGCACGATGCAGGAAAACTGGATAGGTCGCAGCGAGGGCGTCGAGATCGATTTCGCGCTGGCCGATGGCAGTGGCCATCTCGCGCCCGCCGATTTCGGCGGAAAGCTAACTGTGTACACCACGCGGCCGGATACGCTCTACGGTGTGACTTTCATCAGCGTCGCCGCGCAGCACCCGCTGGCGCTGGCTGCCGCAGCGCACGATCCAAAAGTTGCAGCCTGCGTCGAGGAAGCGAAAAAAACCGGCGTGGCCGAAGCCACGCTCGAAACGATGGAAAAGAAAGGCGTGTCGCTGGGCGTCGAGGCGATCCATCCGCTCACCGGCGAAAAAGTGCCGGTGTGGGCCGCCAACTTCGTGCTGATGGGCTATGGCTCAGGTGCGGTGATGGCGGTGCCGGCGCACGACCAGCGCGACTGGGAGTTTGCGAAAGCTTATGGCTTGCAGATCAAACCCGTAATCGCTGCCGTCGATCATCCGCAGTCTGTACCGGATGTGTCGCAGGCGGCCTATGCGGAACACGGCATCTGCATCAATTCCGGCGAATTCAGCGGCCTGGATTTCCAGCAGGCTTTCGACGGCATCGCTGCCACGCTGGTGAGCATGGGCCAGGGCCGCAAGCGTGTGAACTATCGCTTGCGCGACTGGGGCGTCTCGCGCCAGCGTTACTGGGGTTGCCCGATCCCGATCATCTACTGCAAGGCTTGTGGCGCGGTGCCGGTGCCGGAAGACCAACTGCCGGTGGTGCTGCCGGAAGGCTTGATGCCGGATGGTGCGGCGAGTCCGTTGACGAAGACGCCGTCGTTCTACGAATGTGCTTGTCCCAAGTGCGCTGCGCCGGCGCGGCGCGAGACCGATACCTTCGATACGTTCTTCGAGTCGTCGTGGTATTTCGCCCGCTATGCCTGCCCGGACAGCGACAAGGCCATGCTGGACGAACGCGCCGCTTACTGGTTGCCGGTGGACCAGTATGTCGGCGGCATCGAGCACGCGATTTTGCATCTGTTATACGCACGCTTTTTCCAGAAGTTGATGCGCGACAGCGGGTTGACTGCGGTGTCGGAGCCGTTCACGCGGCTGCTGACGCAGGGCATGGTGCTCAAGGACGGTAGCAAGATGTCCAAGTCCAAGGGCAATACCGTGGATCCAGAGGTGATTCTGAAGTCGCACGGTGCGGATGCGGTGCGCTTGTTCATGATGTTCACCGCGCCGCCTGAGCAAAGCCTGGAGTGGAACGACGCCGGCATCGACGGCGCCATGCGTTTCCTCAAGCGCCTGTGGAAAAAGGTGCATGACCATGTCGGTGCCGGTGCGGTGCCGGCACTGGATCGTGCCGGGTTGACCGCCGGGCAAAAAGATCTGCGGCGCAAGCTGCACCAGACGCTGCAGAAGCTCGGCGACGATATCGGCCGCCGTTACAGCTACAACACGGCGGTGGCGGCGGCGATGGAGCTGGTCAACGCGCTGTACAAGTTTGAGGACAGCAGCGCCAACGGCCGTGCGGTGACGCAGGAAGTGCTGGATGGCCTGGTGGCGGCGTTGTCGCCGATCGTGCCGCATATCTGCCATGAGTTGTGGCAGGCGCTGGGGCACGCAGAGGCGGTGATCGACGCACGCTGGCCGCAGGTGGAGGCCGCAGCGCTGCTGGCGGATGAGATCACGCTGGCGGTGCAGGTGAACGGCAAGCTGCGTGGGCAGGTGCAGGTGCCGGTGGGCGCGACGCCGGAGCAGATTATCGAAACAGCACTGGCGGATGCCGGTGTGCAACGGTTTGTCACCGGACAGGTGATCAGGAAAAAAATTGTAGTACCGGGAAAACTCGTGAGCCTGGTCATTTAGCGTGCGTAAATTCCTGATCTCTGGTGTTTCACTGCTGCTCAGCGCCTGCGCAGGCTTTCACCTGGCCGGCAGCCGACCGCTGCCGCCAGAACTGCAAACGGTTTACATCGACGTGATTGCGCCCTACCAGGTATCGGAACCGCCAGTCGAGGTTGCGCTGCGCACCCTGATACAGCGTCGTGGCGGCACGGTGCTGGATCACGCCGATGGCGCCAGCGCGGTGATCCGGCTGTCCAATATCAGCGAGACCGAGCAGACGCTGGCGATCGGCACGGATGGCAAGGCGTTGGAGTACCAACTGCTGACGACGATGAATTACACCGTTTTCAACGGCAACCGTATTCTGGTGGCGCCGGATACCATCGCTGCGTCGCGCATCTACAGTTTCAATCCGCTGCAGGTGCTGGCCAACGATGCCGAGGAAGCACATCTGCGCGAATACATCCAGCAGGACATGGCGGACCTGCTGCTACTCCGGTTTGATGCGGTACTGAGTCATCCCGCAGTGAATGCAGCACCTGCTGCCGTGCCGGCCGCAGCCGCTGCGCCGGCAGAGGCGCCGGTCAAGGCGGGAGTTGCCGCGCCAGCAGGCTCACCGGATGCAGCACCGGCACACTGAGTCCGGCGCGACGCAGGCCAGCGGCCAGGTGCATCGAACAGCCGATGTTGGCGCTGACGATGAAATCCGGCGCCTGCGCGCGGGCCGCGTCGAGTTTTCCTTGCAGTAGCGCATCGGCCATTGCCGGCTGCGCGATGAAATAGCTGCCGGCGGCGCCGCAGCAACGGCCGCCTCGATCGAGTTCGGCGATCTCGATGCCAGGGATTTTTTGCAGCAACGCGGTCATGTGACCTGCGCTTTTCATCACATTGCGCAGGGTGCAGGGGACATGCACCAGCACGCGCGCCTGCAGTGGCCGGAGTTGCAGGTTTTCGGGCCAGTGCGCAAGCAGGCAGGCGCTGAGATCGTCGACACGCGCAGCGAATGGCAGTGCCCGCGGGCCGACGATATCCGGGTAATCGAGCAGGGTGGCGCCGCAGCCGCTGGCGCTGCTGAGGATGCGCGTAGCACTGTCTCCGAACGCGGTCAGGTTGATCCGTGCCAGCTTCATCGCATCATCGTGCAGGCCGGCGTGCTGGTAGATGGCGCCGCAGCAGCCCTGGGTTTCCGGCACTTCGACACTGATGCCCAGGCGGTTCAGCACGCAGATCGCGTCTTCCAGCGTGCGGCGATCGGCGAGTTCGCCGGTGCAGCCGGTGAACAGCATCACGCGGCGGGCACTGCCTGCGCTGGCTGAAGACCGTAGCGGCCGCGGCAGCGATACCGCCGGCAGCAGCGATTCCAGCCGTGCCAGCGAGCCGTGGCCGAGCAGATGCGTGCGTCGCAACAGCCATTGCAGGCCGAGGCGCTGGTACAGCCACAACAGCAGGCCGGCGGCACGGCGCGCCTGTCGATGGCTGAGCCAGAAGCCGATGCGGCGCGTGGTGCGCGCCTGCGCGGGGCGCCGTGGCGCCATCAGCGCGCGGCCGGCATCGATCAGCCGGCCATAAGGCACCTGCGCCGGGCACACCGCTTCGCAGGCGCGGCACGACAGGCAACCGTCGAGATGCGCTTCCATGGTCGCGTTCTGCGCAATCAGCCCGGTAGCCAGGCCCTGCATCAGCATGATGCGGCCACGCGGGGAGTCGCCCTCGTGTTGCGTGAGCCGGTAGGTCGGGCAATGCGGCAGGCACATGCCGCACTTCACGCACTGATCGGCGTCTTCCAGCGGAAACGGTGCGGCCGGTGCTTGCATTCCGCCATATTGAACTGCGCGGATGTTTGGCGAAAGGGGAAAGTTCGCCGGTGATTTACTAGAATGCCCGCTCACCAACACCAACGGAGATACAGAGCAATGCGATTCGCTATGGCAGTGATGGCGGCGGGACTGGCGGTGCCGATGCTGGCGCAGGCAGCGAATGGTTTCGGCGGCGAGGCGACCCTGGGTTACCTGTCGACCAACGGTAATTCCAAAACCAGTTCACTGAACGCGAAGCTGTCCCTGAACTATACCGAGGTGCAGTGGAAGAACGCCTTTGTCGCTACCGCGCTGGGGGCGTCGAGCCAGAACACATCCACCGCCGAGCGCTATACCGCCGACGACCAGTACAACTACAACCTGACGCCACAGGATTTCGCTTTTGCCAATGCGGACTACGTCAAGGACCTGTTCGATGCGGTCGGTCAGCGCACCACCGAAACTGTCGGCTACGGACGCCATTTCCTCACTGGCCCGGTCTACATTCTCGACGGCCAGGTCGGCGTCGGCGCACGGCAGATGCGCTACAACGTCAGCAACCAGCGCACCAGCGACGGCATCCTGCAGCTGGGCGGCCTGTTTGCGTGGAAGATTTCCGATACCAGCACTTTCAGCGAAACACCGAAGCTCGAATACGGTGCGTCAAACACGTATTTTGAATCGGTGACCGAACTGAAGATGAACATCGTCGGCAACCTGTTCGCCGGCCTGTCCTATACGTTGCGGCACAACTCGATCGTGCCGTCCGGCACCGGCAAGACCGATACCGTCACCGCCGCGAACATCTCCTACGCCTTCGGCGCCAAGTAGCATGAGCTATTACCGGCACCATGTTTTCTTCTGCTGCAACCAGCGCGCGGCCGGCGATGCCCGCGGCTGCTGCAATGACAAGGGCGCGACGCGCGTGCGCGATTACGCCAAGAAGAAAATCAAGGCGCTGGGGCTGTCCGGGCCCGGCCAGGTGCGGATCAACCTGGCCGGTTGCCTGGACCGTTGCGAGCAGGGCCCGGTGCTGGTCGTGTACCCGCAGGAAGTCTGGTACACGTATGTGGACGAGGAAGACATCGACGAGATCATCGATGAACATCTCCAGCATGGCCGTATCGTCGAGCGCTTGAAGATATGACTTCTCCGTGCTCTCTCAAGCCATCCATGGCGCTGTGTCCGGCCCGGCCATCCGTGGCCGGGCGCTCGGCGGGGCGAATGTCCACTGGACATTCGCCTTTTTCCACCTCGCCATGATCCGCGAAGTGTTGAAGATGGGTGATCCGCGGCTGCTGCGCGTGGCCGAGCCGGTTGCGCAAACCGGCACGCCGGAGCTGCACGCGCTGGTCGCCGACCTGTTCGACACCATGCGCGCGCTTGATGGCGCGGGCCTTGCCGCGCCGCAGATCGGCGTCAACCTGCGCGTGGTGATTTTCGGCTTCGCCAGCAACCCGCGTTATCCCGACGCTGCGGCAGTGCCGGAAACAGTGCTGGTCAATCCCGTCATCAGCTTCATCGGCGATGAGATCGAGGACGGCTGGGAAGGCTGCCTGTCAGTGCCGGGCCTGCGCGGCGTGGTGCCGCGCCACCGGCGCCTGCACTACAGCGGCACCGATCAGCATGGCCAGCTTATCGCGCGCACCGTCGATGATTTCCATGCGCGCGTGGTGCAGCACGAATGCGACCATCTCGACGGCGTGCTCTATCCGATGCGCGTGCGCGATTTTTCGCGCTTCGGGTTTGCCGATGTGTTGTTTCCAGAGCAGGCCGGCCAGTCCGACGACTGAAACAACTGGATTCGAGAATTTTGGTGTGACCCGCTGTCGCCATTGGCAGCATACATTTTGTTATTAATTATAATATTAATTTACAATAAATTTATAAAATAAAACAAAATATCCGGCGCCAACCAGCAGAGCGGGCGCTGTTGCCGCGTCGGTCAGCAGCTCGGAATCGACAGGGATCGCTTGAACTTTGCCGATTTTCAGCGTGCGCACTGCGTCATCCGGGTTTGCAGGCCTGGGTGCGCCACAGACAAGCACGACGGCCGGGCAATCATCAACTCAATCCTTGTAGGACGGGTCGATCCGCTCCAGCTTGCGCAGCAGCCCCGGCCACGCCAGTGCGCCGCCGAGGCCGCGCGTGACCTGCTTCGCCGCTTTCTGGATGCCGTCGAGAATCGGCTGCGCGATGTGCACCAGTTCGCCGCCGCCGGCCTGTGCGCGCACCTGGATCATGCAGGACGCCTCGAACAGGTACATGAACAGGAACGCGTCCGCCGGACTCGCGCCGACCGTGAGCAGGCCGTGGTTGCGCAGCATCAGGAAATTCTTCTCGCCGAGGTCGCGCACCAGCCGCGGCTTTTCGTCCGGGTTCAGCGCCACGCCTTCATAGTCGTGATGGGCCAGCGAGGCCAGCACGAACAGCGACTGCTGCGAGATCGGCAGCAGGCCGTTCTTCTGCGCCGATACCGCGACACCGTTGAGCGAATGCACATGCATCACGCACTGCGCGTCTTCGCGTGCGGCGTGAATGCAACTGTGGATGGTGAAGCCGGCAGGGTTGATGTCGTAGGGCGAGTCCATCAGTTTCTTGCCGTCGAGATCGATCTTGACCAGCGATGACGCGGTGATCTCCTCGAACATGAAGCCATAGGGGTTGATCAGGAAATGATGCTCCGGACCCGGCACACGCGCGGAGATATGCGTGAACACCAGGTCGTCCCAGCCGTAGAGCGCGACCAGCCGGTAGGCCGCGGCGAGATTGACGCGCGCCTGCCACTCGGCGTTGGAGACGGTGCCGCGCAGGGAATGGGTCTTGGCGTTCATGATGCTTGCTCCGGTATGCAGGACTCTAAGCTGCCAGAAATCGTCGCGCGATGCTAAATTTCACGCTCTTCAGGCAAAGGGGAAGATCATGGCTGCAAAGCCCCAGGCTGCATTCACACCCGCACTGTTCAAGTTCCTGCGCGACCTCACGCGCAACAACAACCGCGAATGGTTCACCACGCACAAGGCGCGTTACGAAGCTGAGCTGAAGGAACCGGCGCTGCGCTTCATCGCCGCGCTCGATGCGCCGCTGAAGAAAACCGTCAGCCCGCGTTTCGTCGCCAGTCCGAAAGCGGTTGGCGGCTCGCTGTTCCGCATCTACCGCGACACGCGTTTTTCCGGCGACAAGACGCCGTACAAAACCCATGTCGGCATGACCTTTTTCCACGAGGCGACCAAGGCGGTGGCGCGCGGCAGCGACGGCAGCAACGCCACGCCCGGCCGGCTCGATGCGCCGCTGTTCTATCTGCACCTGCAGCCGGGTGAATGCTTCATCGGCGGCGGCGTCTGGCATGGCCAGCCGGAGACGGTCAAGCGCATCCGCAATTACATCGTCAACAACCCGGCGAGCTGGAAGAAAGCCACTCGCGGCGGCGCGTTCGGAAAATTGTTCTCGCTCGACGGCGACAGCCTGTCGCGGCCGCCCGCAGGTTTCGATGCGGCGCACGAGTTGATCGACGACATCAAGCGCAAGGATTTTGTCTGCACCGCGACCTTGAGCGAAGAGCAGGTCTGTTCACCGGATTTCCCGAAAACCGTGCTCAAGCAATTCGCCACTGCCGCGCCGATGATTGACTGGCTCTGCGGCGCGCTGGACCTCGATTTCTGAGCCAGCCGCTGTGCAGGGCCAGTAGGTATCGATCGTTATAAAATATAAACTATATAAATATTAATCAGTCAATATGTAACGAACATTCAATCACGCCCTGTGATAGCGGACGACATGCGAGACGACTGACGAACAGTGTCTCGATGGATTTTCCTTGAATTCGTGCCGATGGCGCGAATTCAGCTGCCAGCCCTGGTCACGCGAGCAAGGATGCCCAGCCTGGGACTGTCGAGGTGATGAATCTCGTCGCGCCGCATCAGGCGGTTTTCGCGCAGGCGATAGCTGGAGTAGCCGCCGTTGCCGTTGTCCTGGGTGTAGACCAGGTCGGCGTCCAGGTGCAGGTAATGGCCCGCGAGCAGGCTCAGCGTGCCGTCCACCGGTGACAGGCTGGCGCTACCACCGACGAAACCTTCGCCCCAGCGGACATGCAGGGCGGGGCCATTGCTCTCCGGCGGGTCTTTCTGGATCCAGCACAGGCGCAATAGTGGCTGGAAACCCTTGGCATAGCGCAGGTGGCTCCATTCCGAGTCCAGTCCGAAATCGCTGTCCGGCAAAACGGTGATTCCGGCTGCGGCCAGTGCCGCCGTATCCGACAGGGCAATCGCATGGCTCATGTCGACCGAACTAGAACTGCGGCCCAGTTCGCCGTCGGTGCCGCTCTTGTTGAGAAACACGATGACATCCACCCGGTAGGTTTCGGCCCAGGCCGCGGCGGGCAGCAGCAGGCTCAGGCTCAGGCAGATCAGGAGGCGCGTGAAGAATGTCATGCGGGGGCACTCGATGGCGGTTCGCGCAGTGTAGCCAACAAGGGCATCAGCGTCGCGGCGCGGGTTTCCGGGGTTTCCAGGTTGGCATGATAGTGCAGCCGCTTCTGGCCTTCGAGCTTGTAGGTCTTGGGCTGGCTCTGGATCAGCTTGATCAGGCGCAGCGGATTGATTTTCGGCGTGGCGCTGAAATCGAGACTGGCGCTGTGGCTGCCGGCACGGATGCGGACGATGCCCAGCGGCGCGGCCAGCGCGCGCAGTTGCGCGGCATCGAGCAGGCGCTCGGCCTGCGGCGGCAGCAGGCCGAAGCGATCGATCATCTCGACTTTCAGCTCGTCAAGTTCGCGCTCGCCAGCGGCCTCGGCGACGCGCTTGTAGAGCGTCAGGCGCGTATGCACGTCCGGCACATAGTCTTCGGGGATCAGCGCCGAGGTGCCCAGATCGACTTCGCAGTCGCTCTGGCCAAACGGCTCGTCGCTGAGCCTGCCGGACTTGATTGCCTTCACCGCGCGCGCCAGCAGTTCGGCGTACATCGTGAAGCCCACTTCAGAAATCTGGCCGGATTGCTCTTCGCCCAGCAACTCGCCGGCACCGCGGATTTCAAGATCGTGCGTCGCCAGCGCAAAACCGGAACCGAGTTCGCCCATGGTTTCGATCGCATCGAGACGCTTCTGCGCATCGGTGCTGATTGCGCGCATGCTCGGCACCAGCAGGTAGGCGTAAGCACGATGGTGGCTGCGGCCGACGCGACCGCGCAGCTGATGCAGCTGCGCCAGTCCCAGCGTGTCGGCGCGGTCGATCAGGATGGTGTTGGCGCTGGGCACGTCGATGCCGGATTCGATGATGGTGGTGCAGACCAGGATGTTGAAGCGCTGGTGGTAGAAATCCAGCATCACCTGTTCCATCTCGCGTTCGCGCATCTGGCCGTGTGCGAAACGCACGCGGCCTTCCGGCACAAGTTCCTGAATCTTGCGCGAGAACTCGGCGATGTCGGCGACGCCGTTGTGCAGCACGTAAATCTGTCCGCCGCGGCGCAGTTCGCGCAGGCAGGCTTCCTGCACCAGCGCGTTGCTCCATTCACAGACGCTGGTCTTGATTGCAAGCCGCGAGGCCGGCGGCGTGGCGATGATCGAGAGATCGCGCAAGCCGGCCAGCGACATATTGAGCGTGCGCGGGATCGGCGTCGCGGTGAGCGTCAGCAGGTCGACTTCGGCGCGCATGTTCTTGAGGCGCTCCTTGTGGCGCACGCCGAAGCGGTGCTCCTCGTCGACCACCACCAGGCCGAGATTCTTGAAGCGGATATCGTCCTGCAGCAGCCGGTGCGTGCCGATGACGATATCGAGTGTGCCGGCTTCCAGTTGCTTGAGAATCGCGGTCTGTTCCTTGGCGGTGCGCAGGCGCGACAGTCCGGCGATGCGGATCGGCAAGCCAGCGAAACGGTCCTGGAAATTCTTTTCGTGCTGCTGCACCAGCAGCGTGGTCGGCGCGATCATGCACACCTGACGCCCGGCGCGCGCCGCCGCGTAGCAGGCACGCATCGCCACCTCGGTCTTGCCGAAGCCGACATCACCGCAGACCACGCGGTCCATCGATTTTTCCGCTTGCAAATCCGCCAGCACCGCGTCGATTGCGGATTGCTGATCCGTGGTCGTGTTGAACGGAAAGCCCGCGCAAAACGCCTGGTAGTCGGCCCAGTCCAGCGCCAGCGGCACGCCGGGCCGCGCGAGGCGCCGTGCTTGTACCTGCAACAACTCCGCGGCCACGTCGTGCGCTTTTTCGCGCGCCCTGGCCTGTGCCTTGCTCCAGCGGTCGGAGCCCAGCGCATGCAGCGGCGCCTGCGCATCCTCCGCGCCGGTGTAGCGATGAATCAGCGACAGCGAGCCGACCGGCACATAAAGCTTGTCGCGGTTCGCATACTCCAGCAGCAGGTATTCCGCCTCGACGCCGCCGGCATCCAACTTCTGCAAGCCCAGGTAGCGGCCGACGCCGTGCTGCACATGCACCACCGGCGAACCGATGGACAGGCTGGAGAGATCGCGCAGGATGGTTTCCGGATCGCGCACCTTGCCGCGCTTGCGCGACAGCACCGGCGCGCGCTGGCCGAAAATCTGCGCCTCGGAAACCACGCCGAGGTTTTCGTCCTCGATGCGGAATCCGTCCTGCAGCGGCCCGAGGGTGATGCCGTAGCGGTTGCGGTCGGCCGCGAAATCGGCCCAGTGCGCATGCGCGCGCGGCAGGATGCCCAGCGGCTTGAGCCAGTCCAGCAGCGCCTCGCGACGGCCGGCGGACTCGGCGACGAAGATCACGCGGTCCTGCGATTCCGCCAAGTATGTTTTTACGTCTGCGGCGGTCGCAGGCAAGGCGCTGATGTGCAGTTCTGTCTCCCTCTCCCCTTGCGGGAGAGGGCCGGGGAGAGGGGTGCTTTCTGCGACCTGACCCCTCTCCCGTCCCGCGGGACTCCCTGTGGTCGCAAGCGGGAGAGGGGGAACTAGTTGCACACGCGGGAATTTTTCCAGCCGCTTCAACGCAACATCGGGAGCCGTGAACAAATCCACCGGCTTCATCAGCGGGCGTTCGATGTCGCCGCAGTAGCGCTCGTAGCGTTCCTCGATCTGGCGCCAGTCTTCGGTGAGCGCGTTGCCCAGATCATCGAGTTCGAGAATCAGGGTGCCGGTGGGCAGGTAGTCGAGCAGGCTGGCGGTTTCGCTGAAGAACAGCGGCAGGTAGGACTCGATGCCGCCCGGCATCAACTGCTTGCTGACCTCGGCATAGATGCGGCTGCGGCTGAGGTCGCCGGAGAAATATTCGCGGTAGCGCCGCCGGAAGGTGTCGATGCCTTCCTTGTCGGTGGGAAATTCGCGTGCCGGCAGCAGGCGGATTTCCGCGACCTTGTCGGCCGAGCGCTGCGTCTCCGGGTCGAAGCTGCGCAGGGTTTCGATCTCGTCGTCGAACAAATCCACGCGGTAGGCCGTGCGCGAGCCCATCGGGAACAGGTCGAGCAGCGCGCCGCGCACTGCGAACTCGCCCTGGGTCTGCACCTCGCTGACGCTGCTGTAGCCCGCCGCGACCAGGCGCGTGCGGAATGCCTGCGGGTTGAGCGTGTCACCGACCTTGAGCATGAACGCGCGCGCGTCCAGCCACTGGCGCGGCGGCAGCGCCTGGATCAGCGCGTCCGCCGTGATCAGCAGCACGCCGCGTTCGAGCGAGGGCAGGCGATACAGCGCGGCAAGACGCTCCGAGAGAATTTCCTGGTGCGGCGAAAACGGGTCGTAGGGCAGCGTTTCGGAATGCGGGAAATGCAGCAGCGGCAGTTGCCCGGACAGGAAAAAGCGCAGTTCCTCGTGCAGCCGGTAGGCATGCTGCTCGTTGTCCGCGATCACCGTCACCAGCCCCGTGTGGGCCTGCACCGCGCGCGCCGCCAGCAGCGCAGTGGCGGCGTCGGGCGGGCGGCGCAAGATGCACCGATCTCCGGCACTGGCCGGTAGCAGCGTCTTCATCCGGGAAAAACCGGATGGAGCCTGCACCCGCTGGACGGGATAGCGCGTAAATAATTGTTCATTATTGTATAATTATTCAGAATATATTAAATATATTAAAACTACAGAACGCAGTAACCCGCATCGAGCGGGTCTGCCCCCACAGTGAGGGTGGGGGCAATTATCGCATGCGCGGTTTCCGGCCCCATGTATTTAGCGACGACAAAGTAGCGCGCCTTGCAGCGTGGCAACAGCGGGTGACGTCATGGCTGGTTTTTGGGGATTTCAGCCGATTCGTGGGCACGGCGCACGACGTAAAGCGGGCGCTGTTTCGATTCGACGAAAATCCGCCCGACGTATTCGCCGAGTACGCCGATGCTGAGCAGGTTGATGCCGCCGAAGAACATCACGGCGACGAAAATCGAGGCGTAGCCCGGCACCGGATTGCCGCGGATCAGGGTGCGCAGGATGATGAAGGCGCCGTCCAGAAACGCCAGCAAGGACACGAATGCGCCGATATAGGCCCAGACGCGCAGCGGCGTCGAGCTGAATGAGGTGATGCCTTCAATCGCCAGTCCGAACAGGCGGCGGTAAGTGAACTTGCTGGTGCCTGCGCTGCGCAGCGGCCGCTCGTGCTCGATCAGGCACTGGCGGAAACCGATCCAGGCGAACAGGCCCTTGTTGAAGCGCGCGCGCTCCGGCAGCGCGAGGAAAGCATCGATCACGGCGCGGTCGAGCAGGCGGAAATCGCCGGCGTTGGCCGGCGTGCGGGTGTTGGAAACGGCGTTGAGGATGCGGTAGAACCCGGCGGTGAGCACGCGCCGCGGCAGCGAGTCGCTGCCGCGCGAAGCATGCACCGCGACCACCGATTCGTAACCCTCGCGCCAGCGCGCCAGCATCTGCGGAATCAGTTCGGGCGGGTCCTGCAGATCGGCGTCGAGCAGGATCGCGCACTTGCCGCGGCAGTGTGCGAGGCCGGCGGCGACGGCGGCTTCCTTGCCGAAATTGCGCGACAGGTCGATCACCCGCAGTTGCGGAATCGTGCCTTGCAGCGCCAGCAGCCGCGCCAGCGTGTCGTCGTCGCTGCCGTCGTTGATCACGACGATTTCAAAGCGGCACGCGGTGGCGCGGATGATCGGCAACAGCGTTTCGAACAGCGTGGCCAGACCGGCGCTCTCGTTGTAGCAGGGGATGACCAGGCTGACTTCGGGTGTTGGGGAGCTCATGCGTGCGCTTCCGGTTCAACAGCGTGGGTGACAGGATTCGCAACTTCTCGCCGTGTGCAGCGCCAAAGCAGGACGATGGCGGCGGCGAGTGCAATCGGGTCGATCGGCAGGCGGAAGCGCGCCTCGACCACGCCCTGCTGCTGCACCGCCATGTACAGGAACATGCCGAGCGCGCAGGCCGGCAGCAGCCATTCGCGTCCGTGATAGCGGCGCCGCGCCGCGCCGCAGGCGACGGCGAGGAACACCAGCGGCCACAGCCAGCGCGTCCATACGGTCAGCCAGCCGCTGATGGAGCTGCGGTCGTTGTCCGGCCACGACTGGCCGAAGGCGAGATACAGCAGGTTTTCGCCGATTTCACGTGCGCGCGAAAACGTCCGCAACTGGTGCACGCGCTGCAATTCCGCGATCCAGGTTGCGCGACCTTGCGACAGGTCGATCTTGACCGCGGCATCGCCACTGCGGCCGGTGGTCCAGTCGGAGAACGGGAAAAATGTCGGATTGTAGAAACTCGGCGAGCCGAAGTAATAGCGGCCCTTGGGGCCGAAATCCAGCGAGATGGTGCGCTGGCCGCTCTGGCTGTAGATCTCGTTGAGATACAGATTGCCGAACGGCGCGAAGTAGCCGAGCGTGGCGCGGCCGTGCAGGCCCGCCGGAATCAGCAGGCTGCACAGCATGATCGTGCCGATCACCGCCTTGCCGATTTTTTGTGGCTGCGGCAGCCACAGCGCCAGCAGGCACAGCAGCGCCATCGGCAATGCGACGCTGCGTGTGAATCCGGCCGCCAGCCACAACGCGCAGGCTAGCGCGAATGCCATCACCGTGCGTTTGCGCTGCGCGCGGAAGGTCGTCCAGAACGCGAAGCCGGTCAGCGTCAGCAGCAGGGTTTCGTTCATGAAATAGGCGTAGATGCCGAGGAAGCCGGGCACCAGCGCGATCAGCAGCGCGCCGCCCAGCGCCCATCTTTTCGGCAGCAGTTCCTTGAGCGCCCGGTACCAGCCCAGCGGCATCAGTGCGCACAGCAGGCCGCAGCCAAGCAGGACGGCGGGCGGGCTGCCAGCGGTGAGTTTTTGCAGCAGGAACATCCACAGCTGATACAGGTAGGGATCACCGCTGCCCATGATGTTGGGGTGCAGGAAATACAGGCCGTTTTCCCAGTGGCGGCCGGGGTCGGAAAAGAGATGCGCCAGCGGCGAATCGAAAAACGGGAACAGCAGGCGCAGCAGCAGGGCAGCGCCCAGGGCCCAGCGCAGGGCGTTCTCGACGTGGTCGGTGCGGCGATCGCGCGTATCCGGAATGGCGATGGGCGTTGCGGACGGAACATGCATGGAGAGTGTCACCCGCTGTGGAGGGTCTGCGTGGGCGATGAGTTTAATAATATTGACTATATATAAATATAATTTATATTAAATCACAATCTATGAAGCGTAATCGCAAGAGCGGGTGGCGCCGGTTTGCGGCTTGCATTGGCCGGCGCGGTTTTCACTTGCGACCTTTCTTTGCTGCCGCGCGTGGCGATTTTTGTCCTGCTTCGCCTGGCAAAGGCGTGGAGGTGAGGGCAGCCGGAGCAGGCTCCAGCGGCGCGCGGTAACGCAGGAACGGCAGCCAATTGCCGAGACCGCGCAACAGGCCGTGGTCGTTGATCCACAGCGCGTAGGTGACGTAATGCGGATCGCGGCTGAGATGGCGCTCCTCGGTGCGTGCGCGCAGGAAATACACCAGGTTGAGCAGGCCCAGCAGGCAGCAGTCGCGCAGCGCGGCGAAAGCGCCGGAGTGACTGATGAAAGGCACCGAGATCAGCCACCAGCTCAGGTTCTTGGAGAGATACGCCGGGTGCTTGCTGTAGCGGTAGGGACCGGAGGTGATGATGCCGCGGTGCGTGAGGTTGGAAAAGCGCAGGCCGAATGAAACCGTGCATGCCGAGTAGATGAACACCAGCGCGATGATGACGCTGCCCCAGACGGTTTGCACCGACGGTACGCCGGAGAGCCAGCCGCCCCAGTAAATATTGTCGTCGTAGTGCAGATACTGGCCGCCGATCAGCGAATAGAACGGCTGGTAGCACAGCAGTGCGACCAGCCAGCCGAAGGCGGTCGGTTCGGTCGAGCGGATGTGGCTGCCGAGGATGCGAAAGGTCACGGCGTAGCCCATGACGCAGAACAGCAGGTCGACCAGAAAACCGGAGTGATAGCAGAAGTCGTACCAGCCCTGGCCCTGCTGCATGCGGGTCCAGGCGTCGCCGGTCTGCTGGATTTCCTGACCGAGGTAGTTGAGCATCAGCGGCAGGAAAAATCCCTTCACCAGCCAGCCGAGGAAATGCTGGTGGATGGCGCCCCATTCGGCGCCGCGCCAGTTGCGGTAGAGCAGGCGACCGACCTGCCAGTAGGCGTCATGCGGATTGTCGAGCCGCCGGTCCATCCACCAGAAGTAGAACGGCGCCGCTACCAGCAGGCCGCTGCCGACATAACGCAGCGAAAACCAGAACGGGTCGTAGAAACTGCCGTGGTATTCCGGGAACAACCAGTAGGCGAAGGCGAGCAGCGCCAGCGTCAGCAGCAGTCCGGCGAGCTTGGTGGCGATGCGCGCGGCGTCGGCCTTGCGCAGCGGCGCGGCGGCGATGCCGTTGGCCTCCTGCGGATTGGCGTGGCCCTGGAAGTAGTCCGACGCGGCGATCAGCAGCGCGGCGATGGCGGCGGCGATCAGGCCGCTGGGCAGCGCGTCCATGCCGTGCCGTTGCAGCAGCGCTAGTGCCAGCAGCGCCGCCGCCATCGCCACGAGGTTGATGCCGAAACGCGCCGCCGACGCGGGTGGTCGGGGCGCTGCTGCAGGCGCTGGATTCGGCATGGAGGAGTTCGCTTTTACGGTCCGGGTGCGAAACCTTACACTGCGTTTACGCGTACCGTCATCAGTTGCCGCGCCGGGAGGATTTCATGAAAGGGCAGGAACAGGAAATTGGATTACAGGATGCGTCGCGCCGCTCGCTGCTGAAGCTGGGGCTGGCAGGGACGGTGGTGCTGGGCACGGTGGGCTTCACCGCGGGCCTGGCAGGCTGCCACCGCACGGTGGTCGCGGCCGCACACGGTTATCGGTTTCTGCGCGATGACGACGTGAACTTGTTCCGTGCGCTGACGCCGGTGGTGCTGGACGGCGCGATGCCGGAATCGGCCGCTGATATTGCGACGCGAACCGGGCAAGTCCTGCAGCGGGTGGACCTGGCCTGCCTGCGACTGGACCTGCCGGCGCAGCAGCAATTGAAAAAACTATTTGATTTGCTGAATTTTGGTCTCACCCGGCGTTTTGTCGCCGGCGTCAGTGCGCCGTGGGCGCAGGCGAGTGTGGATGAAATCAGTGCTTTCCTCGAAAGTTGGCGCAACAGTTCTTTCGCCATGTTCAATTCCGGGCATCGTGTTCTGGTGAAGCTGGTGGCGGTGTCGAATTTCGGCCTTCCTGCCAGCTGGCCTTCCAGCGGTTATCCCGGGCCACTGGCCTGGATGTACGACGCGATTCATCACTGAGCGAGGACGCCATGGCGATCAACAATATCTACGGCGACGGCATTGCTTCCGGCTGGAAAGTCCACGATGCCGCCACCTTCACGCATAACCGCGACTTTGAGGCAGATGTTGCCATCGTCGGAACCGGCGCCGGCGGCGGTACCGCGGCGGAAATCCTGAGTCTCGCCGGACTCAAGGTGCTGCTGATCGAGGAAGGGCCGCTGAAGACTTCCGACAGTTTCAAGGACATGGACGAGTCACGCGCCTACAACGATCTCTACCAGGACGGTGCAGGCCGGACCTCCTCGGACGGGGCAATTTCAGTGTTGCAGGGTCGCTCGGTGGGCGGCAGTACCACCGTGAACTGGACTTCCAGTTTTCGCACGCCGCCGCAGACGCTCAAGCAGTGGGCGGATGTGCATGGCGTCAAGGGCGCCAGCGTTGAAGAGATGGCGCCGTGGTTTGAAAAAATGGAGCAGCGACTGAACATTGCGCCCTGGGCGCAACCGCCCAACGCCAACAATTCGGTGCTCAAGCGCGCCGGCGAAAAACTCGGCTGGGATGTGCGGGTGATTCCGCGCAATGTCCGCGGCTGCTGGAACAGCGGCTATTGCGGCTACGGCTGTCCGGTCAATGCCAAGCAGTCGATGCTGGTCAGTACCATTCCGGAGGCGCTGCGCCATGGCGCCGTGCTGGTGCATCATCTGCGTGTGCAGCGCGTACAGTTCTCCGCCGGCAAGGTCGATGGACTGATGGCGCAGGCGCTGGATGCCGACTGTATCGGCCTGACCGGCGTCGAGGTGCAAGTGCGCGCGCGCCACTACATCATGGCCGGCGGCGCGATCAACACTCCGGCGCTGCTGCTGCGCTCGCAGGCACCGGATTCGCATCGCCGTCTCGGCAAGCGCACTTGCATCCACCCGGTCAATCTCACGATCGCGCAGATGCCGGAGCGTATCGATGGCTATTACGGCGCGCCACAGTCTCAACACAGCGACCAGTTCCAGTGGAATGGTGATTTTTCCCGGAGGCCGGGATTCAAGCTGGAGATAGCTCCGACCTATCCGTCACTGACGGCAGCCATATTCGCGGCTTACGGCAAGGAGTTGGCGGCTGATCAGGCACAGCTACCGTATACCTCGCCGATGCTGGCGCTGATGCGCGATGGCTTTCATCCACAGAGTCCTGGCGGCGAGATTCGTGTGGATGATGCCGGCAGGCCGTTGCTGGATTACGAGATCAGCGACTATCTCTGGAACGGTTTCAAACAGGCATTCCTGTTGATGGCCGAGGGCCAGTTCGCGGCCGGCGCCAAGCGCGTCATGCCGTCGCATCTCGACGGAAAATGGAGTGCCAGTTGGAGCGAAGCCAAGGCGCAGATTGAAGCATTGCCCTACAAGAAATTCCGCGTCTCGCTGTTCACCGCGCACCTGATGGGCGGTTGCGCGATGGGTGAAGATCCGGCGCAGTCGGTGGTGAACAGTCTCGGCCGCCATCATCAGATCGAAAACCTCTCGGTGTTCGATGGCTCGGTATTCCCGACCAGTATCGGCGCCAATCCACAGCTGTCGATCTACGGGCTGGTCAGCAAGAACGCCACTCACCTGTCTGCGGAACTGACCGGCAAGCCGATAGCCTGATGGATACGGAATTGCAGGAGCGGCGAGAGCAGTGCTGCTCCCGCCGCTCCGGCAAAATTTGGTAGATCAAGTCCGGCTGAAGCGAATCGCTCCCTTCACATCGTCCACCTGGATCGTGTCGCCGCTGGCGAACTCACCATCCAGGATGGCCCGCGCCAGCGGGTTCTCGACCAGGGTCTGGATCGCGCGCTTGAGCGGGCGCGCGCCATACACCGGGTCGAACCCGGCTTGCGCGAGGTGATCCAGCGCTGCGTCGCTGAAGCGGATCTGAATACCATGCTCGGCCAGCCGTTTCTGCACGCGCACGGTTTGCACCGCGGCGATGCTGCGGATTTGCGCGCTGCCCAGAGGATGAAACACCACCGCTTCGTCGATGCGGTTGATGAACTCCGGCCGGAAATGCTGGGTGACGATGCCCATCACCGCTTCCTTGATTGCGGCGTAATCCATCTTGCTGTGGCCGTCCTTGCTCATCATCTCCTGGATGATCTGTGAGCCGAGGTTGGAGGTCATCACCACCACCGCGTTGCGGAAGTCGACGGTGCGACCCTGGCCGTCGGTGAGACGGCCGTCGTCCAGCACCTGCAGCAGCACATTGAACACTTCCGGATGCGCCTTCTCGACTTCGTCGAGCAGGATCACGGAGTAGGGACGGCGGCGCACCGCCTCGGTGAGCGTGCCGCCTCCCTCGTAGCCGACGTAGCCGGGCGGGGCTCCGATCAGGCGCGCGACGCTGTGGCGCTCCATGAACTCGCTCATGTCGATGCGCACCATCGCCTCTTCGGTGTCGAACATGAAGTTCGCCAGTGCCTTGCACAGCTCGGTCTTGCCGACGCCGGTGGGGCCGAGGAACAGGAAGGAGCCGATCGGCCGGTTGGGATCTGACAGGCCGGCGCGCGAGCGGCGGATCGCGTTGGCCACGGCGGTGACCGCTTCGTCCTGGCCGACGACGCGTTCGTGCAGCGCCTGTTCCATGCGCAGCAGCTTGTCGCGCTCGCCTTCCATCAGCTTGTTCACCGGGATGCCGGTCCAGCGCGCGACCACGTCGGCGATTTCTTCCTCGCCGACGCTGTTGCGCAGCAGTTCAAATTTCTTCGGCGTATCGCCGTTGGCGGCGGCCGAAGCGAGTTTCTTCTCAAGCTCCGGAATCTTGCCGTACTGCAGCTCGGCCATGCGCGCAAGATCGTTGGCACGACGCGCGGTTTCAAACTCGGTGCGTGCGCGTTCCAGTTCTTCCTTGACGCCTGCGGAACCAGCAACTGAGGCTTTCTCGGCTTTCCATTTTTCTTCGAGGTCAGATGCTTCGCGCTCCAGCTTCTTGATGTCCTCTTCCAGCGCGGCGAGCGACCGCTTGGCGCCGGCGTCGTCTTCTTTCTTTAGCGCCTCGCGCTCGATCTTGAGCTGGATCAGGCGGCGGTCGAGACGGTCCAGCGCTTCCGGCTTGGAGTCGATCTCGATGCGGATGCGTGACGCCGCTTCGTCCATCAGGTCGATGGCCTTGTCCGGCAGGTTGCGGTCGGTGATGTAGCGCTGCGACAGTTTTGCGGCGGCGATCAGCGCGCCGTCGGAAATGTCCACGCCATGGTGCACTTCATAGCGTTCCTTGAGGCCGCGCAGGATCGCGATGGTGTCTTCCACCGAAGGTTCGCCGACGAACACTTTCTGGAAGCGCCGCTCGAGCGCAGCGTCCTTCTCGATGTATTTGCGGTATTCGTCGAGCGTGGTCGCGCCGATGCAGTGCAACTCGCCGCGCGCCAGCGCCGGCTTGAGCATGTTGCCCGCGTCCATCGCGCCTTCGGCCTTGCCGGCGCCGACCAGCGTGTGGATTTCGTCGATGAACAGGATGATATTGCCTTCCTGCTTGGCGAGATCTGTCAGCACCGCTTTCAGGCGCTCCTCGAACTCGCCGCGGAACTTGGCGCCCGCAATCAGCGCGCCGAGGTCCAGCGACAACAGGCGCTTGTGCTTGAGGGATTCCGGCACTTCGCCGTTGACGATGCGCAGGGCGAGTCCTTCGACGATCGCGGTCTTGCCGACGCCGGGTTCGCCGATCAACGTCGGATTGTTTTTCGTGCGCCGCGAGAGAACTTGAATGACGCGGCGGATTTCCTCGTCGCGGCCGATCACCGGATCGAGCTTGCCGCTGGACGCGCGCTGCGTCAGGTCGATGGTGTATTTGTCCAGCGACTGGCGCTGGTCTTCCGCAGAGGCGGAATCGACTTTCTGGCCTCCGCGGACTTGTGCGATGGCTTTCTCCAGCAGTTCCTTGCGCCCGCCAGCGGCCTTGAGCGCTTCGCCGACACCGCTCTTGTCGTCGAGCGCGGCGAGCACGAATAATTCCGTGGTGATGAACTGGTCGCCGCGCTGCTGCGCGGCCTTGTCGGCGAGGTTGAGCAGGCGGCCGAGATCACCGCTGGCATTGATATCACCGGTGTTGTGGCCGAGACGCGGCAGGCGCTCGAGCACCTGCGCGAGCTTGCTGCGCAGCAGGTCGGCGTTGACGCCGGCGTTTTGCAGCAGCGGCAGCGTCGAGCCGTCGTTCTGGTCAAGCAGCGCCTGCATCAGGTGCGCCGGCTCGATCGCCGGATTGTCGCGGCCCACGGCGAGGCTCTGCGCATCCGCGAGCGCCTGCTGGAAACGGCTGGTGAGCTTGTCCATACGCATGCAAAAAATCCTCTAACGAACGGTTGTCGTATAAGTTGCGGGCCGCGCGCGGTTTTTCAAGCAGCATGGCCTGCGCAAAGTGGCATAATCCAAGGTATTCGCAAAATCTTGGCAACTTGAAGAATCCAATGAGTGTAGTGAATCAGCAAGCGATCCAGTCGATCATTTCGGACTCGATCGCGGTCAAGCAGAAGCTGCTGGCCGACTCCGCGCTTTGTGCACAAATCCAGAAAGTGACCGAGGTCTGCGTCGAGGCGTTCCGCCGCGGCAACAAGGTATTGGTCGCCGGCAACGGCGGCAGCGCAGCGGACGCGCAGCACATGGCGGCGGAGTTCGTCGCACGCTTCGAGTTCGACCGGCCGGGCCTGCCGTCGATCGCGCTTACCACCGACAGCTCGGCGCTGACCGCGATCGGCAACGACTACGGCTATGAGCAACTGTTCTCGCGCCAGGTCGAGGCGCTGGGGCGCAAGGGCGACGTCTTCATCGGCATCACCACCTCGGGCAACTCGAAGAACGTGCTGAAGGCAATGGAAGCCTGCGCCGAGATCGGCCTGATCCGCGTCGCCATGTGTGGCGCCGGCGGCAAGGTGCACGAGATGAGCGACCACGTGCTGGCCGTGCCGTCAACGCACACGCCGCGCATCCAGGAAAGCCACGGCCTGATCATGCACATCATCTGCGGGTTGTGCGAGGAAGCGCTCTACGGCGCGATGAAGAAGCCAAAAAATTGACCTGGACCTGACCCGCTATGCTTGCGGTGGCCATTTGATTTGTTCTATAAATCAGTATAATTTTAATATTAGTTAAATATTTATCACAACCACTCCACGCCAATACAGCCTAGCGGGCGGCCGATAAACCCCGCAGAGACATCACCGAAGAACCTTATGGAGAGCATTCCCGCAATTCTGAAACTCGACGCCGGCGGCCTGCCGGTAGCCTGGGTACACTGGCAGACCGCCGTGACCCTGTACACCCGCGAGCGGGTGCGCTGGGAGGCCGGTGCCGAGCGCTTCACCATCCACGGCGGCATCTGCGCCGCCACCGGTCGCCGCAGCTCTCTCAACATTGGCTCGATCATCGCGGTCGCCGACAAGTCGCACCGTTACCAGCGCGGCATTTCGCTGCTGACCAACCGCACGCTGTTTCAGCGCGACCACAACCTGTGTCTGTATTGCGGCGACGTTTTCCCGTCCTCGCAACTCACACGCGATCACGTGATCCCGGCTTCGCGCGGCGGCGGCACCACCTGGGAAAATTGCGTGACCGCCTGCCGCGACTGCAACCAGCGCAAGGATGATCGCACGCCGGAAGAGGCCGGCATGAAGCTGCTGGCGGTACCGTATATCCCGAATCTGGCGGAATACCTGATCCTGCAGAATCGCCGTATTCTCGCCGACCAGATGGAATTCCTGCTGGCCTACGCGCGCAAGCACCGTCGACGCGGTACGCTGCTACACGCCTGACACCGTCAGACGCGGGCTGCGAAGAATGTTAATAAATGTAAAGTGATTTGACGCCACTGTGGTGCTGGCACAGCCTTTGTGTGCCGCAGAATCACGTTGCGGTGTCGACTGTCATCGGATGGGGGCGTGCGATGTCTAGCAGAATTTTTTTGGCGATGGCCGTGGCTGTGATCACGGCAATGATCAGTGGCTGCGCCAGCGATAACGGCTACCAGCAGGCGTTTTCCGCAGGCACCTCGTCGATCGGCAACCAACATACCTTTAAGGCGCCCTACGATCAGACTTTTAGTGCGGTGAAAATGACATTGGTGCGGAAAGGTTTTCTGATAGATCAGGCTGATGTCGGCTCTGGGTTGATCAAGGCTAAGAGCAGCTATAAGGATAATTCTGACGAGAACGTGTCGTACAACATTATCGCTACGGCTGATGTGACGGCAGATGCGGATAGTAGTGTGGTGACACTGGCGGCGAGTCAGCAGACCGTGCTACACCGTAAAGATACATCTGGTGGCACTTGCTCTGGATTTTTCCAATATTCCCTATCCTGACCGAATATTCGACGGTGGTGACCGGGGAGGGTAATGTCACCGACCTGAACTTCTACAACGACTTTTTTGCATCACTTGGGAAGTCATTGTTCTCCGCAGTGGTCGACAAGGACATGTCCAAGATTGTTCCGGCAACTCAGCCGCTGTCGACTACGCCTGCAGCAACTCCGGCTGCTCCGGCCGCAGCAGCGACAGAATCCGCGCCAGCGGCGCCTGCTGTGGCACCCCCAGCGTCGCCGCCGGCAGCCCAGCAGGGTCCGCCGGTCCCTGCGCCGCAGCCTGAAGTCCCCTCGGCGGCTCAGCCTTTCCCTACGCAGAGCCCATAAGGAATCGCGAACAGGATTCCAGCGGATTTGCAGCCGGGAAATCTCCGGCATCGGCGTAATACAGCGAGCCGCTCCGTCCCGGCATGACGAAATCGGGATCCAAATAGCCACCTGTTCGCGCGCGTGTGTGCGCAGATTGACCATCTGCTGTCCACCGGTCGTGGCTAGATTGGTGCCGCGACAGAGTATGCAAGCGCTCAGGAAGTACTGGTCGGCCTTGCCGCTGACTGGGTGACGGTCAGGCCCGACGCAAATCTGGCAAATCACTCTGCGTCGATCGGTCGCTGCGCCAACTGTTCAGCCGCGACGTAGCCCTGCGTCGCCGCGAACGCTGCGCCCTGCTGCGACTGTGATGTAGTCAAGTCACAACGACTGCATCAAGTTGCACTGTCTTCACACCCCGGTTTCGGCAGCCGTTTACGAGCAGCAGGCAAATATCTTGACTACCGTAACGTTGGACCGTGGCTGAGCATGTGGCTCCCATTAATGGGGCGTAGATATCCATGCCGCGAATCCATACGACGCCGTGGCGGTTATGTATGCGCCTGTAGCTTGCATCCGGTTTTGTGAGATCTGCGTATCAGGTTCTGCTCATTCACAAACACGGGGAGTAACCATGCTCAGTAGATCACTATGTTTAGCGCTGTTGGTTGGCAGCGTTACCGCACTGGCCAGTTCCGCGACATTCGCATCGAGTCACCGCGAAGCGCCTTTCGTCGCCGGCATGCCAAGGATTGACGGCACCGACTTCTACATGTTCAACAGTTACGAGACCGGGCGGGCGGGGTATGTCACCATCCTGGCCAACTACGATCCGCTACAGGACGCTTACGGCGGTCCGAATTATTTCGCGCTTGATCCGAACGCGATGTACGCCATCAACATCGACAATCAGGGCAACGCGCTGGCGGACATCCAGTACCAGTTCCGGTTCACCAACACCTTCAACGGCCTCGGTGTGCCGACGGGCTCTCCCAGTGGCAACGTCGCGATTCCGTTGATCAACCTGCCGCCCAACGCTGCGGGACAGCCGACGCTCAACCGCGTCGAAACCTATACCGCCAACGTCGTCATCAACGGTGTCTCCACCGCAATCACCACTACTGGCGGCGCCACCACGTTCACCAAGCCGCTGGACAACATCGGCCAGAAGTCCTTCGCGGTCAGTGGTCAGCAGTCGCCCGCCAACTACGCGGCCTACGCTAACCAGTACATCTACAACGTGAATATTCCCGGATGCACGCCGCCTGCCGGCACCACGCCGCGCATGTTCGTCGGCCAGCGCGCGGAAGGCTTCGTCGTCAATCTCGGACAGGTGTTCGACCTGGTCAACCTCAACCCGCTGGGCGCACGCAACTCCGCGGCTACGGCGGCAAATCCGACCGGCAATACGATCGGCAACAAGAACATCACCACGATTGCGCTTGAAGTGCCGGCCAGTTGTCTCACCAATGGCACAGACCCGGTGATCGGCGGCTGGACCACGTCCTACCTGCCGCAGAGCCGCGTGCTCAATCCGTCGCCGACCGGCCCGGTGGCCAGCAGTGCCGGCAAGGGACCTTCAGTGGTCGGTGGTGCATGGACGCAGGTTTCGCGCCTGGGTTCGCCACTGGTCAACGAGGTCGTTATCGGGTTGCCGGACAAGGACAAGTTCAATGCCAGCCAGCCTGCGAATGATCTGGCCAACTTTGCAAATTATGTTGAGTATCCGACCCTGCCGGTATTGGTCAAGGCTCTGTTCAACGTGCCGCCGCCTGCGACGCCGCGCACAGATCTGGTGGCCGCTTTCGTCACCGGAATTACCACGGGTCCAACCGATACCCCGGCCAACTTCAAGTTCACTGCGCCGGCCAACCTGACGACACCCGGTGAGATGTTGCGTTTGAATACGGCGATAGCGGCCACGCCATATGCGAGTCAGAGCGACCTCGGGTTCCTCGGATGCGACCTGGCGGGCTTCCCCAACGGACGCCGCCCGATCGACGATGTGGTCGATATCGAGTTGACGGTGGTTGAGGGTGCGATCACCGCAGCCAATCCGAATAAGCTCCAGACCTGTAGCTTGAGTGGCGCTACACCTGCGGTGGTGAATGCGGGCGCGGTGGTCAATGACGGCGCAGAGCCCAATCCGGCCGCGTATCTGCAAGTGTTCCCGTACCTGAATACGCCCACGTACGGTTCGCCGTAAGGAGAACGCCATGAAACTGCGAACTCTACTGATGACCACGGTAGCGGCATCAACGCTGCTGCTGTCGGGTTGCTGGATCAACGAAACTTCGTCGAACAGCGGCAACGCTAACAATGGTAGCGGAGGTGCGACGCAGACTGTCTCCGCCTTCGCTGCCAACAACATCAATACCGCGACGTGCACCAACAGCGCGCCGCAGGATGTCAACAGCGTTAATTTTGTCCCTGACCAGACCCAGACGGATGTCAGCACCCTGACGCCGGCCTGCACTCCCTCCAGCCCATAACACATCCCCTTCCTTTCAGAAGCGTTATGGGTGAATTGGCCCCGTCTCTGACGGGGCTTTTTTTGTCTGCGCTAACGGGCGCGCGATCGGTAAGAATTGAAACTTCGAATACGCGAACACGTGACCCGTGAGGCGATGGTGTTGTCAGTACTGCGAACGCGTATAAATCCGGTATTGAGAGCCTTTATCAGATCGGATCAGGACAGGACCAGGCAGGTTTGAAGAGTTATGGGAAATGGGCCTTGATGTCGTTTTATGGCCTGCGCCATGTCTGTTAGACCTAGGGCTCCCTCACGGATTCCGCTGCAAGGTCCCGTCCTAAGTAACGACCAGGTTATCACGGTGAATCAACTCGGCGTCGCCCGGATAGCCCAGCCGCGACGCCAGATCGCTGCTCTTTACACCCAGAATCTTGCGCGCATCGGCAACGCTGTAATTGACCAGTCCGCGCGCTACTTCACGGCCATCCGGCGCGAGGCAGGCGACCAGGTCGCCGCGGTCAAACTCGCCTTCGACGTGCTTGACCCCGACCGGCAGCAGGCTCTTGCCCTGCGCACGCAGCACCTTGACCGCGCCGTCGTCGAGATGCAGCCGGCCGCGCAACTGCATCTGCCCGGCGATCCAGCGCTTGCGCGCGGCCATCGGCGCATCGGCCGGCAGCAACAGCGTACCAATGTCCTCACCCTGCGCGACGCGTAGCAGCGCATCGGGTTTGCGGCCATGCACGATGATTGTCGCCGCACCAGAACGCGCCGCGGTGTGCGCCGCAGACAGCTTGGTGCGCATGCCGCCGCGCCCCAGTTCGCCCTTGCTGTCACCGGCCATGCCTGCGAGGCGGCTATCCGACAGATGGGCCTCGGAGATCAGCTTGGCCTCAGGATTCAGGCGCGGATCGGCTTCGTACAAGCCTTCCTGGTCGGTGAGAATCACCAGCAGGTCGCCTTCGATCAGGTTCACGGTCAGTGCGCCGAGTGTGTCGTTGTCGCCCAGGCGGATCTCGTCCGTCGCGACCGTGTCGTTTTCGTTGACCACCGGCACCACGCCGAGCTGCAGCAGCGTGTTGAAGGTGCCGCGCGCATTCAGATAACGGCCGCGATGCGCGACGTCTTCATGCGTCAGCAGGATCTGCGCGGCGCGCACGCCATGATCCTTGAACGCATCCTCGTAAGCGCGCACCAGGCCCATCTGGCCGACAGCGGCGGCGGCCTGCAATTCATGGATCGCGTCCGGGCGCTTCTTCATGCCCAACCGAGCCATGCCCTCGGCGACCGCACCGGATGACACCAGCACCACCTGTTTGCCCGCTGCCCGCAGCGCCGCGATCTGCGTGCACCAGTCGGCGATGGCTGTGTGATCCAGCCCTGCGCCACGGGCGGTAACCAGTGAACTGCCGACCTTGATCACCCAGCGCCGGCTCTGCGCAATTTTTGCACGATTGGACATGTTCTCAGCCTGGTAAGACGTCACCCGCTCTGATGAATCGCAAGCTACATTTCTTTATAATTTATATACTGTAAATACATTTATAGTATAATTAATAACACTTCAAGGTGAAGATTCCGGTAGAGCGGGGGGCTCGTTCAGGCGCTTGGATTCCTCCTCAGGCGCCGCACGCTCTTCGACCCAGTTCATCGCCTCGCCGCACAGCACATTCAAGCCGGCGCGCGAGACCGCTGAGATCGCAAACCAGCGGCCTTTCCACTTGAGTTTCCTGACTGCCTTCTTGATCAGCGCCATCGCCTCGTCTTCCGGCAACTGGTCGATCTTGTTGAACACCAGCCACTGATCGCGCTCGGCCAACTCCTCGCTGAACTCGCGCAACTCGGCGTTGATGGTCTTGATGTTGGTGACGATATCGCTGCCATCCGGCGGCAGGATATCCACCAGGTGCAGCAGCAAACGTGTGCGCTGGATGTGCTTGAGAAAACGGATGCCCAGCCCGGCGCCAGTCGCTGCGCCTTCGATCAGACCGGGAATATCCATCATCACGAAGGAGCGCAGTGGCCCCACCGAGACCACGCCCGGCTGCGGGTACAGCGTGGTGAAGGGATAGTCGGCGATCTTCGGACGCGCCGCCGAGGCGGCGGACAGTAAAGTGGATTTGCCGGCGTTGGGCAAACCGAGCAGGCCGACATCTGCCATCAGCGACAATTCCAGCCGCAGGTCGCGCGCTTCGCCGGGTGAGCCCTTGGTGAACTGGTAGGGCGCGCGATTGGTGCTGGACTTGAAACGTACATTGCCCAAACCGTGGAAACCGCCCTGCGCCAGCTTGATGCGCTGGCCGGGATGGGTCAGTTCGCCAATCAACTCGGCGGTGCCTTCGTCATAGATCAGCGTGCCCAGCGGCATCGGCACATCCATGTCGTCGCCGTAGGCGCCACGACAGTTGGAGCCTTCACCGTCCGATCCCTTCTGCGCGCGAAACGCACGATTGAAACGGAAATCCGCCAAGGTATTCATGTTCGGGTCGACCACCGCCCAGATGGTGCCGCCGTCGCCGCCATCGCCACCGTCCGGGCCGCCGAACGGAATGTATTTCTCGCGGCGGAAGCCGACGCAGCCCTTGCCACCGGCACCGGCTTCGACACGGATGGTTGCTTCATCAACGAATTTCATAGGACGCCTGACAACAGAGCGCAGAGCTTAGCGCATGCCGCTCCTGCGCATTCGGCAACTGCTCCTGCGTTGCCCTACTTCGGGCATCCATGCCCTCACCATGCGCCCGCGGCATACCGCACATCGTGTACATTCGCCGCTTCTGCGCATCCATGCGCTCGCGGCATATGTACGTCCTGTACATAAAAAAAGCCCCGCTACACGGGGCTTTAGGGACACCGCGCTGCAGCCTCAGGCCGCGACGATATCCACATGGAGCCGGCCCTTGACGCCGCGCTTGTTGAACTGGACCTTGCCATCCTTGAGCGCGAACACCGTGTGGTCCTTGCCCAGGCCAGCACCGACGCCGGCGCGGTAGTGGGTGCCGCGCTGACGGATGATGATGTTGCCAGCAATGACTGCCTCACCGCCAAACTTCTTGACGCCGAGTCGCTTGGATTCTGATTCGCGGCCGTTACGGGTACTGCCGCCTGCTTTTTTGTGTGCCATGGTTCTCTAACTCCTGAAATTAGGCGCCGATGATCTCGGTGATCTTCACTTCCGTGAAGTTCTGCCGATGGCCCTGTTCCTTGTGATAGTGCTTGCGGCGGCGGTGCTTGATGATGCGAATCTTGTCGCCACGGCCGTTGGCCACGACTTCCGCATTGACCTTGCCGCCGGCGATCAGGGGCGCGCCGATCTTGATGGCGTCGCCGTCGGCGATCATCAGCACTTCGTCAAAGGACACCTGCGCGCCGGCTTCGACGTTCAGGCTTTCAATCTTGAGTTGTTCACCCGTGGCGACCTTGTACTGCTTGCCGCCGGTTTTGATGACCGCGTACATCGGCTGACTCCGAAATAATACTGTTTGGCCGGACACGCCGACCCATAAAGAGCCGCGAATTGTAGTGATCTGCCCCCGAATCGTCAATGACTTTGTCACATTCACCGGATATGAATTGACGAGGCTTCGGGCAGCCCCTAGCATCCCGCGACTTTTCATATTGGCCTCTCATGGATCTTAAAGCCATTCTCGCCCCGGTCGCGGCAGACATGCAGCGTGTCGACGCCATTATCCGCGCACGCCTGTCGTCCGAAGTCACCCTGATCAACGATATCGGTGGGTATATCGTCTCTGCCGGCGGCAAACGGTTGCGTCCGGCCTTGGTTTTGCTGATCGCACGTGCACTCGGCTGCAGTACGGATGAGCCCGAGTTGCTGGCGGCAACCATAGAGTTCATCCACACCGCGACCCTGCTGCACGACGACGTCGTCGACGAATCCGGCCTGCGCCGCGGCCGCAAGACCGCCAATGCGGTCTGGGGTAATGCCGGTGCTGTGTTGTCCGGCGATTTCCTCTATTCGCGCGCCTTCCAGATGATGGTGGACACCAATCGCATGCCGGTTATGCGCGTGATGGCCGATACCACCAACGCCATCGCCGAAGGCGAAGTGCTGCAGTTGCTGAACTGCGGCGATCCAAATGTCAGTGAGCAAAGCTATCTGCGCGTCATCGAGTTAAAGACCGCGCGTTTGTTCGAAGCCGGCACCCGCCTTGGCGCCATTGCCGCCGAGGTCGATGAAACCGCCCAGACGCGCATGGCTGATTACGGTCACAAGCTGGGAATGGCGTTCCAGATCATGGACGACCTGCTCGATTACATCGCTGATCCCAAGCTCAGTGGCAAGAATCTCGGCACCGATCTTGCGGAAGGCAAACCGACCTTGCCGCTGATTCACGCGATGAAACACGGTAGTGAGGGCCAAGCTGGCCTGATCCGCGCCGCCATTTGCGAAGGCAAGCTTGAAAACCTGCAAAAAGTGCTCGAAGCCGTTGAATCCACCGGCGCCATTCTTTACACCCGCGCACTTGCAGAACGGTATTCCCGTGAAGCAGAAACTGCATTGACATTCATTCCCGGCTCTTCATATAAGGACGCTCTGATCGACCTGGCCCGCTATAACGGCAATCGTAAAAGCTGATTTGTTTGATTGTGAAGCCGCTCCCCGAATAAACCCGATTTGCGTCACAGCAGCGGGAATGTCGCATCATGCATCCGACCTGATTTGCTCTGTTTGATCGTGCAATTCCATCTTTAATCTGTTTTATCGTATCTTCATGAGCCAAACATGAAATATCATGCCAAGGTTGAATTCGAGAATGGCGTGAGTCAATAAATGTCAGACCCTTACAAAATGCCGGCGATCCTGCAAGAAAACGACATTCCGCAGGCGGGTCGCAGGTATTTATTTCTTCAAGGTCCAATCGGTCCTTTTTTCAGTAGAATTGCTGAGCGTCTTTTAGAGTCCGGGCACGAGGTGCATCACATCGCTTTCAACGGTGGTGATCGACTTTTCTGGACCGCAGGCCATTCATGTGACTACACCGGTGGAATCCAAAGCTGGCCATCGTTTCTGGAACAAGCGCTGTTAGAGCATCGCATCACTGACATTGTACTGTTTGGCGACTGTCGCCCATTGCACCGGATAGCAGTAAGCATTGGCGAAACCCGCGGAATTGGCATCCTTGTCTGCGAGGAAGGCTACCTGAGGCCCAACTGGCTGACCCTGGAGCGTGGTGGTGTCAACCGGCACTCTTCGCTCTCTCGCGACCCGGCATGGTATGTTGCACATGCAGAGAACCTCGCTCCGTGGCACCCCGGAATCCCGATATCTGGCAGTTTTGTCCGCCGAGCTTTAGAGGATGTTCTCTATCGGTTTTTCACCCTGCTGCTCGCATGGCGCTATTCCGGCTACCAGACACATAAACCTTGGTCGCCCCTGGCCGAATACTGGAGCGGCGCACGTCGTTTTTTCTTCACTCCGCTTGCCAAACGCCGCAGTGCCAAGCTGACTACTGGAATCCTCGCCAACCCGAAATTTTTTTACCTGCTGCCGCTGCAATTAGAAGCCGATTCACAAATCCGCTTTCATTCTTCTATGGGCAGCATGATTCCTGCCATCAAGCAGATCATTGATTCATTCGCACACCATTCTCCAGCTGACAGCCTGTTGGTGGTAACCGAGCACCCCCTTGATACCGGAGTCGTTGATCTAGGTCGCATCACAAAGCAGTATGCCGCGGTCACTGGTGTGGCTGATCGAGTGATCTTCATGCGTGGAGGTAGCCCGGAGCACCTGCTTCGCGCCAGCCAGGGAGTCATCACTGTCAACAGCACGCTAGGCATTCTCGCACTGGATTTCAACCTGCCGGTCAAGACGCTCGGTCACGCCATCTACGACCTCCCAGGCCTGACTTTCCAAGGGAAGCTGGATCAATTCTGGCAACAGAGAACGCCACCCGATCGCATGATCTTTGATTGCTTCCGGCGGGTGGTCGCAGCCGAGTCCCAGATAAACGGTGGACTTTATAGCCGCGATGCCCTGACGCTCGCAGTTAATGCAGCGGTGCGCAAACTCTCTGAGGCTGCGCCGATCCGCCCAACGGTTGTCACCAGCACAGCCTTGTCGCGGCTTGGTGAGTTGACATTGCAATCCTGCAAATAACGCTTTCAACACTGACCCATGACGATCTGCACGAGCCTTTTACTTGGCTTGAGTTTCGCGTTTGCAGGCTGGCAGATGCCACGCATCATTGCACGGACATGCTGGAATTGGTCCCTGCTGCTGTTGCTCGATGGGGCAATGCCGCTGATGCTTTTCTGCCTCGTTGCGACATTGGGGGCTCGTCCAGTATTCGCCGGCTTCATAACATTTGCGATTGGATCGGCTTATGCCTATGCCGACCGCTCCAAAAAAATTGTGCTGGCTGAACCAATCGTCTTCACTGACGTTTTTCAGGCATTCGATATTTTCCGCCATCCTGGACTCGCATTGCCTTTCCCGCACAAAGGGCGGATCGCAGCGGGCGTGGCCGCTGGCCTGACCCTTCTCGTGATCCTGTTTCGTGCTGAAGCTCCCGCATGGTCATGGTCGCTGTGGCCACCCCTGACCGTGGTTGCTCTCATCATGATCACCGGTTGGACTCTGAGCGGACCGCTTAACCGTATCGCGGGTCGTTACCTGCGGCGGTTCCCGTTCTCAGAGGACCCCTGCTGCGACGCGGTCACAATGGGGCCGTTTGCAACGCTGCTTGCCTACGGCATTCTCGCGCGCGCCGAACGGTCCGGCCGCCAGGACAAAGCCTGTGCCGCGCCGGTGATTGCTTCGCGAGCGAAAATACAGACATCCGCCAAAACACCGGTGGTGGTCATCCAATGTGAATCGTTTTTTGATGCACGACGGCTGCATCCGGATCTTGCACACCTACGTCTGCCAACACTTGACCAATGTCGTACCACCAGCAGTCAGTGGGGCCACCTGTCTGTGCCCAGCTGGGGTGCCAACACGGTCCGCACCGAATTTGCGGTGCTCACCGGGCTGGAACAGCAAGCCCTAGGACTGGATCGATTCAACCCCTACAACCGCTTTGCCAACCGACCCATTTCATCCTTGGCTTGGCAACTGCGTGAACAGGGTTACCGCACGATTTGCCTGCATCCCTTTGATCGCAGCTTCTATGGTCGTGATCGAGTGCTCCCGAATCTGGGGTTCGAAACCTTTATCGGTGAAGAAGCTTTCGTGGGCGCACCACGCGTCAATGGCTATATCTCGGATATCGAATGCGCACGGGTTGCTTGTGAAATTCTCAGCGAGGAAAAGAACCCCGTTTTTCTCTTTGTCATCACCATGGAAAATCACGGGCCTTGGCCGCAGGCAGTCGCCGCCTCAAACAGCCTGTTGCCTGCCTCATTGGATGTACCGCTCAGCGAAAGAGACGCGCTGGAACATTACCTTCAGAGTATAGGCAGCGCTGATCTGATGCTCAAAAAGATTACTAATTATCTGGAGCCAGGCGGCTTGCTAGCGTTTTACGGTGATCATTTACCCAGCTTCCCCGCCAGCTTCAAGCATCTGGGCCTGCAAGATACTCGTAGCGACTATCTAATCTGGCGCGGCGGCCAGGCTGGTCTTAACAACAAACCACCTGCAATAGACATACACGCACATGACTTAGGCGCTGCAATCTTGCAAGCCCAGCAGTCAAGCGTAATGTCATCTGGTCGTCGTCCCGACTGATTGCCTGTGGGGGTTTCAGATATCACCTGCGAAAGAAGTATGCTGCGAAATATCAATATCAGTTTGATCGTGATGCAATATGGCCTCCCCACCTTTTGAAGACGGGGTCAACGGGATACAGTTTCTTACCGAGCCTGATGAATGGTCAGTATCTTTAAAAAAAATATAGCCGCGCCTGAAGAACAGATACGTCATCAAGTTCAGGCCGCGTATCGCTGCATACTGGGACGCGAAGCAGAGCCGGAAGGACTCGAGCACTGGATGAAGTTTCTGCATGAGGGCGGCAGATACGACAAGCTGATACTGAGTTTTGTCAGATCTTCGGAATTCGAGTGTCGCCTTGATGCGAGTCGGCAAGCGGAAAAATTAGCGCACGTCAATGAGACGATGATTGAACCACCGCCACTTCCCTCAGCAGTTCCCGTCACAACTGCACATGTAGCCGTTGATGCCCCAATCCCGACAGCTGACGCCTACCTGAGAGGTCGTCTATATGGCGAACAATATTCATGCTGGCCGGATCATCTCGATAGTCAATCCGATTGGCATAAATCACAGGCCAACCAGAATCCGCTGGAAGCATTTTTTGATGCGCACAAGGAAGGCCCCGGACTCTGGAAATGGCGCCACTATTTCGAGATTTATCAACATCACTTCGAAAAATTCGTTGGCCAGGAAGTACACATACTAGAAATTGGGGTTTATAGCGGTGGTGGCCTTGCAATGTGGCAGCACTATTTTGGAGACAAGTGCCGACTATATGGCGTAGATATTCTGGAGGCCTGCAAATCATTTGAAAATGAGTCCACGAAAATTTTTATTGGCGACCAAGCGGATCGAAAATTCTGGAAGCGAATAAGATCGGAAGTTCCCAGAATTGACATCGTAATTGATGACGGCTCGCATTTCCCTGAGCACCAGATCGTGAGCATGCAAGAGCTCTTGCCTCATATCGCACCCGGCGGCGTCTATCTGTGTGAAGACATCTATCGGCATCACAACGATTTTCATGACTTTGTCAGCGGCATGACCAATCAGTTGAATGAACTGGGCAAAGCAAAACCAGGCTCGAATGACTTTCACGAAGGCATGGTGCCTAACTCTTTCCAGCGCGACATTCACTCGGTCCACTTGTATCCGCAAGTCGCCGTTATCGAAAAATCAACAGTACCCGTTAGCCAATTTCAGGCGCCCAGGCATGGAACTCAGTGGCTGAAATTTGGGGATTGAAATGGCCGCCATGTTCAGTACAGTTCTTGCAAAAATCGGGCTTTCCAGAAAACCAATAAATGCATTGGCTGCTGAGGAGATGATGCTCAGACAGATTCAGGCCGCATACCGGTGCCTGCTAAATCGCGATTCTGAACCGGAGGGGCAAACCTACTGGTCTACATTCATGCGTGAAGGCCGCAGCTACGAGGAACTCCTGCTGAATTTCGTTCGTTCTGCAGAGTTCCAGCATCGCATGGACGTGAGCGTACAGCCAGATGATCCCACAGCCGACGCCAACCAAGTCAGAGCCGCTTACATTTGCATACTGGGCCGTGAAGCCGAACCCTCAGGCCTTGCACACTGGACGGATTATCTGAGTGAAGATGGCAGCTATGATCGGCTGCTGCAGAGCTTTATCCGCTCTGCAGAATTCCAGCGCCGCCTCGCAGCCAGCTCACAGCTTGCAATGCCTGCTGTTACGCAGCATTTGATTACTGCTGAAAATCCGCCAGCAGAAATTTTACGCGGCAAGTTTGCCGTGCTCGGCAATCATCAAGCCTCACAGATGGCGCACTGCATTCAAGCCCTGACCGGGGACGAGATGCCGATCTGGCAATGGGTCAATGCAGATCAGTGGCTGGACACAGAAAGCGCGCGCGCTAGTCTGCTTGAATTGTTCAGGACGCATGACAGAGTTTTCATGCAGCCGCGGTTATGGGATGCCGTAGAAAAACTGTACCCGGAACTCCGAAATCGCGTCGTGCTATTTCCGGAAATCAGCTTCTCTGCCTTCCATCCAGACATCGTAACTATCCAGTTGAAAAGCACAGGCGCTAACGTGCAAGGCCCCTGTGGTGATTATCATTCATGCCTCGCATTCCTTGGCTGGAAAGCCGGACTGAACGTTGCAGAAACACATACGCTCTACAAAAACGAAAACTACCAACGACTGGGATTTTTTCACTACTGGCAGGGCTCGGCGACTCATCTGATTGCAGCAGGTAAGGAAGCCGATCTGGAACTCGCCGTTTTTCTTGATGAATGGGTGGCGCGCAGCTGCTTCATGCACTCAATCCATAATCCGAAGCTGTTTGTTATTGCCGACATTGCAAGGACACTGCTGCAGCGAAACAACATTGTTACGATCGCCGGCAATCCTTGCGAGTACGCTCAGGATCCTCTCGCGAGCAACGTAGTCTGGCCCGTTTATCCTGAGATCGCTGAAAAGCTCCATATTGAGGACAACTATACCAATCTTGATTGGGTTGAGCACAACTACACATTCAAACTGGAAGCTTCTCCTTCGCTCGTCAACCAGCCGGTACTAACTCTGAATCTAAAAGAGTTTCTGGAGCAATCATTTGAGGTTTATTCCAAATATGCCGCTGATGATCTGATCTGTGATCGTATCCACTGCGCCGGCTACCCAGAGCTGCTCGCCGATTTGCAGGCGCAAACAACGACTCCAGTGAGTGTGCAAAGCGTGGGTCTTTTGCCTCTTCCTGAGTCACCACCCGACAGAACGATGCACAAGCATAAATGGGATGCCGGCCACTTTGCTGTGTTGGGAAATTGTCAAACCGGGCATATGGCGCGCTGCCTCCAAGCATTGGTTGGCGGCAAGATGCCCAAGCAGGAGTGGGTCACTACAGAAATGCTGGCGGAATGGGAGAGTGGCACTACCAGCCTCGCGCCTCTGTTTGCCCGGCACGAAAAAATATTTATTCAACCTTGGATTTGGGCACCGCTGGTCAAGCGATATGCGGCATACAAAAATCAGGTTGTGCTTTACCCGTCCATCGGTTTCATGGCCTCTCACCCGGATCTGGTTCCTGTCGTCATCAAGCGCACGGGCACTGCCTTCGAAGATGGACCCGCTATGCGCTGCAACTCTTCCCTGATTTTTCTTGGCTGGAAAGCCGGACTGAGCGCCCAGGAAACAGCACGCTTGTTCAGGCGCGACATTTACCAAGGACTAGGCTTTTTCGATTTCTGGAAAAGCTCAGCCGCCGCATTGCTCGAAGAAGGCCAAACTGCCGGATTGCCTCTGGATGATCTCCTCGCTCAATGGAGCAGGCAGGGTTGTTTCATGCACTGCCATGTGCATCCAAAACTGTCGGCAATTGCGGATATTGCCAAGCTGCTGCTCAAGCGGCTCAACATTCCCATGATCCCCGGCGACCCTGTTGAGTTCACGCACGATTATCTGGCGAACGGTATCGTCTGGCCGGTCTACCCTGAAGTGGGCGAAGTCCTTGGTTGCGCTGGAAGCTACGCGTTCAAGCTGGGTTCTCTTTACTACTCACCGGATACACCGGTGCATATTCTCGGACTGGAAGAATTCATCGAACGATCGTTTGCCGCGTATTCAAAATACTCGCCGGATGAACTGACATGCCCGCGCCTTGAGTCTGATGGATACCGCGCGCTGCTGAATCAGTTGCAAAATAGCAAGGAAATACTGGTTCCTGCTGTTGAAGCTGCGCCTGTTTCGCAAGCGCGGGTATCGTCAAGTTCCACGCACAGCGGTAAGGATCATCCATACCGCGACCTGCCGCCTGAGCGCTTCTGGCGTCGTGCGATCGAGAATGTGCGCGCCGAACAAGTTGACCCTGTTATCCGGACCAAATTCAAGATTACTCCTGTCACATGTATTGCCACAGCTGGGAGCTGTTTTGCACAACGCATTTCAGAAAGACTCGGCGACCGCGGGTTCAATTTTCTGCAAGCGGAAACTCCGCCTGCCGACATGGCTGCATCAGAAGCGGCCCGCCTCAATTACGGCGCCTTCTCGGCCCGATTCGGGTTCCTCTACACCGCACGCCAGCTTCGCCAGTTGATCGAACGCGCTTATGGTGACTTCACGCCCGCCAACAGTGTCTGGCAGCTTGAGAATGGCCGCTTCGTGGACCCCTTTCGGCCGCGCGTAGAGCCGGACGGATTCCGCTCTGTGGAGGAACTTGAAAGTTCGCGCACGCAACATTTATCGGCAGTACGCAGGATGTTTGAAACGCTCGATGTCTTTATTTTTACACTGGGACTGACAGAGTCCTGGCGCGATAAAACTGACGGCGCCGTATTCCCGATCGCCCCCGGCGTTGCCGGAGGAACGATGGACTTCAAGCGCTATGAGTTTGTGAACTTCACAGTCAGCGAAGTGGATGATGACCTGCAGAAATTCATGATTCTCCTTTCAAAAATAAACCCGGCTGCACGTGTCATCCTGACTGTGTCGCCTGTGCCGCTGGTCGCCACTTACGCCGATAAGCATGTGCTCACCTCAACGATGTACAGCAAGTCCGTACTGAGAGTCGCTGCCGATCAGATCGCACAACGCCACCCCAACTGTGATTATTTTCCCTCATATGAAATCATCGCGGGGAGCTTCAATCGTGGCCAGTACTTTGGCAATGATCTGCGTGCTGTTACGCCTGCCGGCGTTGATCATGTCATGCGGCTGTTTTTTGGACACTATGCACCCACTGCCGGAAGTGAATCCATTGATGCCGGGATGCTGGCCGAAGCCCGCAAGAACATCAGCTTTCTGTGCGATGAGGAGCTGCTTGCCGCAGCATCACAGTAAATGATATGACCACCCAAATAGCACACCAAAAACATCTGCAGCGCACGCAATCGGCATCACCGGACAGAAGGGGGGGGCTCGCTTTCTGCAGCATTGCCACGCCCAGTCATGTGCCACAGGCTGTTGCATGTCTGCAAAGTATTCATCGATACCACGAAGACGCCCGATACTTTCTCTTGTTGGTAAATGCAGAAGGACAACAAGTCTCATCGCTGCCGGATACGACTGAAGCACTCTCAATAGAAGACTGCGTCGGAGCGGATGATCTGAGGATGATGCGCAAACGCTATTCGATTACCGAGCTCTGTTTCGCGGTAAAACCTTTTCTCATAGCCACACTGCTTGAGGCTGGCATGGATCAGGTGCATTACCTTGACAGTGACTGTCTGGCCTTCAACTGCATGACACCGCTGGTTTTAGATCTGGCAAACGCCGATCTGCTGTTGACACCCCACTGTCTGAGTCCTGTACCTGAAGACGGTCAGAGCCCCAGTGCGCTCACTCTGCTCAAGGCAGGCACGTTCAATGCCGGCTACATTAGTGTTCGCAGAACAGGGCAGGGAGCCGACTTTGTGGCCTGGCTATCGTCAATGACTATTCGTTACGCCAAAAACGCTCCTAAAGAAGGCATGTGCGGCGACCAAAGATGGCTGGATCTGACTCCCGCGCTGTTTCCTGGCATGGCGATATGTCGGCATCCCGGGGCAAACGTCGCCTACTGGAATCTGCACGAGAGGAAAGTGTTGCGGGATTCAGAAGGCCACTTTCGGGTCAACGACCAAGCACTGATTTTTTTTCATTTCAGTGGCCATGTCGCAACTCATCCAACGCAATTATCCAAGCACCAGAATCGTCATCCCCTGATTCCCGGATCCCACCTACATGAATTGGTCGAATTCTACCGCTCTCATCTACCGTCCGATTCAGAGCGCACTCCGGGAAAACAGCGTTACCTGCCCACAGTGCTTGGCCGGATGACTCGGTTACAATCAGCGGTTAGCCGCAATCCCCACGAGAAAAAGAAATGACCGACACGGCCAAAACAAAAGGACAGAAGGCTCCTGCGATGGTTTGGCGAAATCCTTTAAAGGGCCTGTTGCAGGATGTGCTTGGTAGTTACAAACACGACTTTATCGCGATACTCAGGAGGGAACTGACAGCGCGACTTGCTCAGCACAAGATGGAAGTCGCCGATATGCTTCGAAGTGAAGTCGGTGCGGCCACTGAGGTTCTGCGCTCAGAAGTGCACCGAATGATTCAAATTCATAATGAATCAGAAGCTGGCCAGTACCGAAACATTCCATTCGCCGCACAACGTCTGGCACTGCTTGAAAGCGCTGAGTTTGTGAAAAAGCACATGCTGAAAGCTGAAAATTTCAGTCATCCTCATGGGACTCTGGAACATGCTCTTTCGCTATCCCCCAAAGGGGGGCTCGCACTTGAATTTGGCGTTTATAGTGGCTCAACTCTGAAAATTATTGCTGCGGCGCGCGAGGGCAAAGTCTACGGATTTGATTCCTTCCAAGGCTTGCCCGAAACTTGGCGCAGTGGCTTTCCGACGGGCGCATTTGCCGTGGATGAACTACCCGTTGTGGAAGGCGCAGAGTTGGTCGCGGGTTGGTTCGACGATACGCTGCCAAAATTTCTCGAGCAGCACGATGATGTCATTGATTTCTTGCACGTGGACTGTGATCTCTATTCGTCGACCAAGACCGTGCTTGATCTCGCGGGGTCGCGACTGCGCCCTGGCAGCATCGTGATGTTCGACGAATACTTCAACTATTCAGGATGGCAACAGCACGAGTACAAGGCATGGATGGAATATGTTGAGCGCACCGATCTGCGCTTTACTTACGAAGCGTATACGCTTAACAACGAGCAGGTGGTGGTGCGAATCATTTGATGTCTGGCTATTTCGTCGCACTGAACCAGCGATTAAGCAGCAAGGGCCTGGCCGTAGTGGGCTGATCGAATACGCCGCGCCCGAACAGTTCATTGTGTTTGAGCCGAGCTAGTGCTGCTGAGATAATCATGGGGGTACGATTAACGATTCCGGCCCAGGCGGTCAGTCCCACTTCTCGCAACTCACCGCTGCTGAGTGCATGGATGTCAATCTGTTTCGACCAGATTCGCATCCCGAGCAGAATACCTGCCTGGATATGTGACACGGTGTCGAAGGACACTGCGTTCTCACTTTCATTAGAGTGACGCCTGCTGTGAACAATACCATCTGCTCCACGCTCGTATCCTGTGACGCTGCCTTCAGGAGAATTGCTCAGCATCTCTATCAGTGGCAGGTTACAAAAAAGTCTGGAATTTTCTGAAGCAAGATTAAGGTTAGGGCCAAAAGCAGTTTTGCTGACATTGCAAGGCTGCGGATTCAGGAATTTCTGCAGACCCAGATAGTAGCCACAGAAATGCGTGCTTGGAATGATGGTTGCGATATTGTCCTGAACCGTGCCCCGCCAACCAACATCCACAACACCGATGCGTTGGCCACTCCCGGTCATGCCTTGTTGCCCAAGATAATCCAACAGCAATGACTTTTTTTCCTGCACGAGCTGTGTCAGAGCCTGGCGGCAGTCATCATCCTGCAACAGTTTGCACACTCTCTCATCCAGCCACGGGTGCAGCAACGGCGTTTCCCAATCGATCCCATATCGCTGACAACCACTGACCACAACTCCTGCATCCAAGCCCAGTGATTGCGCCCAAGTCTTGATTGACTGCGGATCATACGCACGCCATAGCCGCTGCATCTCAACTACGGATATCTCGGTGAGCGAAGCACTGAAGGTGGCGATACGACTGACTTCGAGTATTTGCGGCGCTGGTGTCGCAACGTTCAACCTGCCGATGCCATCTCGTAGTGCTTGATAGACCTTGGCAAAGAATTCACCTTCCCTCGTGAAGAAAAACAGCTGTCCAACTTGGTCACGCCTTGCCGATTCAAGGATGAACAGTGCAAAGCCTGCGAATAGCGGCGCCAGTTCGAGGCCATGATTGAAACATTTTCTGATCCTGCGATCAGATATCGATGGGGCGGCGTCACGACATGCGCGCTGGATGCTGCGATACAGTGCTTCACGGTCGTACAAGAACGCACCACGGGATTTTCTATTGCGCTCTTCGTTAGAAGATCGATAAAGCCGGGCAACCATTCCCAGACTTCTGGGTACTTTGACATCAGACTTGGCGTTGTCACCAATATGAAAATGCTGCTGTGGAGCGATGTTGTATCGCTTGTGCAGCGCCTGATAGATACGGCCTGATCGCTTGTTACGGCCAAGATCACAAGAACTGTAGCCGCCATTGAAATACTGCGCCATTCCCTTCGATTCAAGAAGTGTAGAAAGGCGTTCTGCAGACATGTAGAAATCAGAGAGGAACAACGTCGTTTCAGCTGGGTTCTGCTTCAGAACCGCGTCGATGCCAGGGTCACGATACGAAACTGATTGCTCCTGTAAAAATTCCTCTGCTTCTAATTTATCAATGATGGATGCAACTTCTAGCTGTCCAGGCTCCATTGAGCGAGTGATCCACTCATGCAGCACATCTCTCAGGCTGTACTCGTCATCGCGTGAAGGGTTCGCGGCGGAAGCGCGCGCCAATTCATGCTCAGTGCTCAGACGCAACTCCAACAAACTGCGTGGGTCACGCAAGCTCGGTCGGATTTCGCTCCAGTAGCAAAAGAGCAAGTGATTAGCCGTGTGCAGCTTGACCGCATCAGGGTGACATTCGCGGCGCAAGAGCGTATCCCAGACATCTACCGTGCGCAGTCTGAATCGCATCAGACCTTGACTCAGGACGGGTCGACGTACATCGGGTGCAGTGGGCGTCCTTCCACCAAAGCCCGCTTCATCGCGTCGGCTGTTTCCAGTGCTTCCTTGATCGTGACATCCATATCCAGATAGCGGTAAGTGCCCAGACGGCCGACAAAAGTCACGCCCGCTTGTTTCTGTGCAAGCGCAAGATACGCAGACAGTCGTTGTTTATCATTGACCAAGCGGATCGGATAGTAGGGTTCGTCGCCTACCTCACAGGCACGACTGTACTCACGATAGACGACGGTGCCTTCATGCTTCTCCCACGGAGAAAAATACTTGTGCTCGGTAACGCGAGTGTAAGGGACATCGACGTCGCAGTAATTGATCACCGCATTGCCCTGATAATCACCTTTGTCGACTAAGCGCTCAAAGTCCAGCGTCCGATAACCCAGATGTCCGTGCACAAATCCGAACCAAGCATCGAGTGGTCCCGACCAGATTACATGCGCATGGCCGCTGTCACAACCTGCGGGCATCTCCGTTCCGAGATGCAATGATATGAGTGGATGATCCAGTATTCGCGCTATTGCCGTGCTATATCCATACTCGGGCATGCCCTGATAGCGATGCGCGTAATAATTGTCATCGTAATTAAACCGTACCGGTAGCCGCTTGAGAATGCTCGCCGGTAATTCGGTGGGTGAAACGCCCCACTGCTTGCGGGTATAGCCTTCGAAAAAAGCGTGATAAAGATCGGGTCCCACAAAACGTAATGCCTGTTCCTCGAATGTCGCCGGCTGTGCAATCGAAGGATCACCCTGGCTGCGCAAAAATATTTCAGCTTCTCGTGGCGAAAAGGTTTTGCCGTAGAACTGATTAATCGTGTGGAGATTGATCGGCAGGGAATACACGTGAGCGTTGCTCACAGCCTTCACCCGGTTGGTATAGGGCAACATTCGGGTATATTGGTTGATGTAATCCCAAACTCTTTGATGATCTGTATGGAAAATGTGCGGGCCGTAAACATGCACCATCACCCCCGTGTCAGCATCGCGCTCGGTGTGGCAATTGCCGGCAACATGCCTGCGACGATCGAAAATCGTGACCGTATGCCCTGCCTCTGCCAACTCACGAGCAATGACGGATCCCGATAAACCTGCGCCAACGATGACGAACGCCCTTGATGCTGCCATTATTTTTTCATGCCCAAGTAGCGCATCCAGAATGTAGGTGAAGTCATTTCTGCCTGACCCGCACGCCACTGGGTGCGAACTGCAGCCCAGCGGAATCGCAATCTCATCCACTGCAACAGCATGCGCAGCAGTAGATGAAAAAACCTGCGGTGATCGACTTTGCACAACATGCCCTTGCCGGTCGCCGGTTCGTAGTACACCACATGGGGGCAGCGATAAATTGTGACTAATCGCGTCGAGTGCAGGTGCTCGACGGCCCAGCCCGCATCGACAGGTTCTCGTGCCGGCTTGAAGAAGCTCAGCGGTAGCAAGTGGCCATTCATGGAAATACGGGCTACCAGTTTTCGTAAAATTGACGGCTTGACTTGCCGCATCATTTTCCCAGGAACAACCATGCGACTGACATCGACAAGCTTTGTTTTTTGCCTTGCAAGCAATGTGGCATGCAACTCGTCTGCCGCATGATTACTGATGGAAGCACAGCCATCGGTGACTGCCGCCATTCCGTCGATCATGAACTCGGCGCGCTCATAACGATAGGTGAGCAGTGCTGTCATGATTTCCACTATGACTTGTCGCAAAGCCTGTCTGCCGTTGTCATAGAGCATGCTAGTGACGATGCCGTTTCGGGTGTGATAGTACCAGCGCCAGGTGGTGTCTTTTTTTTCGAACTCCTCGTGCCATACCGCCACGCCTAATAGAGAAACGGTTCTCAGGTTCGCTCTGTTGCAGCGACGACCCATTTCAACATCGTCCCAACCTACGAAGAATGGGAAAGGCAGGAACTGCTCTTCACCCATGATTAGTGGATAACAAACAAACCACCAGCCGCAGAATGTCGAATAGCCGGGTTCGTCATAACGGGCAACAGCCTCAATCTTTGTTATGTCGTCATTACCGCGATTGCTCGAAAATCGCATACCAACAACATTCGCGCTCTTTTCATGCAGGACTTGTCTGCTGGCCATTTTGAGCATGCCGCCGGAAATGACCGTATCCTGCCCCACGTAGCCCAGCAGCGTCCGCAAGCGATTGATGGATTGCGGCTCGATCAGCACGTCGTCATCGCAAAACAGGACATGGGTGAATGCCAAGCTACTGCTATAAGCTTCCAGCACGCCCCGGGCAAAGCCACCTGAGCCGCCATAATTGCGGTTTTGAATGAGTTCAACACCTTCGATGGGCGGAAGGTTCAGTGAGTGGCCATTATCGATGACATAAAGCCTGCAGGCACCACCTGCATTCTTGAGTACATGCTGACTGATCAGGTCAATATTGCGCCTGGCGTAGGCTTCCCGCTTGTAGGTCGGCATCACGATGGCCAAGCGCGGTGAAAAATTCGGCGCCTTATCCGCGTAGTGTTCAAGCTTGTGTAATTCGAAATTATCGCCTTGATGAACCTCGAATTCGGGATAGAGAATGCCCCTGTGACCCCTGAGTCCTGGTAGGGTTACATCGAAATCCGAACCAGAACAGGACAAGTAATCTGACCACAACAGACTGCGTCCCTCGTAGCCATTGTCTGAGTAAATTCTCAAGGTACAGGCACCCTTGAAATTCACTTTCAAAATAATTTGATCAATGCCCGCACTGCCGCACCAGGTCGTCAGCGAAAACGCGCCAAAGAACGTGCCGAAGTCCAGCAACATCTGATCCGTGGTTCCGGACCGCAAAGCCCGAATGCCACCTGCCGGATCCAGGCGCCAGAACGTTTTCGGTGCAGCTCGCAAACATAATTCCTCAGGGGTCCCTGTCGCGGTATCCCTCGGCCAGATTGCTGACTGCAGATGATGCATCTTGACTTCGCAAGGGTGATTCATATCATCCATTTTTAAAGCGCTTGATAAATTTCAACAGCGGCCGCTACATCGTCATACCACTGCGCCTTACCGTTAACCAACACTAATGCCGCATCGCAAACGCTGCTAATAAACGAGGCGTCATGTGAGGCAATGACCATGGCTCGGTCGACACGCCGGTCAAAAAGATGCTCGCGGCAGCGGGCGTGAAAGCGCTGATCGCCCACCAGGAGAACCTCATCAATCAGGTAGCAGTCGAATTCAATGGCAATAGACAGGGCAAAGGCCAGACGAGCACGCATTCCCGATGAATAGGTTTTAACCGGCTCGTAAAGAAAATCGCCCAACTCCGCAAAATCCTCTACGAAAGCACGCAAACGGCTAAATTCCGTTCTGTAGATTCGGGCGATGAATTTGGCATTATCTATGCCAGTGAGACTGCCCTGAAAAGAGCCGGTAAAACCCAGCGGCCACGACACAGACATGCCGTGTTCAACTGTGCCACGAGTTGGCAGCTCAATTTTTCCAATAAGACGGATCAAAGTCGATTTTCCTGAACCATTACGGCCGAGAAGACCGAGCCTGAATCCGCGCGGAACCGTAAAACTGACATCGTTGAAAATGACATGTGCCCGTTCATGTCCCGGATAAATCTTCTGCAAGCCGTTTACGCGAATCATTCGAAAACAAGATAACGGTGAACGTTTCGGCTCAAGATCAGTCCCAGGGCAAGCATCGCCACACAGAAAAATGTCACATAAGGAATATCGTAGTGAACGACAACAGATGGGCCAAACTGACCAGCTCGAATCAGTTCGTACGCATCAACAGTGGGAATATACAAAGCGCCCTGCTGCAAGCGATAGGGCAACCAATCAACCATGAAGAACGCACCACAAACCGGGAGCATGAAATACATGAATGGCCCAACCATTTTTTCCATCCATTCATACATCTCGGTCAGCGATCCAATGATGAGACCGATACCCAAGTTGAATAAAAGAAAATAAAACCAGCCTAAGTAAAACAGCCCCCAATCGTGCGGCAGGTCGTACATTCCCAGCGAATAAAAAACAAAAGCAATAATTATGTAAGCGATTACCGCGCCATAAAACTCAAGTATGACGCGCGCGACCAGAAGATCAACCACCTTGACCTGGCGGTGGTAAAGCAAAGAAGCGTTCGCACGAAAACACTGGATTGCCCGGTTCGTCACATGCCGCCAAAACGTCAGCGGCAGGTATCCGGTCATAACGAATGCCAGAATCGGCAAACCATGCTCGGAATGCCCGTGTATCGCGAGCCAGATCAGGATCACACCCATGCAGAACATCAGCGGTTCCATTACAAACCAGATAAAACCAAGATTTTCACGGCCGTACCGTGTATGTATTTCGCGCATCAACACGGCACCAATAACCATCTGCTGCATTTGTGCAGCATCAAGAAACTTACGCGCGGCAGTTTTTTGAACGTCAGTGCTGGGCATGTTCTCGTACACCCGCTACCAGCAAAAAACCAATTGAATAAATCAGGAAGCAACTGACGAAGACAATCAGCACCGCTTCAAATCGCTTCGGATAAAGGGCCTTGTCAGGCAGATTTGCCTCAACCACGCGACCAAGGTAAATCTGTTGATGTCGTGCTTCGGATCGTGCCACTTCCAGCGACGCCAAGGCAGATGTCAGCTCTTTGGCAGAAAATTCCTGTCTTAGGAGCAGTTGCTCGTAAGCTGCGATTTTTGGCGCCATTGACTCCTTGCCGCCTGCCAGTCTGCCCTTCTGGCCGCCAATTTGCCATTCCAGTGCGTCAATCTGTTGCCTTACATCAGGAAGTAACGGGCTGTCCGGCAAGCTACGTTCAAGCTCAGCTCGTCGCAATTGCAGTGTCGCTAGCTCGGTCTGCATTTTTGACATCGTTTCGAACATCGCCCCGGACGTCTTGTTGGGGTCGAGTAAAGTCTCATGACTGCGATAGGCCAACATATTGTGCTCGGCATCGGTTACATGCTTCTCTGCAATCTGCACCTGATCATCAGCATCCTTAATAGTGTTTTTTCGCGCACGATCATTCATGCGATTGATCATGCCCTCCGATGCATCCAACAACAGTGCGGCAATCTTCTGTGCATCCTGCGCCCTAAATGCCTTAACTGTCAGGGTTGAAATACCTGTGGTCGTATCGTAGATGACCGAGACATGCCGAAGATAATAACGGTAGAAATCTTCATTGCTGTCCGACCCAAACAGACTGGGAAAACGCGAAAAATAATCCGCTTCAGGGCGGTCGAATATCGTTCGAAGATTAATCTGCTTCTGCAGCGTCGCTACTGCATCACGAGACAGAATAAAATCGTGGACAGAATATACGTCACCTCCACCCCGGCCAAACCCACCGCCACCAAGAAAACCGGCCAGACCCGATATCTGCATTTGCGACGGCGATTGCACCACAAATCGTGCTTCCGAGGCATATAAATCAGCGGCAATGAAAAAGTAATAGATAGCAGCAATCAGAGTCGGTAGCGCTATACAAATCAGAGAGCCGCGGTGAACCTTTGCCCAATCCATTAGCTTTTTCAGTAAACGGGGTGGCTCAAGGCTGTCAGAAATCAGTTGTGGATCATTCATTTTTGATATGTCATTTACTGGATCGCGCTATGCAGCACGATGCCTTCAACCAAGGGCTGAGTCACGAGACCCAGCAGTTGCAGAAATTTCTCCAAATCATTGGCGGGGGCATTGGCAATATAGATCATGTCACCGTCACGCATCGCAAAGTTGCTACCGAGAAAATAGCTGTTGATGCGATTCAAATCGAGCCGATAGACTACGGGAACCATCGCATCCGATAATGGAGCGGCTGACGATTGATCTGTGGACGATGCATCAGTGGCTTTGACGAGTTCACTGGCAATCGCCTTGGGTTCTTTGCGGAACAGGAACACCCCGCGTGGATCAGCACGTAAATCCTGCAATCCACCCGCCTTTGCAACTGCCTCGATCAGATTGAGATGAGTCGCATCGAAGTTGATCTGAGCATTTCTGCCAGCAGCGCCGAAAGCGGTAAATGTTTCAGGCTGACGGGTCAGGCAGAGAATGTCACCGGGGTGAAGAAACACGTTTTCACTGCTATCACTGAGTATTTGCGTCAATGGCACACTCCGTGTGATGCCATTTCGCGTCAAACTCACCTGAGTGTCATAGGTCGCAGCGCGGACTCCGCCCGCTACCGCCAATACATCCAGCAAGCGATCGCCATGCGGAGACAGGGGAATTCGACCGCCACCTACGCCTTCCCCAACCACAGTCACGGCTCCAGACACACTCCGAGCAAGGACCACGAGTACTTGCGGATTTGCAGCCTTTCCCGCCAGTGCCGCCTTGATCGTATTCTGAATTTGTAAAAGTGTCTGCCCAGCAACCTGGACGCGGCCAGCAAACGGAATGGTGATGCCCCCGTCACTGCTCACTGTCTGATCTGGCAGTACCGCACCATGCGCACCTGCTGACTCGTGCTGACTTGGAATCGAGGCAAACAAAGGTTGGGCTCCGGCTTCCCAGATCGTTATTGCCAGCACATCGCCCGGACCTATCAGCAACTCAGGTGCCGATGTGCTGTCCCCAAAGCTTTTGGCCAAACTAACATCGGAACGTTGATTCAGCACCTTGATAGTGTTTTGTGTGACATCAACCAGGTCAAACGAGTTGTTCTTGTGATCGAATTGAGACTGATCCTCGACATCGCTCCGTAATGGGCCGGCACCTGGAATAAAAACGCAACCGCCAAGCATTGCCGCACAAATCGCAAAAAACGAGATGCGCAGAACTGAACTGAAACCTAACCACTTGAGCCCGGATTGAACTGGCATATTTGATAATTTTTTTGGCATGCGAATGGATTGTATAGTGGATTTTGTCATCACCTAACTGCGGCCTCATACAACAGTGTCTTTGCTCTAGAAAAATGAGCCTCCCAGTCAGGGGCGCGAAAATTTTGGAGCTGTCTCAACTGACTTTCCCGTCGCTGAGAATGCTCCATTGCGTAGTCCTTCATTGCTTGCAGCCACCCGGGTGGATCAAACGGACTTAGATATTCTGCGTATGGTCCAGCCACCTCCCGATGAGCCGGAATGTCTGAAGCGATCACCGGGGTTCTTGATGCCAGTGCCTCCACCACTGGAAGACTAAAGCCTTCAGCAAATGACGGGCAGAGCAGGGCACGCGCACTGCGCAGCAGTGCACCCACTTCCGCATCGCTCAAGCCACCACATTCCACAATATGTCTTGAAAACGCTATGGGCTCATCCAGAGATTTAAACACCTGACGATTTTCCCAACCTCGCCTTCCCAGGACGACCAGCCGCGGAACGGTCGCATCTCCGGTAGCGATCCAGTGCGCCCATGACTGCAGTAGCAGTTTGTGGTTCTTGCGGGGCTCTATGGTGCCGAGTATGACGAAATAAGGCGCAGCCGGCTGCACCTCAGCCGGCCCTTCTACACGGGTAAAACGAGATTCGACTCCCAGTGGCAGGACGCTGATTGGTGGAACGCGACGCTGACATCCATAGAGATAGTCAGCAAGCGTGGATCGCGTAGATTCGGAATTGACCAACACACGGCGTGCATACTTGCTGATAGTCGCCAGCCGGGCAGCATGGCGGATGGGTTCCTTGGGCCGATTAAACTCAGGAAACTCGATTGGAATCAGGTCATGCACGAAAAACACCGCTCCGATCTGCGTGGTGCGCAACCAATTTGCAACCGTTTTGCGATCAAGACGGCCGTGAGAGGTATTGAGATAAACGGATGGCAGAGACTGTAGCTGCCCTCTTGAACGCTCCATAAGCAGCATATCGCGCGCACTTTTCAGCTTTAGCCAGAATAATCTCTTGCGTTCGCCATATGAAAGTTCGGTCGGTATCACCTCCAATACTGGGCACGGTGTACCTAGTGGCGAACCCAGCCATTGCGCAAGACTCTTGAATAAGGGACTCGAACCAACCACAGACGTCTCGGATAACTGCCATTGCCGTATCTTCTTGGCAATTAATCCGTCGGCTTGCTGGCGACTGAGTAATTTTGCCCCAAATACGTCGAATGTTATTAGTCGCAAATCAAAATCAGGCGCTACCGACAGGGCTTTGACATATGCCAGGTCAACGCGGTCAATACCAGTCGGTGTTGCATTGCCTCGCGACAATAATCGTGTGGCATCGAAATATATCCGCACGCTGGGTGATCTCGCCTCGTTCATACGTCTGCCTCAACTCTCATTTGTGAGAGCTTGCGGCTGGCAAATAAATAAACTGAGTCATCGTTAGACTGCATTGGCAGCATGCATGGATGTCCAGAGCTTCAATCATTTTTGGCGTAAGGCTCGCGCAGAGCCCCATGAGCGGTAAAGCCCGCAACTCAATCGTGTAATGCGCTGCAACAAGCCCTTCTGGCTAGATAGCTTTACTGAGTCAAACTGGGCCAGATAGTTGGCCACCTCCTCTACCTGACATGGATGAAGGGTTTGTGGATGCACGTAATCGGGATAACAAATAAGTACGCCGGCAACCAACTCGTCGAGAGTAAGGCGTCGCTTTCTTCGAGGAAGCGGAAATCGGTCGCCGGTCAGTCCCCAACCGCTATAGAAAGGCTGTCCCCACAACGTCACTGGAATACCACGCAACAATGCTTCGAAACCCAGCAGGGAAGTCATTGTATGAACCGTGTCAATCTGCGCAAACAGTGCAGCGGGTGAAACACCGTGTGCTATCTGATTGGCGTAAATCAGGACATCTGCATCCGCAATTCTTCCCAATCGGGCGCCTGCTTCCGTGTCGGGGTGCGGCTTGTAGACGATCCACGCAGCGGGATGAGCTTCACGTACCCGCTGTAATAGCTGCAAATTTGTACGCACTTCAGGGGACCCCAAGCGTACCGATGCATCATCCTCGACTTGGCCGGGCACCAGTAATTTCTGCCGTCCCTCGCCCAAAACTTTGAATGACCCCCTTGAACCGACGTTGTATTTTGTCAGCCCTCTGCATACCAGCATTTCGCGCAAGTGTGCCGCGCGCGCTTGCAACTCAATATCAAAATCATTGTTTTGCAGTATCTGCTCGAGTCTAGACGTCTTGTTGGGATCAAAATAAATACCCACTGGGTCAATCACCAGTGATGCCCCGCCAAAGTGGTTAGATCCCAACCCGACAGATCGGAGGAAGCCATCTTCGATACGTACGATCTTGGCGCTCTGCTTTGCAGCAACCCGGACTAAATCTGCGGGTTCACGTGCAGCCCAAACGACAATATCTCCGCCATGCCTTGCCTGGTTCCGTAAAGCTTCGGCTACGGAACCTGCATAGTGAAGCACTCCATATCGACCACTCAGAAAACAATCGATTTGCCAGCGTTTCCAGGGCTTTATTCCGATAATCTCAGCGTGTATCGTACTCAAGAATCGGCACTCATAAGGTCCGGGCTGACCAGCATTTGCACTTTACACACTCCGAATCATCAATCGCTTTATCTGCGGAAAAAATCTTACCTTCGAACCTGGCGTTCACTATCTATAGGCGCATTCAAGACTGACAAGCTTGAAAATCTGCTAAATGTACTCGAAGCCGTTGAATCCACCGGCGCCATCCCGTACACTCGCGCGCTCGCTGAACGGTACTCCCGCGAAGCAGAAAGTGCGTTGGAGCAAGTTCCCGACTCTCCATATAAAGATGCGCTGATCAGTCTGGCCCGCGGCAACGGCAGCCGCAATAGCTGATTCGATTTACGGGGCGTAGCTCAGCTTGGTAGAGCGCTTGCTTCGGGAGCAAGAGGTCGCAGGTTCGAATCCTGTCGCCCCGACCAATATTCCTGATATTATTCAAGTAGTTGGGATATTTCGATTTGTGATTGGTTTTCAACGATTTTTCCTGTGACGCGTCTGTGCCGTCACAGGGACAGATCACTTCTACTTCTTATTTTTTCTGTCGAATTGTCGACGGAATTCGCGTTGCCGATTTCTACGCGTGTCAGCGCACTGCCTCGTCCACGACGTATTCAGCGATTTGATCAAGATCGCATTCGAAGAATGGGAACTGCAAAGGGCTGGGGAAAGCCAAAGCGCTTTGTTTCGGTTTAGCTTTCCCAGATGACTTTCTGCCTGGCCTTGAACCAGGGTGCGACCCTGGGTTCGTAGCGCGCCTCGATCACATTGCGCTTGATCTTCATGGTGGGAGTGAGAAGGCCGTTGTCGATGGTCCATGATTCCTTCATGACCACCATGAACTCCATCTGCTCGTGCGGGTCCAGTGTGCTGTTGGTCTCATCGATCAAAGACTTGAATTCGCTGGTGAGTGCTTCACGAATTTCACTGTTGCCCAAATTTTTGAGCGCATCTTCAGAAAGCAGCACCAATGCGAAGGTGGCTGGCTGGTTGGCGCCGCCGACGCACACACACTCGATCTTGGGATGTGCAGCAATCTTGTTTTCGATCGGCACCGGGGCGACATATTTGCCCTTGCTGGTCTTGAACAGTTCCTTAACCCGACCGGTGATGCGCAGCCGACCCTGTGCGTCGATTTCTCCCATGTCTCCGGTTTTGAAGAAACCATCGGCCGTGTAGCACTCGGCGGTTTTTTCCGGCTCTTTGTAGTAGCCCATCATCTGCCCCGGGCTCTTGACTTGAATCTCGCTGGTGTCTGCCGCGATGCGACATTCGACACCCTTGTTGGCGTGGCCGACGTAGCCGATGCGGGCGGCACCGGGTAGCGTGAAGTGCGAGTAGGCCATGTTTTCGCTCATGCCGTAGGCCTCCAGCAACTCCAGCCCCAGGCCGCGATACCAGGCGATGGTCGGTGGCGGTAGTGGTGCAGCACCGGTCAGTGCGATGCGAACGTCCTGCAGCCCCAGTTGTTCGAGGATCTTGCGTTTGACTCTGCGGCCGAGGATCGGGATGCGGAAAAGTATGTTCTGTTTTTTCTCCGGCAGCTTGCTGGTCACGCCCTGCTGGAACTTGGTCCAGAGCCGTGGCACCGAGAAAAAGATGGTGGGTCGTGCACGCCTCAGGTCGGTGACGAATGTCGCCAGCGACTCGGCGAAGAAAACCCGGAAGCCGTAGTAGGTGGAGTTGTTCTCCACCACCAGACGTTCAGCGACATGCGCCAGCGGCAGGTAGGACAGCATCCGATCAGTCTCGTCGGCGTCGGCAATGTCACTCATCAGGGTGCCGCAGACATTGAAGGAGCGGAAACTCTGCATCACGCCCTTGGGCTGGCCGGTGCTGCCTGAGGTGTAGACGATGGTCGCCATCTCGTCGAGATCGCGTTCGGGTTCGCCCTGCAGTGGCAGGTTGCGCGAGATCAGATCGTCCCAGTTCTGGCCTTCGGTCTCGGGCGCCAGCGGCAGGGTGATCACCGGCATGCTCGCGGGCACACCGGGTTTCATCAGGTGCCAGTCATCGAGCTTGCCGATGAACAGCAGACGCGATTCGCTGTGCTCGAGGATGTAGCGCACGGTGTCGGCGTTGAGTGTCGGATACAGCGGCACGGTGACGTGGCCCGCCATCCAGATCGCCCAGTCAGTCATGATCCAGTGCGCGGTGTTCTTGCCCAGGATCGCAACCTGACTGCGCGGCGGCAGATTGAGTGACTGCAGATGTGAGGCCATGCGCCGTACCTGGTCCATGATCTGCGACCAGGTGTAGTCCACCACCCGACCGCCACCCACAGGCTGCGTGAAATGCACGGTCTGGGCACGATTTTTTTCCCAGTAGTACAGACAGGAGAGCGGGGTGCGATTGGCAAGGTCCGGAATCATGCAGTGGTCTTCCTTTTGTGTTTCGCTGAGGAACTGGCGTATGCGGTGGCGCGACTCGCCATATATGGCGAGATAAACCCGATCATTGCTGCGGTTGCCGTATCAGGGTAAGCAGGCGTGATACTACCGCGGTCGAACAGTTAGTGTCGTAATCAGGGCGTGTCGATATCTGCGGTAAACCTTACAACATCGCGTGGCGGTTTGGGCAATGCCCAGAATCAACAGGCTTGTTGCGACAAGGCTGGTTTATTGCAGCAGGCAATGACTCGCTTGCATTCACGCTTCACAAGGTCAGATCAACCCTGACAGCGGCTGTGAATCGCTGCCCGCTGTAGGGCTTTGCATCATGGAGACTGTTACTATATATCGTATAAATATAAAATAAATTAATAAATAAAAACAATCTTCCAGACAGGAAGCATCACAGCGGAGGCATGTCTGCGGCGGATCAGTTCAACGTTGATACATTGCCCAGCACCGGCAACTGCACGCTGCCGGAAACGTTGACCGTGGGCAGCAGCGGGTTGCGCGCGATGATCAGCGGGTACTGCGTCAGCGCTTGTCCGGCAATCACCAGCGAAAGCTGGTCGCCGGCGTTGAGCTTCACGCCGATGCCGTTGAGTTGCAGGGTCTGTGTGCCGAAGCCGCGTACCGGACGGATCTGGTCGCCGAGGATTTCAAGCGCGGCAGGTACCGCGCCGGCACGGCTGACGCCGACCGAAACATAGATGATCGCATCATTGCTGCTCACGCCCAGCGGCAGTCCGGCCGGCAGCGCCGGCGTGGCGTTGGGATCGGCCAGGGTCAGCGTCGCGGTGGGAATGCCGGCGACGACCGTGGTGGTGGTGGCGGTATACAGCGGCACGGTCATCGGCACCGGCGCCAGTTCCGGCACTGCGGTGACGGCAATCGGCACGCTGTTGCTGCCGCCGACCGGCACGCTATTGACGACCACGCCTTCGCCGCTGGTGCCGAGATTGATGCAGGTGTTGGGCATCGTGGCGAGCTGCGCGATGGCGGCCGGGTCCTGCTTGAGCTTGGCATCGAACCAGAGCCTGGTCAGCGCGTCGGCGACATACGGTCCGCAGCGGTAATCGTCGGACAGGCCCGGCGCGCCGGTGGGCAACAGGCCTTCGTTGGTCGGCGCAAGGCCGGCGCCGGCCGGCAACACATGACCGATAACGTAGGTGTACAGGCGCACGTCGCCGCCGGATGCGCTCAGACAGTCGTAGTTGGCCTTCGCCTCATTGAGGTTGAACAGCGCGTCGGACATGCCTTGCAGGAGCAGTACATCGACTTTGGGTGGATGTGTCGCCGGGCGCTTGCCCGGTTGCGTCACGCCTTCGCAGAAATAGGCATTGCTGTGATAGTGCAGATACGCGTAATCGGATGCAGTAAAAACATTGTTCTCGAGACCATCTTCGAGCACGCCCAGAGCTGCCGGGTCCATGCCGCCTTCACCAGTGGCGAGGCTGTCTTCGCCCAGTGCGGTGAGCGCGAGTCCGTAGCCCGATTTCGGCACGCCGCCGGAACCCAGGCTGTAGCCGAGTTCATACGGCGAAATCGCCGGCGCCATCGCCTTGAGACGGTGACGCGGGTCGATGTTGTTGAGCAGGTACTGGTACATGCCGCCATAGGAGCCGCCGTAGGAGCCCAGCACCATGCCGGGGTTGCCGCTGGCGTCAGGGCGGTACATCACCCAGTTCAGATTGACCTCGGCCCAGTCGACGATCTTGATCAGGTTGGGCCCGTCATGATCGGGGTCCATGATCGTCACGGTGCCGCCGCTCTGGCCGAAGCCGTGCTGGTCGAACGAGATCACGCCATAACCGGCATTGGTGTACTGCGCGGTGGTCTGGATGTCTGCCAGCGGCGTGCCAGCAGGCGCCTCCACATCACGCAGCGCCGCGTTTTCGCGCACCAGGCCGAAGCCGGGGCCGTTGAGCAGCAGCGGATAGGTCTGGCCGCCGACCAAAGTGCTGGGCTCGTGAACGGTGAAGGCGATGTTGCCGTCGGCGCCGGGAATATTGACGTCGTAGCTGACACCGGCGCGCGAGGTGCCGACGGCGGGGCCGGGCTGGCCTTGCCCATCCGGCGCAGGTAGCGGCGGTAGCGCAGCGGAGTTGACGGAACTGCTGCTGCCACAGCCGGCCAGCAGCAAGGCGGCACAGAATGCAATGATCGGGATGCGCAGCATTGTGCACTCTCCTCTATTTGTGCCGGGCCTTGATTGACGTTAAAAATTTACACTTGAATGCTGCGCAGCGTCCAGACGCAATCAATTCTTCCTGTTGCCCGCAATGTAAGCATCCAGCGCCTTGGCGGCGTTTGCGCGGATCTTGTTCTGCAGAAGGCCGGTGCCGCCGAGCAGTTTGCCGGTCAGCCCCAGCGCCTGTCCGGCCCAGTGGTGCAGGTCGAAGTCGTCGCGGTGCTGCCAGATCAGTCCGTCGCGAAATTCGAAACGCGCTTCGATGATGTTGTGCACCGGCCGGCCGCTGCCGCTGAAGGTGTACCACGCCTCCCAGTGCGCGCGGCCGTGCAGGGCATCGGCCTGCACATCGCGAAATTCCACGCGCAGATCCTTGCCGCGTTCGCACAGCATCCGCCACATGGCGCAAGCGCGGGCGCCCTTGAGTCCCTGAAACACGGCGTCGGTGAACACCACTTCCGGGTGATAACAGGCGGTCATGGCAGCGGCGTTGAGCCGCTGGAGCCCTTCGTAGAAACCGGTGATGAGAGTCGCCTGCTGGTTCATGATTTTCTCCGCCCGCTATACCGAAAGCCGTTCCGATATTGTTATATATTTACTAATATAAATAACAATATAATATAAAAAATAACGACTGCACTGACGTCATTGCAATCAGCGGATGCCGATTCTGCGCCTATTGCGAGACCTCACGTACTTCGCCGATGTGGATATGCGAGCCGGCGTGCTCATGCGCGTAATTCACCGCGCGCACAACTTCCTTGATAGTCGGGTTGGGGCGGATTTTCAGGGTCTGGCCGGCGCGCAGCCTGGACGGGTCGCGCACGGTGTCGCGGTTGGCATCCCAGATCAGCGGCCACAGCCACGGGTTGTCGTAGATATCCTCGCGGCCGGAGATGGTCCACAGCGATTCGCCGCGCGCGACGCGGTGATGCGTGATGCGGTTCTTGAGTTGTTGCTCAAGTTCCGAGGCCAGCTGCCAGGCGCGGTGGCCCTGCCGCTGCGCAATCGCCAGTTCCACTTCGTGCACCTGCTGCAACTGCGCGTCGCTGAGGCCGGTGTAGGTATACAGCCGCGGCAGGGCATTCCTGGCGAGCAGCAGGTCGTGCTCCTCGCTGGCCTTTGCGGCGCTGACCCGACCCGGCAGTGACGGAACGGCTTGGCTCTTCACCTGCGCGCGCGGCGCCGGCACCGGTATCCACACCGGCGTGGCGCAGCCGCTCAGCAGGGCAGGGAATGTCAGCAATAAAATCCGGGCGATACGGTGCATGGCGGAACCAAAGTCGTGGAGCGCATAGCTTAAACTTGCGCTCCTCGATCTGCCCACGACGCCAACGGCCGGCACCATGACTGAAATCCTGATCCTGTTCTATTCGCGCACTGGCGCCACCGCGCAGCTGGCGCGGCGCATCGCGCGCGGCGTGGAATCCGTATCCGGCGCGGTCGCGCGTCTGCGCACGGTGCCACCGGTGTCGGCCGAGTGCGAGAAGGTCGCGCCGTCCGTGCCCGCCGATGGTCCGCCCTATGTGCAGCAGAAAGACTTGCAGGAGTGTGCCGGCCTGATTCTCGGCAGCCCGACGCGCTTCGGCAATATGGCCGCACCGCTGAAATATTTTCTCGATTCGACCTCCGCGCAGTGGCTGTCCGGCACGCTGGCGGGCAAGCCGGCGGCAGTGTTCACCTCCACCAGTACCTTGCACGGCGGCCAGGAAAGTACCCTGCTGTCGATGATGCTGCCGCTGCTGCATCACGGCATGCTGATTGTCGGCGTGCCCTACACCGAGCCGGCGCTGAGCAGCACTGCCAGCGGCGGCACGCCCTACGGCGCTTCGCATGTCGCCGGCACCGGCCGCGAGGGACGCCCACTGACCAGCGATGAGGAAACACTGGCGCTGGCGCTGGGGAAGCGCGTCGCCGAAATCGCGCTCAAGCTTGCGGCCTGATGATGAATGATCAGCCGAAGCTGTTGAGCCCGCGCGTGCGTGGCGTGACGCTGGTCAGCCATCTGCTGCTGATTGCGATACTGGTGTTCGTCAGCGGTTGGAGCGTGCGGCTGATTCAGGTGCTGCCATTGCTGCTGCCGCTGCCGGGCCTGTTGCGCGGGCGGATTTACACGTTCAAGTGGGCGACGATGCTGCTGGCGTTCTACGTCGCCGGCTGGCTCGCGGCGGGCTACATGCAGCCGGCGCAGAAATGGTCGTGCTTCGGCGTCGCCGCGCTGGCGGCGCTGGATTTCGTCGGCCTCAACCTGTTTGTGCGGTTCCAGGCGCGAGAACGGATTGCACGAACGGCAGCGTCAGGCGCCGCTTCGCACTGAGCGAGGCGCGATCCAATTTTTCCAGTGCGGCGAGCAGCGAGCCGGTATCGCGCGTGAGTTGGCGCAGCAGCCAGCGGCTGACTTCTGGCGCCAGTTCCAGTCCACGCGCCTGCGCGCGCTCGCGCAGCAGTTGTTCGCGGTCGGCGTCAGTCAGCGGATGCAGGCCAAACACCGCGCTCGCTGACAGCCGTGTGCGCAGATCGGGCAGGGCACAAGGCATGCGATCGGGCGGCGCGTCTGCGGATAGTGCCGTCGCCAGGTTCTGCGCGCGACGCGCATCCAGCAGGCGCAGCAGTGCCAATGCCCAGTCGCGGTTCGTTGTCACGGCGTGAATGTCGTCAAGGCACAGCGCCGGCGCTTGCTCCAGCCCTGTCAGAGCTTCGGTGCCAAACGCCTGCAACTCTGCCAGCGGCAGATAAGGGCAGCGGCGCGCGTGCGCGACCGCTTGCAGCAGATGCGTGCGGCCGGAACCGTGCGCGCCGGAGATGAACACCGCACCGGACAACTCGTGTAGTGCGGCGACGGCATCGGTATTCGGGCCACTGAAAAAACTGTCGAAGCTGGCCGATTCGCGCAGCTGCACCGGCAGCGGCAGTTGCTGGCCCTGCATCACTCGCCCCGGTAGAGCGCGCTGCGCAACCAGTGTTCGCGGGTGTGGCGCAACAGCACCGCGATCACTGCCGCGGACGGCAGCGCCAGCAGCACGCCGATGAAGCCGAACAACTGGCCGCCGGCCATCACCGCGAAAATCACCGCCACCGGATGCAGGCCGATGCGATCGCCGACCAGATTCGGAGTGAGGAACGCGCTTTCAGCGACCTGGCCGACGCCGAACGCGAGCGCGACCCAGACCAGCGGCAGCAGTTCGCCGGTCTGCACCACCACGGCGATGCTGGCGGCGGTGATGCCGGTGATGAATCCCATGTAGGGGATGAAGCTGACCATGCCCGCGCCGATGCCAATCACCAGCGCCAGCTTGAGGCCCGCCAGCCACAGGCCGGTGGAGTAGATCGCCGCCAGCGCCGCCATCACCAGCAACTGGCCGCGGATGAAGGCGCCGAGCACTTCGTCGCTCTCGCGTGCGACCGCGCCGACCTGCGGCAGATGGCGCGGCGGAATCATGTCGCGAATCCATGCAACCAGGTTGTCCCAGTCGCGCAGCAGGTAGAAGCTGACGATCGGCACCAGCAGCAGGTTGGCGGCGACGGTGAACAACTCCATGCCGGATTTCGAGACCTTGTCCCAAACCACCATCGCGATGCCGCCGGCATTGTTCCAGTGTTCGCTGATGATCTTGCGCAGGCCGTCGGCGTCGAGCTGCATGTCGGCCGGCAGCGCGATGCCCAGGCGCGGCAACGCGCTGTCCTGCAGCCAGCGCAGCCAGTCCGGCAGCGCATGCAGCAGGGCGACGAACTGCTGTTGCAGTATCGGGATCACCAGCAGCAACAGCAGCAGGCCGAAACCGCCAAGCACCACGAACACCACGCAAACGCCGAGCGTGCGCGACAGCCGCAGCTTTTGCAGGCGATCGACAATCGGGTCGCCCAGATATGCGAGTCCGGCGCCGACCACGAACGGCGTCAGGATTGGCGTCAGCAGCCACAGCAGCACCAGGACGGCGATGCCGCCGGCGATCCACGGCCAGTGTTGTTTGAGATTCATCTGTTGCACTCCGCCATCCCTCACCCGCTGTGGCAGTATGCCGGATGAAGATCGTTATATTTTGTTAAGTATTATTATATATAGACTATAAAATTAAACATTACCGTTCGTACAGCCGGCATAGCGGGTGAAGTTTTGACGCATCCTGTTTCAGGGATTCAGGCTGTAATCCAGTTCGCCCGGCACGCTGTTGCTGTGCGGGCTGAGCAGGCCGCTGACACTGAACGCGCCGGCCAGCCGCTGCGCGCCACCTTCCATGCGCAGGCTCAGGTGCAACGTGCTGCCGTCGATCTCGATAACCGACAGGCTGCTGACCCCCGGCTGGTTCTGCAGATAGCTCATCAGGTGCGCGTACTGCCGCGGCGTCGATACGCCGCTGACGGCCAGTGTCACTTCATCCACCGCCGCCGGCGCGATGCCCCAGACCGGGTAGCCGAGGCCATGCAGCGCGCTGTCCAGCAACTTGGGATCGAAAGCCGCCTGCAATTGCTGTTGACCCTGTGAATCAGTCAGGTAGCTGTACTGCTGCAGGTAGGATGCGGCCCGCGCCAGCAGTGGTGCCGCGCGGCCATTGACGGCGCTGGCGTCGCCGGTGGCGCGGCCAATGACTGCGGCCAGCGCGGCGCGCAGCGCTGGCGTGCGCGCGGCGTCGCTCTGGTCGGCGACTGGCACACGCGCAATATAGTCCGCAGCGGTCTGCGCCTGCGCCGTGCTGGTGTTCAGACCCAATACCGCCGCCATGAGCAGCAGTGCCAGTGCGGAGAGAAGATTTTTGTACATGCGCGAATTATCGGGCGCGGACACGTAAAATGACAGCCGAACCGTTCTGGAAGCGCAAGACCATGACCCCAAAAGCCCCGCTGACCTACGCCGCTGCCGGTGTCGATATCGACGCGGGCGATGCACTGGTGGACGACATCAAGAAAATCGTCAAATCGACGCGCCGCCCGGAAGTGCTGGCCGGTGTCGGCGGCTTCGGCGCGCTGGTGAGCCTGCCGAAGAAGTACAAGAAGCCGGTGCTGGTTTCGGGCACCGATGGCGTCGGCACCAAGCTGCGGCTCGGCATCGACACTGGCCGCGTTGAAGGCCTCGGCATCGATCTGGTCGCGATGTGCGTCAACGACGTGCTGGTCAACGGCGCCGAGCCGCTGTTCTTCCTCGACTACTACGCCACCGGCAAGCTCGACAACAAGACCGCCGCGCAGGTGATCAAGGGCATCGCCAACGGCTGCAGGCAGGCCGGCTGCGCGCTGGTCGGCGGCGAGACCGCCGAGATGCCGGGCATGTATCACGAGGGCGATTTTGATCTCGCCGGTTTCTGCGTCGCCGTCGCCGAGCATGGCAAGCTGATCGACGGCAGCAAGATCAAGCCGGGCGACGTGATGATCGCGCTGCCGTCTTCCGGCCCGCACTCCAACGGCTATTCGCTGATCCGCAAGATTCTCGCGGTGAACCACTACAAGCTGAACCCGAAAGGCGAACTGGCCGACGCGCTGCTGGCGCCGACCACCATCTATGTGAAGCCGGTGCTCAAGTTGATCGAGAGCGGCGTCAGCGTAAAGGGTATGGCGCACATCACCGGCGGCGGCATCACCGGCAACCTCACGCGCTGCTTTCCCAAGGGCACGGCGGCGGTGGTCGATACGCAGAGCTGGAAGCGTCCGGAGATTTTCGACTGGCTGCAGAAGCAGGGCGGCGTCGAGCAGGACGAAATGTGGCGCGTGTTCAACTGCGGCGTCGGTTTCGTCATGGTGGTGCCGCGCCTGCAGGCCGACACGGCGCTGGTGCAGCTCAAGAAGCAGAAGCTCAAGCCATGGATACTCGGCGAAGTGGTCAAGGGCAGGCAGGACGTGCGCTACGCATGAGCCAGGACTGAGTCTTGCAAAACATCGTTGTCCTCATCTCCGGCCAGGGCCGTAACCTGCAGGCGCTGATCGAGGCGCAGCAGGCGGGGCGCGTCGCTGGTCGCATCGCCGCGGTGATTTCAAACAAGGCGGATGCCGCCGGTCTTGAGCGCGCGCGCGATGCCGGCATCCTCACCGAAGTGGTGCCGCACACCGCTTACACCGAGCGCAGCGTGTTCGATGCCGCACTGGCTGCGGTCATCGACCGCCATCATCCCGGGATTATCGTCATGGCGGGGTTCATGCGCGTGGTCGGCGACGAATTAATCCGCCGCTACAGCGGGCGCATGCTCAATATCCATCCATCGCTGCTACCCAAATATCCGGGCCTGAGGACGCATCAGAGCGCGCTCGCTGCCGGTGATGCGCAGCACGGAGCGACCGTGCATTTCGTCACTGCGGAACTCGATGGCGGCCCGCGCATCATTCAGGGCGCAGTCAGCGTGCAGGCGCAGGATACGGCGCAGACGCTGGCGACGCGCGTGCTGCGCGACATCGAGCTGAAAATTTATCCGCAGGCCTTGGCCTGGATGGCGCGCGGGGACCTGAAACTGGTGGAGAATCATGTGCGGTTCCGCGGTGCGCGCCTGGCGTTGCCGCTGACGATGGACGATCTCGAAATGGAGTTCCGCTGATGCGCAAGCTGATCTGGATGACGCTGTTCTTTGCCAGTGCGGCCTGCGCCGCCGATGCGCCGCCGGCTGCGCCTGCGAGCGCCGCTGTCGCGACCGCGAGCGATGTAAAAACCGATGCGAAGACCGATGCCGCCATTGCCTTGCTCAAGACCGGCAGCATGAGTTTCGACGTGACCTGGAACGGCTTTCCGCTGGGCAATGCCAGCATCACACTGTCGCCTGCGGAAACCCGCGGCTGCTACAAATACGAATCGGTGACCAACCCGGTCGGCCCGGTGCGCTGGCTCTATGGCTCGCCGCACGAGATCAGCCTGTTCTGCATCCGCGATGGCATCATCCGTCCGAGCCATTACCAGTACAGCATCGACAAGCGCCCGGATGATGGCTTCACGCTGGACTTTGACTGGACCAGCAAGACCGTCAAGACCGTGAAAAGCGGCAAGACCACTGTTCGCGATCTGCCGGATATTGCTTACGACCGCTTCGGCCTGCAGCAGGCGATCCGCCTGTGGGTGATGCAGCAGCCCGACACCACCAGGCGCAGCGAGGCGGAGTTCATGACGGTCGACGCCAAGGACATCAACCACTACCGCTTCGCGATTCTCGGCCACGAGAAGATCGATACGCCGGTCGGCAGCTTCGACACCATCCGCGTCGATCGCATCGACAGCACTTCACGCAGCACACACAGCTGGGTGGCGCCGGCACGCGACTATCACGTCATCAAGGTTGAATCGCTCCATGACGGCAATGTCGAGCTGAGCATGGTGATCAATAAATAGTCTGTGTCCGGCAATTTCCGGCAGGCGGGAGCACACCATCCGCTCAGGTCAGGTCCCCACGGGTTCGCTATGGCGGGCAAAATATTTGTGCGATTTTGGTCCATATCCTTTCTGGTCAGTTACTCTATAGGTCTCGTGGTAACCACATGATTCGGGGCGAATAGCAGTTTTCTGGCCATGTCGTTTACGCGTAAACAACGGCATTTTCTCGTCATCTGGCTGGTGCTGGCCAGCGTGTTCTATCGCGGCCTGATCCCGGCTGGGTTCATGCCGTCTGCAACAGGTGCCGCGACGCGTCATGGCGCGCTACTGGTTATCTGCCACCATGGCGAGTTTGCGACGCATGAACAGGGGGCAAATGGTTCGGGTGCAGGCACCACATCTCTCGACCAGTGCCCATTCGGCGCCGCGGCCGGCCCGGCGCTGCCGAGCGTAAAAATCGCGTTTTCCTTCGCTCCGGGCTTGGCTGATTTCCGGCTGGGCTGGAGCGCAGTTCTCAACCGCAGCGCTTCGCCGCAGCTGCAACCGCCGGCCCGCGGCCCACCGACTCTTTCCTGATCCGATAGCACACATTCCATGCCGTTTCCGCAAATCGGGGCGCCATGTGTTGCTACATGCCATTCAATCGACAGGAAACTCCCGTGCCCTCATTTTTTTTGCGCTGCTCCTTGCTGGCGCTTGCTGTTACACCCCTTGCCGCTCAGGCGTGCGCCACCTGCGGCTGCTCCCTGAGTGCGGATGCCGCGATGGGCTATTCCGCCATGGCCGGCTGGCGGGTCAATCTGGAATACGACTTCATCAATCAGGACCAGTTGCGCCATGGCTATGGCTCGATTTCGCCCGCACAAGTCGCTGCCATCAATGATGCGGGCGGCAGCCAGGAGGTCGAGCACGACACTATCAATCGCTATCTCACAGCGGGGATCACCTACAGCCCCAGCGCCAGTTGGAGCTACAGCGCATTGATTCCCTACATCGAGCGCAGTCACACCACCTACGGCAACGCCACGACGACCGATATCAATTCTGCAAACATCAGTAGCGCCGATAGCGACGGCTTGGGAGATATCAAACTCATCGGCAGCTATCAGGGATTGCTGCCCACGCATAACCTCGGTGTGCAGCTAGGCGTCAAAGTGCCCACGGGCCGTTACGGAGGCCAAAATACCGTCACGGGTGAAACAGCAGGGCGCGATCCGGTGTTTTTCTCGACCGGTCCCAATGCCGGGACGGCGCTCGATGCCAGCCTGAACCCGGGCACCGGCAGCACGGACCTCATCGTTGGCGCGTATTACTACCAGGCGGTCAGCCAAAACTTCGACGCGTTCATCAATGGCCAGATTCAGGCCGCGGTGGTTCACGCGCTCAACCAGCCGAACGCCGATTTCCGCCCCGGCAATACGGAAAACCTAAGCTTTGGCCTGCGCTACGAGCGCAATCCTCGCTGGGTCCCGCAATTGCAGGTCAATGTGACGCACAAGAATCCTGATCAAGGCGCGCTGGCAGATAACACCGACACCGCCGGAACCGTGGTCTACCTCAGCCCCGGTATCACGGCGAGCTTGCTGAAACAGGTTCATGCCTATGCTTTTTTACAGGTTCCGGTATTCAGTTACCTCGAAGGCTACCAAGTGTTTCCACGCTGGACCGGGAGCGTTGGTTTGAGCTACGCGTTTTGACATGAGATCGCCGGTGTCCCGTCATGCTTGTTGCCCGGACCGGCCGGTATCGGCCGCACGCCGAGCCTTGCTGCGGCAGGCGCTGACTTGGTGCGCTGCATCTATCGTGTCGGGTTTTCCACTTGCGGCGTGCGCGGGTGGCGGGGCTGTGGTCGGTGAACCCGCACCCGCCTTGGTGTTGCATACGCTGGATGGGCAGACGATTTCCACGGAAAGCCTGCGTGGCAAAGTGGTCATCCTCACTTTCTGGGCCACGTGGTGTGTGCCCTGCCGTGACGAACTACCGCTGCTGTCAGCCTATGCGGCAGCCCACGCCGGGCAAGGGCTACAGGTGCTGGGATTCAGTCTGGATGGGCCAGAGAACTTGCCAGAGGTGCAAAAAATTGCCGCAGCTCTGAGTTTTCCTGTCGGATTGCTGGGCAGCGCGTGGGCCGGCGACTATGGCCGGATCTGGCGGCTGCCGGTGAGTTTCACGATCAATCGGGCAGGGCTGTTGGTCGACAACAGTTGGGACGACGAGCAGCCATCATGGACCCATGAGCGGTTGCAACGCGTCGTCGCACCATTGCTTCGGGAGGCTCGATGAAACGTTCGGCCAAAATCAAAAGAACCGGATTTAATCTAGCCGTCCTTCGTCCCTGAGCTTCTGCAGGTGGCTGTGAATGTTCATCAGCGCCAGCGGCGCCAGTCGCGGATCGAGACCGGCGTAGATTTTCGGCAACATCGCCTGCGGTTCCATGCCCTCGGTGTGCAGTTGCAGGATCTGTTCCTCGCGCATGTGCCGGTGCTTGAGGGTTTCGCGGATGCGGTAGGTGGTGCCCAGCGCCATGCCGTGCGAGGGGATGATCACCGCCGGGTCCCAGTCGATCACGCGCTGCAGCGAGTCGAAATACTTGCGCATGCTGCTTTCCGGGCCGCCGACGACGACCGTGCCGATGCCCTGGATCAGGTCGCTGACGATGCACCAGCTGCGCGATTCCGGCATCAGCGCGAGCTGGCCTTCATCGTGTCCGGGCACTGCGTACAGGAAGACTTTTTCGCCCAGCCATTCGGTGAGCACATCGCCTTCGGCACAGGTGCGGACGGTGATGCCGTCGAAATAGCCCGGCACGCGCCTGGCGATGCGCTCGTGCGTGTCGACGCTCATCGCCATCGGCACATCGTAGCGGCGTGCGATGAGGTTGGCGCGCTCGCGGTGATCGGGGTGGTGATGGGTGAGAAAAATCTGGTCGACGCCAAAATCGTCGATCAGCTTGCACAGCCGCTGCATCTCGTCGTCGCTGTCGGGTGCCGGATCGACCAGCACGCGCGGCGAGCCGTTGCCGCCCAGCCAGAAACAGTTGGTGCGATCGGCCGGCGGGATCGTGTTGGAGCGCGGCATCAGCATGCGCAGGCCGCCGACCTGCTCGACCCAAGGCACCTGCGTTTCTATATCGACGTGATAGTCGAAATCCGGCAACGCCGTGTCGCCGGTCGCGAGCCAGTGAATCACGCTGAGCGTCGGTGGCGCGGTGAGCAAGCGGCCGCGCTGGAAGCGTTCTTCCCAGGTGCGGGCCGGCAGCCACGCCGACTCCGCGGCTTCTTCAGCGTCCACAATCAGTGCCGGGCGCTGATGCAATTCGATACGGAAGAAATGCGTGCGAAAGCGCAGCGGCGAGAACGCCGGCGTGGTGATTTCGCCCAGGTAGCTGACCGCGGACACTGCGCCTGCGCTCACTGCCGCGAACAGGTCGTAGCCCAACTCTTCGGTCATCTCACGCGCCAGCGCGCGCAGCAGGCGCGGCGAATGTGCGCGCAGCAGCGGATGCGCCAGCGCGTCGTCGGTATCGGTCTTGTCGACCTTGCCGCCGGGGAACGCCCAGTAGCCGCTGAACGCCGGCAGATAGGGCTGCCTGCGCACCAGGAACATTTCGTCGCCGTGGGTGAGCACGGCGGTCACGGCATCGCGGATATTGGTCACGATTAGGAGATATGTAAGGAATGAATGCCGCTGCGAGCGCTACCCGCTGTGCCATTGGCGCCCTGATTTATAGTTATAAAATATAATATAAATTATTATTTATTGTATATTTAATAACAAAACCGTGGAGAACTCAGGCGATAGCGGGTCGCACATGAACCGGCTTCAAGCGGCCCAGTCTACTGCTTGAGCGGCTCGATATTCTTCAACGCCAGCTTGTCGCCGGCAAAGGTGACGCTGATGGTCTGGCTGCTGCCATTCCAGGTTTCGGTGTTCATCGTCAGCGAGCCGATGCCGCCGCCGGAGACCTGGTCGGGCTTGCCGAGAATGGCATGTACCTGATCCTGCGTCATGCCGGCCTCGAGTTTGGCGTAGTTGTCCGCGGTGGCCTTGGAGCAGGCGGATAGGGCAAGGCCGCAAGCCAGGGCAAGGCCGATAAGACTGGTGCGCATGTTCATTTCAGAAACTCCTGCTGCAGGTAAGAACAGGGAGCTTAACAGCAGCACGGCTCAGCGCGGCAGCTTGCAGGCAGGTGCCGCCTTCCAGACCCGGGCGGTACTTCCGGATTCGCTTTACACTGAGCACCACTATCGAAGGAGCGCCCATGGCCAAGCCCAATTACCAGTTCGACAAGCGGCAGCGTGAACTGAAGAAGATCAAGCAGCAGGAAGAAAAGCGTCAGAAGAAACAGGCCCGTGACGGCACCGCCGAACCCGCGGCGACAGAAACACCACAGGAGCAGGCAACATGAGCAAGGGCATGGACAGCAAGAAGGACACCAAGAAGAAGCCTGCGCTGAACCTGAAGGAAAAGCGCGCGGCCAAGGCCGAGAAGGCCAAGAAGAGATAGCGGTTTGCGCGTGACTTCTGTAGCGCGGCGGTTCGCGACAACCCCGTTGATTTTATGTTCCACGACCGGTAGCGCCGACGGGTTCCGAGTGATTCATCGCACGTCATGAAAATCCCCAAAGGCCTGCAGCCGCTGGTAGACGAGGGCATGGTCGACGAGGTTGTCCGCCAACTCAAGAGCGGCAAGGAGGCGTCGGTCTTCATTGTCACCTGCGGCGCCCATACCCGCTGCGCCAAGGTCTACAAGGACGCCGAGCACCGCGGCTTCCACAAGCTTGCCCAATACCAGGAAGGCCGCAAGGCACGCGGCAGCCGTGATGCGCGTGCGATGGGCAAGGGCGGCGGCCGCCACGGCCGCAAGATGCAGGAAGCCGAGTGGAAGAATGCCGAGGTCGATGCGCTCTATCGCCTGGTCAGCGCCGGTGTGCGCGTGCCGCAGCCGCATGGTGTTTACGCCGGTGTCTTGCTGATGGAGTTGGTGCAGGACGAACATGGCAATCCCGCGCCGCGGCTCAACGAAGTCGACATGACCCCGGAGCAGGCGCGCCAGTGGCACGCGTTCATGATGCGGCAGATCGTGCTGATGCTCTGTGCGGGCCTGATCCACGGCGATCTTTCCGAATACAACGTACTGCTCGATGCCACTGGGCCAGTCATCATCGATCTGCCGCAGGCGATCAATGCTTCCAGCAACAACAACGCATTCCGCATGCTGGAGCGCGACATCAACAACATGCGCGCGACCTTCGCCCAGGCCGCGCCGGAGTTGCTGAAGACGGAATATGCCCACGAAATCTGGAAGCTCTACGAGGTCGGCGAACTGAAGCCGGATACGCCGCTCACCGGCCACTATGTCCACACCGCCGCCAAGGCCGACGTCGATGCCGTGCTCGACCAGATCGAAGAGGCGCGGCGCGAAGCCGAGGCGCGGCAGCGCGGGCGTGCGGCGGCGGAGTTGGAATGATCTCATCTATCACGGAATCCTGACCCATTTTTTTCTGCGAGCGTATCCCATGCGAACCGGCGTACTGAGCTTTGTCCTGATGCTTGGCGTGTGTACCTCTGCCGTCGCCGGCCCTGCGGGAAAGCCGGCGGATCACGCTTATCGCATCGTCGATCGCTACAGGCTCGGCGGCACCGAAGGTTGGGATTATCTGGCTGTGGACGCACAGCGGCAGCGGTTGTTTATCAGCCGTTCCGATCATGTCGCGGTGATCGACGCGAACTCGGGAAAGCTGATCGGCGAAATTCCCGGAACTCTCGGCGTTCATGGCATCGCGCTGGCGCCGGATCTCAAACGCGGCTACACCAGCAACGGCCGCGCCGGAACCGTGACGGCGTTCGATCTCGATACCCTCAAGGTGCTGGATCAGGTCAAGGTCACCGGTGCGAATCCCGATGCGATCGTTTACGACCCGGCGACCAAGCGTGTCTTCACATTCAACGGCAACAGCGACAATGCCACGGCGATCGACGCGGCATCGCTCAAGGTCGTCGGCACCATCGCGCTTCCGGGAAAGCCTGAGTTCGCGGTCAGCGACGGTCATGGCCGCGTCTACGTCAATATCGAGGACAAGAGCGAGTTGGCGGTGATCAATCCTGCATCAGCCCAGGTCGTGACAACCTGGCCGCTGGCGCCGTGCGAGGAACCTTCGGGGCTGGCGATGGATATTGCGCACCAGCGTCTGTTTTCGGTCTGCGCCAACCACAGGATGATGGTGCTGGACGCGCAGTCGGGCCATCGCGTCGCCGAAATGCCGATCGGCGAACACCCGGACGCGGCGGCGTTCGACCCCGCAAGTCAACTCGCTTTCAGCTCAAACGGCGAGGGCACTCTGACCATCGTGCATGAGGACGATGCGGATCATTTCAGTGTTGTCGCCAATGTGCCGACGCGTAAGAGTGCCCGCACGATGGCGCTGGATACAGCCACACACCGCATCTATCTGTCGAGCGCGGAAACAGGCCCGCGACCCAAGCCGACGGCTGAGCAACCGCATCCTCGACCCGTCATCGCACCGGATACGTTTGAGATTCTTGTTCTCGGGCAATAATTTCGCGGCGGTTTTCGGGGACTGCGTCAGGCCAGTGCTTGCCGCAGGTCCGCGATCAGGTCATCCGCGTGTTCCAGTCCGATCGACAGGCGTAACAGGTTTTCCGGTGTGCGTGTGCCCGGGCCTTCCACCGAAGCGCGATGTTCGATCAGGCTCTCGACGCCACCCAGGCTGGTGGCGCGGGTGAACAAGTGCACGTTTGCGGTGACAGCCAGCGCCGCATCGCGACCGCCACGGATCTGCACCGACAGCATCGCGCCGCCGCTGCGCATCTGCTGGAGCGCCAACGCGTGCTGCGGGTGTGTGGCCAGGCCCGGATAGTGGACGGCCGCCACTTTCGGATGCGCTGCCAGAAACTCCGCGACCCGCAATGCATTCGCCGACTGTGCACGCACGCGCAGCGGCAGTGTGCTGATCGAGCGCAGCAATAGCCAGCAATCGAAGGGCGAGGGAATGGCGCCACCCTTGGTCTGGGAATCACGCACGCGCGCGAACAGATCATTGTTCTCGCGCGCAATCACCGCGCCGCCAATGATGTCGCTGTGCCCTCCAAGGTACTTGGTGGTCGAGTGCATCACCAGGTCCGCACCCAGTTCCAGTGGCCGCTGCAGCACCGGCGTGGCGAAAGTATTGTCCACCGCGCACCACGCGCCCGCATCATGAGCGCAGGCGGCGATACGGCGCAGGTCGACCAGTTTCATCAGCGGATTGGACGGCGACTCCACCCACACCAGCCGTGTCTGCGGACGCAGCGCGCTGGCGACGGCAGCAAGGTCGGTCTGGTCCACGGTGTCGTGGCGCAAGCCCCAGCGCGTCAGCAGGTCGCGCAGGATCACTGCCGTGCCCCAGTAGAGGTCCTGAGGGATGATCACATGGTCACCAGGCGCCAGCGCCTGCATGACCGCCAGCACTGCCGCCGAGCCGGAAGGAAATGCCGCCGCTGTCGTGCCACCTTCCAGCTCGGCCAGACATTGCTCCAGTGCCAGCCGGTTCGGGTTGCTGACGCGGCCGTAGACATGGCCATGCGGATAGCTGCCGTCGCCGGCGCGCTCGAATGTGGTGGACAGGTTCAGCACCGGCGCTATCGCACCGGAGTCGCCGTCGATGTGACGACCGCTGTGGACCGCGAGGGTTTCGATGTTCATCGGTACGGTATTCCGGAAGGCAAAAAATGGCGGGACACTGCGTTGTCGATTCAGCCAGAAGATGTATTCACCCGCCGCCTTGCGGCGGCAGGTTTCTGGCTTGCCGAAGGGTGAACGCTTATTGCACCGGAGCTTGCTGCTTGCACTGGCACACCGGGTCACGGACGCAGGACGCATCCTCGCCCCGACCCACCGCCTTGCCGGGACGGCACATCGCCGCTTCGCCGACGGCGCAGGACACCGCGCAGCTGCCGCAGCTGCCGACGTTCATCGCTTCGCAGTGCGAGCCATGGTTCTTCTGGATATTGAGGCTGTTCGAGCCGGGCTGCTGGCTGGCTGGCTCATGCACCACCACCACCGGGTCGTGGGCCAGCGCGACGCCGGCGATCAGCAGTGATGAAGCCAGAAGGAAGGAACGCAGTAGTGTCATGACGATCTCCGGTCGGGGCAGAACGAGCACTTAGGGTAGCGCAGCGCGGTGCATTCTGCCGTGGACCGTCATCCCGGCGGCCTGCCAGAATACCCGGAAGACATGATTTGGTTCTTGAAATATTCGATCTGCAGCAGGTGACCGATGCGTTTTTCAGAAATCCTCGATGGCATGAGCACCACACCCACTGGTTTCAGTGTGGTCGTTGGTGAAGATTGGCTGCAGGGGCGCAGTGCCTTCGGTGGATTACAGTCGGCGCTGGCAGTGCGCGCGATGCGCAGGCTGGTTCCGCAGGGCATGCCGCTGCGGACACTGCAGACGACTTTCATCGCCCCGGTCGTTGCCGGTACGGTGGATGTGCAGGCCAGCGTGCTGCGAACAGGCAAGAGTGCGGTCCACGTCCAGGCGCTGCTGATGCAAGGCGGACAGACGCAGTGCATCGTCATCGGCGTGTTCGGCAACAGCCGGCCGTCGAAGCTGGCGATCACGCCGAGGCAGCCTGAAATCGTGTCTCCAAAGCCGATCGATTTCCGTTTCGTTGCCGGCGTCACGCCGGTCTTTCTCAAGCACTTCGCGGTGCGCTGGCTGAGCGGCGGCCTGCCGTTCACCGGTGCGACGCTGCCGGAAAATGTCCTGGAAATCGGCATGCACGATACCGGCCCGACGACCGATGCCCATGTGCTGGCGATCGCCGACGTGATTCCGCCGGTGGGCCTGTCCCTGCTGAAGTCACCGGCGCCGGGCAGTTCACTGACCTGGATGATCGAATTCCTGCGCGATCATTTCGATGATCTGCCCCTGCAGGGCTGGCGCATGGATGCGGAACTCACCGCAGCGCACGATGGCTACACCAGTCAGACCGGCATGCTCTGGGGACCTGGCGGCGAAGCAGTGGCTCTGAGTCGCCAGAGCATGGTGGTTTTTGGCTGAATCAGTGTGACGTTCGGTTTGTCCAGTAAGAAAAGGCTTGCTGGGGGTTCAGCTAAGATTAAGCTTGCTTTGGCATTATCGTTCGCGTCGCTGCTGCAGCCAGACCCCGCATCCGCCCCCTGATGCGCGGTCATGGGATGGTTCCTCCCCCTGATCCGTCCTTTCCCCTTTGGCTGTAGCAGCGGCTTTTTGCGTTTGCAATGCCTGGGTTTACGATAAGCAATCGCTTCGCAAAACTCTCCCCGTGCGCAAAATCGTCCACATCGACATGGATGCGTTCTACGCTTCCGTGGAACAGCGTGACGACGCCACGCTACGCGGCCGGCCGGTGGTGGTGGCGTGGCGCGGTGCGCGTTCGGTGGTATGTGCAGCGTCGTACGAGGCTCGCAAATTCGGCGTGCGCTCGGCCATGCCCGCAGTGCGTGCCGAGCGCCTGTGTCCCGATGCGGTGTTCGTGCCGCCGGATTTCACCCGCTACCGCGCGGCTTCACGGCAGGCGCGCGAAATTTTCCTGCGGCACACCGATCTGGTGGAACCGCTGTCGCTGGACGAGGCGTATCTCGATGTCACCGTCAACAAGACCGGCTTGCCGGCGGCGACAGAAGTAGCGCGGACGATACGCGATCAGATACGGGCAGAACTGAATCTCACAGCCTCAGCGGGCATCGCACCGAACAAGTTTCTCGCCAAGATCGCCTCGGATTGGCGCAAGCCGGATGGTCAGTTCGTGATCCGGCCGCGTGAGATAGAGGTGTTTCTCACGCCGCTGCCGGTACAGCGTATTCCCGGTGTCGGCAAGGTGACGAACGCGCGGCTTGCGAGCATGGGTATCCATACGGTCGGCGAGTTGCGCGAACGCGACCTGCTGACGCTGGAACATCACTTCGGCCGTTACGGCCTGCGCCTGCATCAACTTGCGCGCGGCGTTGACGAGAACCCGGTGGAGCCGAACCGGCCCACGCAGTCGGTGTCCGCCGAAGATACGTTTGAACAGGACGTGCCGTTATCGGCGCTGGGGCCGAAGATTCGGCAGTTGGCCGAAAAAACCTGGACTGGGGCATGCCAGGAAACCCGCATCGCCCGTACCGTAGTGCTCAAGCTGAAAACCAGCGACTTCAGGATAATCACGCGCAGTCACACACCTGAGCACCCGCCGGCGTCGTGTGAGGAATTGACGCGTATTGCGTTGGCCCTGCGCGAACGCGTCGATCTGGGCGCGGACATGCGTTATCGCCTGGTAGGGGTCGGTCTGGGCAATTTCGAAGAACCCGCCGGTGCAGGCGCTCAGCCGGGACTTTTCGGCGACCGGATCGCCGCCGGCGCCGATTAATCAGCAGGCGGGATCGTCGCTGGAAGCCAGATAGGGAAACAGCTTGCGCAGTTCGGCGGCATCGAGTTTTTCCATGCGCTGAATGTTGCGCGCGGGGATTTCTTCAGGGTCTGGATAGTTCGCCAGCGCATCATCCAGGCTGGCTTCGCGCAGCAGGTGCAGGATTGGATAGGGCGCGCGGTTGGTAAGGTTTTCCCGCGCATCGGGAGTGGTGCCATCGAAACGGTAGCGTGGGTGGAAACTGGCGATCTGATAGATGCCGGCCCATTCAAACTCGTCGAGCAGGGCATCGGCCATGTCGAGAAACTGGTTGTAGCGGTCGAACAGCTGCAGCATCCGCGGGATCACCAGGAGGATGGTTTCCAGTTCGTCAGCATCGGTGTTGTCGAGCCGGGTTAATTCTGCATGCAAGTCGGTGAGCAAGGCTTCTTCGTTGCGTGCCTCGCTGACGGTAATGCTGATCCGGCCGGCCCGCGCCGGCTTGGCCGCAAACGGACAGAGATTGAGACCGATGACGACCTGATCCAGCCAGTGCCGGACTGCTGTTTCAACGGCCGCAGTCTCATGCGATGGCATGTGTTTCGATCTGGGTGTTGAAGGTTTTGCCGTCGATGTCGAGATACAGCTGCCGTTCAGTCACCGACAACGCCATCGATGCGCGTCGCTGCAGCACAGCAGCGGCGGCTTCGATGAAGGCGCGGCCCAGGACATGCACGGCGATTTCTGCGACACGATGGATTTTCCGGCCATCGAGTTGCGCCAGAACCTGCTGTGCACTGCGATGGGTATAGACGACGGCATGGCCGGCGAGTTTGCTGCCACGATGCAGGCGTTCGCTGTCGGGCGCGCCGACTTCGATCCATGAGGTGATGCGGCCGGTGAGATCGCGCACCACCACGGCGGGTTCATCCACGGCAGAGACGCCTTCGGTGAATGTGATGCCTTCCTGAAATTCCAGGCAATAGGCGAGCACCCGGGTCAGCATGTATTCCGCCGTCTCGGAAGGGTGTTGTGCGACGCGCAGATCCAGCGTCTCGTAGACGCCCCGGTCCATGTCGGCGATCTGGATGGAAAAGTTATACAGCGTTGCGGTCAGTGCCATAAGCGTTGTTCAGGCCGTGACTAGCCGGTTACGTTCGTCAATCTGGCCATTGAGCGTCCAGTAATCGTAGAGCACGCCCAGCAGCAACAGTCCGCCGGTCAAGAGATAAATGATGCCCGTGATCCACTTGCCCATGTAGAAGCGATGCAGGCCGAAAATGCCGAGAAAAGTCAGTAGCAGCCACGCCACTGAGTAGTCGGTGGCTCCGCTGCGATAACGCCGGTCGGCATCGCGGTCCATGCCAGGAATCAGGAACAGGTCGATGATCCAGCCGATGAAAAACAGGCCCAGCGTCAAAAACCAGAGCGTGCCGGTGAGTTGCCGGCCGTAGTAAAAACGGTGTGCGCCCATGAATCCGAAAATCCACAGCAGATAGCCGATGACCATGCTGTGACTTTTTTCAGTGCCGGTTTGTGGTGTGTTCATGTTCGAGTCCCGAATTGTTTGGAGGAATGCCGGATCAGGCGACTTGCCGGTCAAGATAATGTACGCCGGTAAGCTGTTCCGACTGGGCCCACAGTTTTGCTGCCAGCACAGGGTCATGCGCATCGGCGCGACAGTCGACACGGGCGGGGTGGCCGCCCAGCTGCTTGAAGCCGCCGGGGCCGAAATATTCGCCGCCTTGTACATCCGTTGCGGTGGCTGCGTAGAGTGCGGGCAGGGCGCCCATCGCGACCGCCTGCGCGAACAGGCGGGTGCTCAGGCGCATGAAAAATCCGCCGAGGTCTGGATTGGTATTGGTGTAGCCGGGGTGTGCCGCGGTGGCGAGTACGTTTGCACCGATGGCGCGCAGGCGGCGGTCGAGTTCAAAGGTGAACAGCAGCGCCGCCAGCTTGCTGCGGCCGTAGGCTTCCATCTCCTTGTAGGGCGTATGTTCGAAATGCAGGTCGTCGAGGTTCAGGCCCTTGTTGAGGCCGTGCGCGAGACTGGCGGTATTGACGATGCGGGCGCCGGGTGTGGCGATCAGGCGCGGCAGCAGCAAACCGGTCAGCGCAAAACTGCCGAGATGGTTGACGCCGATGTGCATCTCGAAGCCGTCGCGGGTTTTCTGCTTGGGCACCATGATCGCGCTGGCGTTGTTGCACAGCAGATCGAGGCGAGTGAATTTCTGCTCGAACGCCTGCGCGAAATCGCGTACCGATTCGAGGTCGGCAAGGTCCAGTGCCATCACTTCGAGCCGGGCATCGGGTACCCGCTGGTGCACCTCGGCTTGCGCAGCCTGCGCGCGCGCGGCATCGCGGCAGGCCATGACCACGGTTGCGCCCGCGCCGGCCAGTCCGCAGGTGATTTCCAGACCAAGCCCGCGATTGGCACCGGTGACGACGGCAATCTTTCCAGCGAGGGAGGGCATATCGGTCAGGGACCATTTCTGTGTCATGTGCGTTTTCTGCTTATCCGATTGAGGAGGTTGCGCAGCATACCGGCGATCCGGGTGCAGACCTGCCCCAAACGGCTGAGCTGTTGTGCCAGCTGAGAGATGCAGTGTCATGTTTTGTGGCCGGGATGCACAGTAACCGTGCAAGTCATGCCGGAGCTGAGGATCAGGTCCTGGGGGATCCGGTCGATATGGATGCGTACCGGGATACGCTGCGCCAGCCGCACCCAGTGAAAAGTCGGATTAACGCTCGACAGCAGGCCGTTGTCCTCGGTGTCGGCAATGGCACGCGCGATGCTCTCGACATGGCCCTTGAGTACGGGGCCGCCGCTCATCAGGCGGATATCCACCGCGTCGCCGACGCGCAGGCCGGGAATCTTGGTTTCTTCGAAGTAGCCTTCGGCGCGGAACGAATGGCGATCGACCACAGCCAGCATCGGACGTCCGGCGACCGCGTAATCGCCGGGATGCACTTCGAGGTGGGTGACATAACCATCGACCGGTGCCAGCACTTGCGTGCGCTGGAGATTGAGCTGCGCGGCGGCCAGCGCGGCCTCGGCTTCCTGCGCCTTGGCGGTCGCGGCGGCGGATGCGGCGCTGGCCGACTGGCGGCTCTCGCTGGACACTACCGCCGCATCCAGCGTCGCGCGGCGGTGGGCTTCGCGCTGCTTCTGTGTCATCTCGGTGCGTACTGCATCAAGCAGGGCCTGTACCTGCTGCACGGCGATCAGATAGCGCGCCGCATCAACGCTGAACAGCAGGTCGCCCTTGTGTACCTCCTGGTTGTCGTGCACGGCGACGGCGGTGACTGGTCCGGCGACATCCGGCGCGACACGGATCACGTCGGCACGGATGCGGCCGTCGCGCGTCCACGGGCTGTACATGTAGTGGGTCCACAGGCGATAGCCGAGGAATAACGCCGCTGCGAAGATCAGGACGGTGAGGGTGACACGCATGATGGAGTTCGACATGAGGAGATCTCGGTGGTGATGCGCGTCAGGCAAAAACCAGGCTTTCGAGGATGCCCAGCAGGCACACGAACAGGCAGGCGCGGAACAGTGCGGGATGCCACACATGGCGATAGAAATCGATCCGCGCCAGCATGCTGTCCAGCAACCAGTAAATGATCGCGGCGGCAGCGAACACCAGCAGCAGGGTCGGGAAATAGATGCCGAACAGGCTTAGTTCACGGGGCATGCGCAAGCGGCTCCGGATGAATACGGCGCGCCGATTCCCGCTCGCGAACCAGCCCGGCATGCTCGGCCAGTGCCAGTTGCAGTACGCGCAGGTCGGCGCGCGTGCGAATCAGCAATGGCATGGCGCCGGCTGTGGCATCCGCATCGATATAAGCACGCAGTCCGGCCAGATTGACACAGGCTTGATGCAGCGATTCGGCATTGGCGCGGACGAAGGCATCGGCGACGGTGTCGAGGCACTGTTCGATATTCGGTGCATAGCTGTGCAGCGCAGGCGCAGCGACGATTTCGCGCAGGCTGATCATCGCCATGCCGGTTTCCAGCACGCGCACACCGTAGGCGCTGTCGCGCAGTCTTGCGGCGGCATCCGGTCCATAGAGTGTGCCGAGCTGGAGCATGAGGTCGCGCACATGGCTCTCGAAGCGGTGACGCAGGCCGGTGATCCGGCCGCTGCGCGTCAGCGTGATTTCTCGCGCCAGCATGCGGCGCAGACGCTGCGCCCGCCACGGATGACCCGCTGGCAGGATCAGCGCGAACGCCAGCATCGCGGCGCCCAGTCCCAGCAACTGCGCCAGTCCTCCATTGAGCAGTTCGATCACGTCGTAGTGCATGGTATTGGTGAGTCCCAGCGCGACCAGCAACATCAGGCCGTACCCTGTGCCGATGCCGGCGGTTGCGGGCCGCGCCATCAGCAGCGTTCCGATCAGCAGGAAGGGTCCGAGCCCTGCGCACAGCAGCTCGAAGCCCTCGAGGCGTGGCAGCACGAAGCTCAGGCAGATGAAACTCGCTGCAAAACCCAGCACGAAGCCCTTGAGCATCTGGCCGGCGGCGCGCACCGGCACCGGCGCGTTGACGAACAATGCGCAGGCCACCGCCGCCAGCAGCGCAGCGGGGAAACCATCGGCCCAACCGGAATAGATCCAGAACGCACTGACTGCCGCCAGCGTCAGCATCGCGCGCAGTCCCGCGATCAATGCCATCAGGCCGTCGGCGTGCGACACCAGGCCTGGCGCGTGTGTGCGTTCGCGGCTGCTGCGCGGCGCGTCCAGCGAAGCGAAGGTCTCGGTGTAGTCGCGGGTTTCGATGGCCAGCTGGTGCAGCATCACCAGTGCGCTGTCGAGTTCGATGCGGCGGCCGTCGGCAGTATTCGCGGGCAGCCGGCGCTGTGACAGTGTCGCGTGCGAATCCCAGCCGGCGGCCAGCGCCGCAAGCTGCACGGCGACCGGGGCCGCCGCTGCCGCGCTGCCGGGCACCTCACCGCTGCCGGTCTGCAGTGCGCGCAGGAAAGTCCGGTCGAGCGGCCTTAGCGCGGCGAGGACGTCGGCGTAGCCGCGTTCGGCGAGGTCTTCGCGCAGCCGGTGCACTGCGTGCAGGGTGGTCGATGCGGTCATGAACTCGCCGTTGAACCGGCGCAGGCGTTGGCTGCGGATGCGGCTCGCGGGATTCTCGAAAAAGCTGGCGCTGCGCACTTCTTCCAGCGTAATGACATCCTGCGCAAAGCCCTGTTGCGCTTTCTGCAGGAAGCCGCGGTCGACGTGGCGCGCGATTGCTTGCTCGATGAAGCCGGAGAAGTCGACGAAACTCTTGCGCACCGCGCGCACCAGTTGCGGCGTCGACGAACGCGGAAAGATCACGCTGCTGAACAGTCCGCCGCAGAGGATGCCGAGCACCACCACGCTGACGCGATCGACCGCGATCTCGAATGCCGCATCGGCGTGTTCATAGGCCGGGTAGCCGATGATGTAGGCGGTGTAGCCGGCCAGCACGAAGCCGTAAGCCTGGAAATTGCGCAGCCATCTCGATCCTGCGACGCACAGGCCGATCCACGCGATCAGGGCGAACATGAAGAGGTCGCGTTGCTGCGCGAACAGCGCCAGAAACATTAGCGCCGCGAGCGCGCCGACCAGGGTGCCGATCAGTCGGTAGAAACTTTTTTCCAGGCCCATGCCGCTATGTTGCAGCGACACGATCAGCACGGTGACACCGGCGCTGGCGGGCGAGTCGAGGCCGAGGCGGAAAGCGATGCCAATGGCCAGCAGGATCGCGGCCAGCGTGCGCAGCGCGGCGATCCAGATCTGGCCTTCCTCGCGCAGCAGTTCGCGCCACGCGGTGGCGCGGTCACTGTTCATCGGCATGATCCGGTGCAGGCGCGGTGGGCGCGTGTTCGTCGCTGCGTACCATCAGACCGCCACCGAGCGCCTGGTTGAGGCCTGCAGCGGCCAGCAGTTGCCGGAATTGGATTTCCGCAACCAGGCCGCGCTGGGTGTTGAGTGCGGACTGCGCGCTGAGCACATTGAGGTAATCGGTGAGTCCGGCGCGAAATGCTTTCAGCGCCAGCGTGTGCGCACGCTGCGCGGATGCCAGCGCGGCGTTGCGTTGTTGTGACTGCAATGCCAGCGAGCGCAGGGCGCTGATGTGATCAGCGACATCTTCCAGCGCCGCGACCAGGGTGGCGTCGTAGTCGGCGACCGCGCCATCGTATTCCGCTCTGCGTGATTGCAGGTTCGCGCGCAGGCGGCCGCCGTCGAAAAGCGGCAGGCTGATCGCCGGGCCGATGCCGGCCTGGGCGGCGCTTCCGCTGAGCAGCTTGCTGAAGTTGAGGCTGAGCACTCCGGCGACCGCGGCGAGGTTAATGTCCGGATAAAACGCGGTTTTGGCGACGTCGATGTCGCGTGCTGCGCGTTCGACACGCCAGCGCTGCGCGACAAGATCGGGGCGAAGGCCGACCAGTTGCGCCGGAATGCTGCGGGGCAGCGCGGCGGCCTGGCTGAAGTGCAGGGCCGGCGGCGTGAGATCGTCGCCTGAGCCGGGGCCGTTGCCGGCCAGCGCCGCGAGCTGGTGTCGCAGGATCTGCATCTGTGCGTCGACCTGTTCAAGCTGGGCCTGCGTCGATGCAATCGCGGTCTGCGCCTGCTGCACGTCGAGGTCGGTGCCGATGCCCGCGGCCAGACGGCGCTGCGCAATGTCGCGCGTCAACTGCTGGTCACGCAGGATCGCCTTGAAGTTTTGATCGAGCGCGTACTGGTAGGACAGTCCGGCATAGGCACGCACCACCGCGCCCTCCAGCGCCAGCCGCACCGCCTGTGCCTCACAGGCGCTGATCTGCACGCCGTCGAGCGCCGCCGCCAGCGCGCTGCGGTTGCGGCCCCACAGGTCGAGGTCGTAGCCGAGATCGATCTGGGCATCGCTGTTCCAGTAAAAATTGCCGGCGTAGGGCGGCGGGAAAAACTGCTGTTCACTGAAGCGGGTATAGGTGAATGCCGCGCTGGCCTGCGCCGACGGCAGTGTCGCGGCGCGTGCCCCGCTGGCGGCCGCCTGTGCCTGCGCGATGCGCGCCTGCGCTGCCGCGAGGCCGGGATTGCCGGCGATGGCGCCGGTGACCAATGCATCGAGTTGTGGGTCCCCAAAGGTTTGCCACCAGGTCGCGGTCGGCCATGCCGCGTCATCACTGCGCGCTTGGGCGATGTCGCGACCGGCATCAAGCGTGTTGGCGTCCCGCGGCAGTGGCGTCGGGCTGTTGTTGCCCATGCTGGCGCAACCGGCGACGGTGGCGAACAGGAGCAGCGACAGGCAGCGGGGCGGGTGTTTGCGCAAATCGGAACCGGGCGATGGAGGCTGATGGCAATGATAAGATTTTTGACTGCATCCGCTATGGCGGGCATCTGGCTGATGGTTGTTTAATTATATTTATATAAATACAAAATAGTATATATTATTAAACACGACCTGCAAATGCCGAAGCGATAGCGGGTGAAGGATACGTTGCGCCGGATGCGTATGCGGTGGAGGGGACGGATGCCAGAGCCGGCGCCGGTGATGTCCCCTATCATGTGCGCCACACGACCTGCAGCAATCCACTCCCTGACATGGCCACTACCGAGAATCGCGAATCCTCTTCACTGGCGCTGAGCCTTGCCGCGCTCGGCGTGGTTTTCGGCGACATTGGCACCAGCCCGATCTATGCGTTCCGCCAATGCTTCATCGGCACCGGGCATCCGCTCGAACCGGTGCCGGCGAATGTATTCGGCATCCTGTCGTTGATCATCTGGTCGCTGCTGCTGGTGATCTCGCTCAAATATCTGGTGGTGGTGATGCGCGCCGACAATAAGGGCGAGGGCGGCGTCGCCGCGCTGGTGGCGCTGCTCAATCCGTGGCGCGCCAAGCGCGGCTCGCTGCGCTACTGCCTGATGCTGCTGGGGCTGTTCGGCGCGGCGCTGCTGTTTGGCGACGCTACGATTACGCCGGCGATCTCGGTGCTCAGTGCGATCGAGGGACTCGACGTGGCGACGCCGGCGTTGCAGCCCTACATCATTCCCATCACCCTGCTGATCCTGGTCGTGCTGTTCCTGGTGCAGAAGCGCGGTACCGGCAGCCTCGGCATGGTGTTCGGGCCGGTGCTGCTGCTGTGGTTCGCGGCGATCGCGGTGCTGGGGGTGCGCGGCATCATCGGTCATCCGCAGGTGCTGGCGGCGCTGAACCCCTACTACGCGGTGCTGTTCTTCGCGCACAACGGCGGCATCGGATTTCTCGCGCTCGGTGCGGTGTTCCTCGCCGTCACCGGCGGCGAAGCGCTGTACGCCGACATGGGCCATTTCGGCCCTTCGCCGATCCGCCGCGTGTGGTTCTGGCTGGTGTTGCCCGCACTGCTGCTGAACTACCTGGGGCAGGGCGCGCTGATCCTCGGCGCGCCGCAGAAAATGTCCGATCCGTTTTATCACCTGGTACCGGGCTGGGCGATTTATCCGATGGTGATACTCGCCGGACTGGCGACGGTGGTGGCTTCGCAGGCGGTGATTTCCGGCACCTTCTCGCTGACGCGACAACTGGTGCAACTGGGGCAGTGGCCGCGCGTCAACATCATCCAGACTTCGGCCGAGGAGCGGGGCCAGATCTATATTCCCTTCATCAACTGGCTGATGCTGCTGGCGACGCTGGGCCTTGTCGTCGGGTTCAAGTCTTCGGACGCCCTGGCCTCGGCCTACGGCATCGCCGTCGCCACCACCATGGTCATCACCACCATCCTGTCGTTTTTCGTGGCGCGGCGATTCGACTGGAATCCATGGCTGGCGCGCGCGCTGGTGGCGCTGTTCCTGGTGCCGGACGTGGCGTTCTTCAGCGCCAACCTGATCAAGATCGAGGACGGCGGCTGGTATCCGATCCTGGTCGCGCTGCTGGCGTTCACGGTCACCACCACCTGGGGCCGCGGACGCTTCCTGATGATGCAGGCCTGGGGAAAAGGTGCACAGGCGCTGTCGAAACTGGCGCTGGTATTGCAAGGCGATCCGCCCTTCCGCATCCCCGGCACCGCAGTGTTCTTCACGCAGGCGGATACTGCGCCGCCCTATGTGCTGCGCCACCTGCATTGCCACCGGATCCTGCAGGCCGATGCGGTGTTCCTGACCGTGTCCGCGCATGACGTACCACGCATCGCGACGCTGGAACGCTTGCAGGTTTACAGCATCGCGCGCGGCATCACGCGCGTGATAGTCAGCTATGGCTACATGCAGACGCCGAATATCCCGGTCGCGTTGAAGCTGTGCGAGACCCTGGGCCTGAACCTCGATTTGGAACACGCGACTTATTACGTCGGCCGGCAGAACGTCATCGCGGACCCGGATATCGAAGGCATGTGGCTGTGGCGCGAACGCCTGTTCGCGTTTCTCCAGCTCAATGCGCTGCCCGCGACCACGTTCTACCAGTTGCCGCCGGGTGATGTGGTCGAGCTGGGCTTCCAGGTCAGCATCTGAAGGACGAGAACATGCCACACGAGAATGCCGCAATGTCCGATCCGGTCATGCCCCTGCCGCCGCAGGTCGCGCCTGCCGTGAAGCCGCCGCCACTGCGGCGCAGGATCGCCGCACTGAGTTCGCTGTGGCCATTTCTGAAACCTTACCGGCTGCAGATGATGCTGGCTTTTCTGCTGCTGTGCCTGGGATCGGCGTCGATGCTCAGTGTGCCGATCTCGTTCCGTGCGCTGATTGATCACGGCTTCGCTGCCGGCTCCGCCATGCACGGCTATTTTCTGGGGCTGTTCGGCATCGCGGTGTTCTGGGGATTTACCGTGGCCGGGCGTTTTTATTTTGTGAGCTGGATCGGCGAGCGTGTCACCGCTGACCTGCGCAGCGCGATCTACCGGCGCATGCTGGCGCAGTCGCCGCAGTATTTCGAGACCACGCAGACCGGCGAAGTGCTGTCGCGCCTGACCAGCGATACCACGCTGGTGCAGACCGTGGTGGGTTCCTCGGTTTCAATGGGCTTGCGCAGCCTGTTCCAGTTCATCGGCGGCATGGTAATGCTCGCGATTACCAGCCTGCACCTGTTCGTAATCATCGTCGTGTTGTTGTTGCTGGTGGTCCTGCCGCTGGTGGCGGTGGGCCGCGGGGTGCGGCGCCTGTCGCGCGAATCGCAGGACAAGATTGCGGTGACATCCGCGGTTGCCGGTGAAATTCTCAATGCGATTCCGGTGGTGCAGGCGTTCACGCACGAGCAGTACGAGGAGCAGCGTTTCAATTTATCGGTGGAAAACAGTTTCAGCGCCGCGATTCGCCGCACCAAGCTGCGGGCAGGCATGACCGCGGGCATCATCGTCGGTGTGTTCGGCGCCATCGTGTTCGTGCTCTGGCTCGGTGCGCAGTCGGTGGTGGCCGGCAGCATGACTGCCGGCGAGCTGGCCTCATTCATCCTCTACGCGATCTTCACCGCGGGCGGCATCGGCGTGCTGGCAGAAGTCTGGGGCGATGTGATGCGCGCGGCCGGAGCCACCGAGCGCTTGATGGAATTGCTCGCCGCCGAGCCGATGATCCGTGCGCCGGAAGCGCCGCTGAAACTCCCGGAAACGCGGCAGGCGCGCATCGAACTGGAAGCGGTGACGTTTCACTATCCATCGCGGCCGCTGACCGCATCGCTGGATCACGTCAGCCTCGACATCCGCGAAGGCGAGACGGTTGCACTGGTCGGACCCAGCGGCGCCGGCAAGACCACGCTGTTCCAGTTGCTGCTGCGCTTCTACGATGTCGGCAGCGGCGCGATCCGCATCAACGGCGTCGATATCCGCCAGCTCACGCCCGCCGATCTGCGCGCGCACATCGGCATCGTGCCGCAGGAAGCGGTGATTTTTTCCGCCAACGCGCTCGACAACATCCGCTACGGCAATGCCGACGCCGACGACGCCGCGGTGATGGCGGCGGCGCGCACGGCGCAGGCCGATGAATTCCTCTCGCGTCTGCCCGAAGGCTACAACACGTTTCTGGGCGAGCGCGGCGTGCGCCTGTCCGGCGGCCAGCGCCAGCGCATCGCCATCGCCCGCGCGATTCTCAAGAATCCGCCATTGCTGTTACTCGACGAGGCCACCAGCGCGCTTGATGCCGAGAGCGAGGTGCTGGTGCAGCGCGGGCTCGAAGCCGCGATGCGCGGCCGCACCACGCTGGTAATTGCGCACCGGCTGTCCACGGTGCAGAACGCCGACCGCATCGTGGTGCTTGAAAGCGGCCGGATCGTGGAGACCGGCACACCCGCAGAATTGCTGCGCAGCGGCGGTCTTTATGCGCGTCTGGCGAACCTGCAGCTGGTGGCTTGAGTGCAGCCGCTATAAATACTGCACGATTTTGCTGAATCCACTGCGAACAGGCGTCACCCGCTGTGCCGGTTCAGGCTGAAAATGTTGTTATATATTGTAGTATAAATATAAAAATATTATATAAATTATAACAGCATTTCTGCGCCCAGCATCGAGAGCGGGTGGCTGGATTTCACCTGTTTCACCGCTCAGGCGGCGGGTACGGACTCCGGTGCGCTCAATGGCGTGCCTCGCGGTTGCCCCAGGCAGAGTTGCGTCGATCCGGCGTGGCTCAGTTGCAGCACGATGCTGAGTACGCTGCCGCTGCCCGATACCGCAGCCTGTACCACTTCACCCACAGCCTGCGATTCGCCGCCGTCGTAGACGGCAGTGCCGGGTTCTATGTCTGTGACCGCGCAATGGCAGATCACCATGCGCCGCTTGAGCTGGCCGAGGTAGTGCAGCCGCGCGACGATTTCCTGGCCGGTATAGCAGCCTTTGCTGAAACTGATGCCGCCGAGCAGGTCGAGGTTGGCCATCTGCGCCACGAAGTGGTCGCTGGTCTGCGGATAAATCGTGGGGACTCCGGCGAGGATATCCAGCCGCTGCCAGTCCTGGGCGTTTGCCGCCGTCGCATCGGGTGCAAGCCTGGACATCGTCGCGCTGATGGCGCCTGCGTTGCCGTGCAGGGTGTAGCGCGGCAGATCACCGTGGCGGCGTAGCAGGGTGAGGCCGCTGGCGTCGTCGCGCACGCAGTCCAGCGGCTGCGCGGGCACCGGCAGGTCCAGTTGTGCCAGCAGTTCCGGCGCGCGGGCACCGGCCAGGCCGAGCGCGCAAGCCTGTCCGCCGAGGTCCTCCAGCGTGAGCTTCGAGCGCAGCACGAACATGCGCAGGCGCCTGAGCACCGGTTCCAGCACACCGCGATCCACTTCCGCCAGTACCGCGCCGTCATCGTCGCGCAGCAGGTGAAACACTGCCAGCATGCGGCCTTTGGGGCTGTTGTACGAGGTGATCTGTGCGCGCTGTGGCGTCAGCAGGGTGATGTCATTGGACAGTTGGCCCTGCAAAAAACCATCCGCATCTGCGCCGGAGATGCGCAGAAACCCGAGATTCGGCAGCAGGGTGATGAGGGTGTCTTGCATGGAATTCATTGCCAGCGGTGTGTGAATTTTGTCACACTATGCAGCGACATCGTCCCCAGACGGATCTGATTTCCCCGTGTCTTCGCCTAATCATCCAGTTCCGCACAGCCCCGCGCCAGTTCCGGCGTCAGACAAGGCCGTGCCGCTGGCTGATCTGCTGAAGCAAATGCAGCCTGTGCCAGCACCAGTGCCGCAAAATATCGCCGAAGTTGTTGAAATTGGCGGACGCAAGGATGGGCCGGAACCGACGCGCTACGGCGACTGGGAAAAAAACGGGCGCTGCATCGATTTTTAGCTGCGTCCTGGCAACATCACTTACAAGGGAGCCGGAATGAGTACCAAAACGCCTGATAGCAGGCCGCTGTCGCCCTTCATGCTGGGGCAGTATTACCGCTTCCAGCTGACCTCTGTGCTCTCCTTCGTGCACCGTCTCACCGGCATCGGCCTGTCGATCGGCACACTGCTGCTGGCGGGCTGGCTGATTGCGCTGGCCAGCGGACCGGAGTGCTATGCCGCCTATGCGCATCAGCTCAAGAGCTGGTACGGCCAGTTGCTGCTGCTGGGCTGGAGCTGGGCGCTGCTGTATCACCTGTGCAACGGCATCCGTCACCTGATCTGGGATACCGGCCGCGCGCTCGACATTCCCACCGCCTACAAGGCCGGCTACCTCACCGTGGTGGCGTCCCTCATTCTTACCGCTGCGGCCTGGGCCGTGGCCTGCTGCGTACACTAGGAGCTGTCCATGGATATGCGTTCACCGCTGGGCCGCGCGCGCGGACTGGGTTCCGCCAAGGACGGCACGCACCACTTCTGGATGCAGCGGGTCTCCGCCATCGCCCTGATTCCGCTGGTGTTGTGGTTCGTGTTTTCGATCGCGCGTTATACCAGCGCCGATTTCGATATGACGCGTCACTGGGTGCATGCGCCCTCGGTCGCCATCGCGCTGGTGCTGTTCATCGCCGCCGCGCTGTATCACTCGATGCTGGGTGTGCAGGTGGTGATTGAAGATTACGTCGCGCAGGAAGGACGCAAGATTTTTGTCCTTTTGCTCAACAAGTTCGCGCATGCAATCGTGGCGGTCAGCGCCATTTTCGCCGTGCTCAAGATCGCCCTGGGACACTAAGAATGGCTTACGAAATCATCCATCACGAATACGATGTGGTAGTGGTCGGTGCCGGCGGTGCCGGACTGCGTGCGACGCTGGCATTGGCCGAAGCCGGCCTCAAGACCGCCAACATCACCAAGGTTTTCCCGACGCGTTCGCATACCGTCGCGGCACAGGGCGGCATTTCCGCCTCGCTGGGCAACATGAGTGAAGACCACTGGCTGTGGCACATGTACGACACCGTCAAGGGTTCCGACTGGCTCGGCGATCAGGATGCGATCCAGTACATGGTGCGCGAGGCGATTCCCGCGATCATCGAACTCGAACACTATGGCGTGCCGTTCTCGCGCACGCCGGAAGGCAAGATCTACCAGCGCCCGTTCGGCGGCATGACCACGCAGTACGGCGAAGGCCCGCCGGCACAGCGCACCTGCGCCGCCGCCGACCGCACCGGCCACGCCATGCTGCACACGCTCTACCAGCAGTCGCTCAAGGCCAAGGCGGAATTTTTCATCGAGTTCTTCGCACTGGATCTGTTGATGGACGAGGACGGCTCCTGCAAGGGCGTGATGGCCTGGGACCTTTCCACCGGCCAGTTGCACCGCTACCGCGCCAAACAGGTGATTCTCGCGACCGGTGGCTATGGCCGCGCCTATTTTTCCGCGACCTCGGCACACACCTGCACCGGCGATGGCAACGCGATGGCGCTGCGCGCCGGCATCGCGCTGCAGGACATGGAGTTCGTGCAGTTCCATCCCACCGGCATTTACGGCTCGGGCTGCCTGATCACCGAAGGCTCACGCGGCGAGGGCGGCTATCTGACCAACTCCAAGGGCGAGCGCTTCATGGAGCGTTATGCGCCACACGTGAAAGACCTGGCTTCGCGCGACGTGGTGTCACGCTCGATGACCATGGAAATCCGCGAAGGCCGCGGCGTCGGCGAGCAGAAAGATCACATTCACCTGCACCTGGAGCATCTGGGTGCCGAGGTGTTGCACAAGCGCCTGCCCGGCATATCCGAATCGGCGCGCATTTTTGCCGGCGTCGATGTCAACAAGGAACCGATCCCGGTCATTCCCACGGTGCACTACAACATGGGCGGCATTCCCACCAATATCCACGGTGAGGTGGTGACGCTCAAGGACGGCAACCCCGACTCCGTTATTCCCGGACTGATGGCGGTCGGCGAAGCTGCCTGCGTGTCGGTGCATGGCGGCAACCGGCTCGGTTCCAACTCGCTGCTCGATCTGGTGGTATTCGGGCGTGCGGCGGGTCTGCGCTGCGCCGACATCGTCAACAAGGGCGACAAGCACAAGACCATTTCCAAGGTCAGCGAAGAACAGGCGCTGGCGCGTCTCGACAAGTTCCGCAACGCCAAGGGCACGCTGTCGACTGCGAAGATTCGCCTCGACATGCAGAAAACCATGCAGGCCCATGCGGCGGTGTTCCGTACGCAGGAGTCCATGGATGAAGGTCTGGTGAACCTCCACAAAGTGATTGAGTCCTTTGCGGATGTGGCGGTCAGCGACCGTTCCATGATCTGGAATTCGGATCTGGTCGAGACGCTGGAACTGGACAACCTGCTGGGTCAGGCGCTGGTCACGCTCAGCTCCGCCGCCAACCGCAAGGAATCCCGCGGCGCGCATGCGCACGAAGATTTCCCCGACCGCAACGATGCCGAGTGGATGAAACACACGCTGGCCTGGCGCACCGGTGACAAGAGCGTGAAGATCGACTACCGGCCGGTACACATGGTGACCCTGGATGATGAAGCCAAGGTGATTCCGCCCAAGAAGCGCGTGTACTAAACCCTCAACGAAGGACGCACGAACATGGCTCAGTTCTCACTGCCGCAGAATTCAAAGATCGACAAGTCCGCGGGCAAGGTGCACAAGGCGCCTGCCGGCAGCAAGAACGTCAAGACGTTCAAGATCTATCGTTACGAACCCGACACCGGCAAGAACCCGCGCATGGACACCTACGAGGTGGACATGGACAAGTGCGGGCCGATGGTGCTCGACGCGCTGATCAAGATCAAGAACGAGGTCGACGCGACGCTGACCTTCCGCCGTTCCTGCCGCGAGGGCATCTGCGGTTCCTGCGCGATGAACATCGACGGCACCAATACGCTGGCCTGCATCAAGGGCTGCGACGAGATCAAGGGCGATGCCAAGATCTATCCGCTGCCACACATGCCGGTGGTCAAGGATCTGGTCCCGGACATGACGCATTTCTATGCCCAGCTCGCTTCCATAGAGCCGTGGCTGAAAGCCGATTCGCCGGCGCCGACGCGCGAGCGGCTTCAGAGCGAAGAGGACCGCGCCAAGATTGACGGCCTCTACGAGTGCATCCTCTGCGCCTGCTGCTCGACCAGCTGCCCAAGTTACTGGTGGAACTCCGACCGTTATCTCGGTCCCGCCATCCTGCTGCAGGCTTACCGCTGGCTGGTGGATTCCCGCGACGAGGCCACCGGCGAGCGGCTTGATGCGCTGGAAGATCCGTTCAAACTGTATCGTTGCCACACCATCATGAACTGCACCAAGACCTGCCCCAAGGGGCTCAATCCCGCCAGGGCCATCGCAGAAATCAAGAAGATGATGGTCGAGCGTACTGTCTGAGAGGCATGTAGCTTTGCAAGGGCGGCGTTTGCCGCCCTTGTCATTTGTGGAGTCTGAAAATGGATAAGGCACGTCTCAAATGGCTCTGCCGCCGCGGCATGAAAGAGCTCGACGTGTTGATGGAGCGCTATCTCGCGGGCCGTTACGACACGGCGCCAGAAGTAGAGCGCAATGCATTTATTGAATTGTTGAATTGTGAGGACCCTGACATCTGGGCCTGGGTCATGGGATTTGACGCTCTGCCAGCAGGTGAACGTGGTGCTGTCGTCGAGCAGTTGCGACTGTATCGCTGACCGGATGCCGCAAGTGCTCGCAAATGAGCGCTGTCATGTCACCCGATACAGATTGCGATGACAGATTTTATGTTTAAATTTATTATATAAATAATATTATAATGTATTTATATAAACAATAAGATGCGCGAAATTGCTGACAGCGGGGCGTGCTTTTGCACACAAATCAGGCATGCAGTTGTGCGGCGGTAGGCTACACGTGCAAGTTCCAGTATCATCGCCGCGCTTTTTCTCGCCGGATGATTCAAAGTGGAACTGACACTCGCGCAACGTGTAAGCCGCATCAAGCCTTCACCGACACTCGTTGTCACTGCCAAGGCCGCTGAACTCAAAGCCCAGGGCAAGGATGTGCTCTCACTGGGTGCCGGCGAGCCGGACTTCGATACGCCGGCGCACATCAAGGAAGCCGCGCACAAGGCGATCCGCGATGGCCTCACCAAGTACACCGCGGTCGGTGGCACGCCCGCGATGAAGAAGGCGATCATCGCCAAGATGCAGCGCGACAACGCGCTGGAATACAAGCCGAACCAGGTCATTGCCTCCACCGGCGGCAAGCAGGCCTGCTACAACCTGTGCCAGGCGCTGCTCAACGCTACCGACGAGGTCATCATTCCCGCGCCGTACTGGGTCAGCTACCCGGACATGGTGCTGCTGGCCGACGCCACGCCGGTGATGCTCTTCACCACCGCGGAGACCCGATTCAAGATCACGCCGGCGCAACTCGAAGCCGCGATCACGCCGCGCACGCGCATGCTCTGGCTGAACTCGCCGAGTAATCCGTCCGGCATGGCCTACAGCAGGGCCGAGCTGACCGCGCTGGGCGAGGTGCTGCGCAAGCATCCGCAGATCATCATCGCCAGCGATGACATGTACGAGAAGATCCTCTGGGCCGGCGAGGCTTACAGCAACATCATCAACGCCTGCCCGGACCTTTACGACCGCACCGTGATCATTCACGCGGTGTCGAAGACCTATTCAATGACCGGCTGGCGCCTGGGCTGGGCCTGCGGGCCGGCGAAGCTCATCACCGCGATGGCCGATATCCAGTCGCAGTCCACCTCCAACCCGAACTCCATCGCACAGGCCGCAGCGGTTGCGGCGCTGGACGGCGATCAGTCCTGCGTCACCGAAATGGTGACGGCGTTCAAGTCACGGCATGACGCGCTGGTCGCCGACCTCAACACCGTGCCGGGCGTGAACTGCCTGTCTGGAGACGGCACCTTCTACGTGTTTCCCAATGTCGAAGGTCTGATGCAGCGGTTGGGCGTCAGCACCGACCTGGAACTGTCCGACCTGCTGCTGCAGAAGGCGCTGGTCGCATTGGTGCCGGGTTCGGCCTTCGGCGCGCCGGGGCACGTGCGCCTGTCCTTCGCCACCAGCGACAAGGTGCTCAAGGGCAGCGTCGAGCGCATCAAGACGCTGCTCAAAGGCTGATCGAACGAATATGGCGTCGCTGTTGATGCTGCCATTACAAAAAGGCGTTGCGTCAATCAGGGTGTGACACTACAATTCGCGTCCCTAAATGTTCCGTGATAGCTCAGTCGGTAGAGCAAGTGACTGTTAATCACTGGGTCCCAGGTTCGAGTCCTGGTCACGGAGCCAATCTTGTACGGTCTGGGCAGCCCCAAATGTGACCGGCTTCAACCGCCGCCTGCGACTGTCTGAAAAAAACGCGATCCGCAATCAGACCCGCCTCAATCGCCGGTATCGTAATCTTCCTTCGGCGGATGGCCGTCGTAGATCAGGTTTTCACGGTGCTGCAGGTAAGCACTGCGCACGAACACATACGGGTCGAACTGCTGGTCGATGATGCTGTCCACACCGAGCAGTTGTGCGCGTGTCTGCACGAAGCTCAGGCCGGTGGTCGGGATGCTGACCGACGCGGGCGCGAAAATCAGCGGGTTGGTCAGGGTATTGCCGATGCGGCCGACCAGATCGCGGTTGGTGCTGGGCCCCAGAAGCGGGATCATCAGATACCAGCCGGCGCCAACGCCCCAGTAGCCTAGGGTCTGGCCGAAATCCTCATCGTGCTTGTCGAGGCCGACCATCGATGCCGGGTCGAGAAAGCCGGCCAGACCGAACGTCGTGTTCATCAGGAAGCGGGTGGTGTCCCATCCGCTCTGACTGAGCTTGCCTTGCAGCGCGTCATTGATGATGACAGTCGGATAAGTCAGGTTGTCGAAAAAATTTCGAAAGCCGTCCTGGATTTCTTTCGGCAGGGCCGCGCGGTAGCCTTTGGCGGCCGGCCGTGCGATGTAGTGATCCAACTGCGTGTTGAATGCGTAGGTCGCGCGGTTGAGGGGCTCCAGCGGGTCGTCCGGATCGTCAATCGGGCTGTGCGCACAGGCGGCCAGCAGCAGCGGCAATGCCGCGACAAGCAGGCGTGGGACAAGGCGGATGATCGGCATGTGGATCGGTACTCAGGACAGTTCGAGGATGTTCTCAAGCCCGAAGAAGCGGATCAGACCGCGAACCTGGCTGTTTGCGCCGCTGATACGCAGTGCGTGCCCGCGCTTGCTCGCGCGCCGGCGCAGTTCGAGTAGCAGCGCGATGCCGGCACTGTCAGCACGCGTCACTGATGTCAGGTCGAGCGTGTCAGCGCCGCCAGCCTGCGCCAGCGCGGCCGCCACGGTGGCGAAGCGCAATTCTCCACTGAGGACCATTTTCTAGTCCTTGCCGCCGGTCTTGGCCTTGATGTATTCGCCGTTTTCCATGCGTTGAATCACGTCATCAAGGCTGTTTCTCTTGAGATCGCTGTTGAATTGCGCGCGGAAATTGGTGACTAGCGAAATGTTCTCGATCGAGATGTCGTAAACCCGCCATGTCCCGCTGACCAGATGCGTGGAGAAGCCGATCGCGATCGGCTGTTTGCCGTCACGCAAGAGTCTGGAGTTGACGGTGGTATCGGTGGCGCCGGCGTCCATATGCACCGGCAGCCAGTCCACTTTCACCGAGCTGTAATACTCCAGCAGCGCGTTGGCGTAGGAGCGGATCAGCATGTCCTTGAAGGCGGCCTGGAACTTGCTGCGCTGGTCCGGCGTGGCAGTGCGCCAATGGCGCGCCAGCACCAGCTGTGCGATGTAGGGCAGATCGAACACCGGCGTCACCGCGTCATCCACGGCCTTGTAGAACAAGGCCTTGTCGGCCTGGTATTTTTCGTGATTTTTCTGCAAAAGGTCTTGCAGATTGTTGACGGCGATCTTGATGGTGTCATCCGGCGCGATAGGGGCTGCGGGTGCGGCTGCCTGCACGCTGAAAGTGAACGCCATCGCGCAGATCAAGCTGCTCAGCCATTTTTTTGTCTTGTTCATCATTTCTGTCCTTTTGCATCCTTGGTGGCCATCGTGGACATGAATTGTCCGATCAGGTTTTCCAGAACCAGTGCCGACTGGGTGATCTTGATGACGGAACCCTGCTGCAGGCTCTTGTCATCACCGCCGGGCACGATGCCAATGTATTTCTCGCCAAGCAACCCGGCGGTCAGGATATTGGCGCCGCTGTCGAGCGGGATATTGTTGTACTTGTCGCTGATTTCAAGAGTCGTCTTGGCCTCGAAGCTGGCCGGGTCGATGACGATGCTCTTGACGCGGCCGATCTTGACGCCTGCCAGCGTCACTGCTGCACCCGGTTTCAGACCACCGATATTCTCGAAAAGTGCCGTCACCTGATAGCCCTTGCCGCCTTCAATCGACTGCAGGCCCGCCACCCGGAAAGTCAGGATGAAAATAGCGGCGATGCCGAGGCAGACGAAGAATCCGACGATGATTTCCAAAGCTCTTGACTGCATGTTGTACCTGCCTGCCCCTTAATGGAACATTAATGCGGTGAGAATGAAGTCCAGCGCCAGGATAGCCAGCGAGGACACCACCACGGTCGATGTGGTGGCGCGCGAAACGCCTTCCGAGGTTGGCTCGGCGTGATAACCCTGATACACCGCGATCCAGCTGATGGTGACACCGAACACGAAGGTCTTGACCAAGCTGTCGTGGATGTCGCCCCAGGCCAGCTTGTCATGGATCTGCGACCAGTAGGCGCCGTCGTCCACGCCCAGCAGCCCGACGCCGATGGCGTGGCCACCGGCAACGCCTATCGCCATCAGGGTGAAGATCATGGTCAGCAGCGGCAGCGAGATCAGCCCGGCGATGAAGCGCGGCGCGATCACGCGACGGATCGGATCAACCGCCATCATCTCCATGCCGGAGAGCTGGTCGGTGGCGCGCATCAGGCCGATCTCGGCGGCCAGCGCCGAACCGGCGCGTCCGGCGAACAGCAGCGCGGTGACCACCGGGCCGAGTTCGCGCACGATCACCAGCGCGACGAACACGCCCAGCGATTCCGATGCACCGAAATCCACCAGCGTGCGGTAGCCCTGCAGTGCCAGCACCATGCCGACGAACGAGCCGGAGATGGCGACGATGATCAGCGACAGCACGCCGACGGCATAAATCTGCTGCACGATAAGACGCGGACGCAGCAACGCAGCCGGTATCGAGCGAAGGATTGCGAGCAGGAAGAACTGAGCGCGGCCCAGCCCCTGCAGCATGCCGCCGAGGATTGCCCAGGCATCTTTCATGCGCGCTCCATCAGATCTTCTGCGTAGGGCTTGGCTTTGTAATGAAAGGCGACCGGGCCGTCGGGCAGGCCTTTCATGAACTGGTTGACGAAGTCGGAGCGCGAATTGTTGATGTCCTGAGCGCTGCCGTGCGCCAGCACCTTGCCGCCGGAGACGACGTAGGCGTAGTCGGCAATCGATAGCACTTCGGCGACGTCGTGCGAGACGATGATCGAGGTCAGGCCGAGCGCGTCGTTGAGGCTGCGGATCAGGCGCATCAGTACGCCCATCGAGATCGGGTCCTGGCCGGTGAACGGTTCGTCGTACATCACCAGCGCCGGGTCCAGCGCGATCGCGCGGGCCAGCGCCACGCGCCGCGCCATGCCGCCGGAGAGTTCCGATGGATAAAGATCGCGTGCACCGCGCAGGCCGACCGCTTCCAGCTTCATCAGCACCAGGTCGCGGATCATGCTTTCCGGTAACTGTGTGTGCTCGCGCAACGGGAAGGCGATGTTCTCGAACACGGTGATGTCGGTGAGCAGCGCGCCGTTCTGGAACAGCATGCCCATGCGCTTGCGCAGGTTGTAGAGCTCTCGACGTTTCAGTTTGTGGACGTCGGTGCCGTCGAATTCGACCGTGCCAGCCTGCGGATGCCACTGGCCGCCAATGATGCGCAGCAGCGTGGTTTTGCCGGTGCCGGACGGGCCCATGATCGCCGTGACCTTGCCGCGCGGGATGTCGACGTCGACGCTGTCGTAGATCAGCCGTGTGCCGCGGCTGAAACTCAGGCCGCGCACGCGCACCAGCAGGTCATCGGAAGGAGGCGGTGAGGTCATTCGGGTCAGGGCTGGTTAGCGCGGCAGGCGCGCAGGCTCCGGGCAGGCAATCTTACTGTAGAAGGTGGGGACACGTACGGCTGTTGCAAGACTTTGCAATACTGTTATCACGTTGTCGTAAATACGCCGACGTAATCAGCTTGGACGCAGCAAATGTCCGATGTTGATGAAATTAACCACACCGGCGCGTAGCTGCATATCCGCTCTTCATGCAGTGACGGTTATTGCTGTTAATATATATAATATATTTATAATGTTATATTATAAATAATAACATGCTAAATAATGAAACGATATAGAGCGGGTGCTGCTGTGCACGCGGAAGCAGTGCTTTATTCGCAATAACCGATGCTGCGCAGCAATTGCGCCTGCAGGTCACGACCGACCCTGTCCAACTCCGCGGGGCCGCCCAGCGTCTTCACCTGGGTCATGCACAGTCCTTCGTAGCCACAGGGATTAATGCGGCTGAAAGGCTCCAGATCCATGTCCACGTTAAGGGCGAGACCGTGATAAGTGCGGCCGCCACGTACACGCAGACCCAGCGAGGCAATTTTTTCGCCGTTGACGTAGACGCCGGGTGCGTCGCGTCTGGATTGCGCACTGATGCCGTAGCCGTCCAGCGTCGCGATCAGGGCATCCTCCAGTCGCGTGACCAGTGAGCGGATGCCGTAGCCCAGCAGGTGCAGATCGAGCAGGACATATGCCACCAACTGGCCGGGACCGTGATAGGTGACCTGGCCGCCGCGGTCCGATTGCACTACCGGTATATCGCCAGGCAGCAGCAGGTGCTCGGGTTTTCCGGCCTGGCCCTGGGTGAACACCGGCGGGTGTTGCAGAAACCAGATTTCATCCGGCGTGTCCGCCGTGCGCGCATGCGTGAACACACGCATTGCCTCGAATGTTTCGGTGTAGGGCACAAGGCCCAGTTGTTTAATGGCGGGACACGGCACGCATAAATTGTAAGGCCTCATCCACGCGGGCGCGTGGATGAGGCCTGGGTGCCGCGCTATCGGCTACTTGGAGATCATCATGACCACCGCGTCGCTCAGGCGCTGCCACAGGCTGCCTTGCGGGATCGCCTTGAGTGCCACCAGCGGCTCGCTGCGGATGACCTTGCCGTCGAGCGTGATGGAGACCGTACCGAGCTTCTGACCGGCGCTGACTGGCGCCACCGGCGTGGTAGTGATCTGCGAGGTGTACTGGATCTGGCTGCGCGATCCGCGCGGCAGGGCAAGAAAAATGACCGGTGACACGCCAACCGGCAGTTGATCTTCGGCACCTTTCCAGACGCGTACGGTGCTGACCGGTTGGGCTGGACCGAACAACTGGTCGGTTTCGTAGAAGCGGTAGCCGTAGTTGAGCAGTTCCAGGCTGTAGGACTCGCGGTTGGCCCAGGATCTTGCGCCCATCACCACCGAGATCAGGCGGCGGCCGTCGCGCAGCGCCGAGGCCACCAGGCAATAGCCGGCGGCCTGGGTGTGGCCGGTCTTGAGGCCGTCCACGCTCGGATCTTTTTCGAGCAGGCCGTTGCGGTTGTGCTGGGTCGCGACCTTGCCATACTTGAAATCGCGCTCGGCGAAAATCTTGTAAAGGTCGGGGAAATTCTGAATCAGTGAGCGCGTCAGGAGCGCGACATCGCGGGCGGTAGTGTAGTGCTCGGGATTTGGCATGCCGCTGGCGTCAGCGAAATGGCTGTTGGTCATGCCGAGTTTCTTGGCGTACTGATTCATCATCTGCGCGAACAGATCTTCGCTGCCGGCAATATCCTCGGCCAGTGCGACGGCGGCGTCGTTGCCGGAATCGATAATGATGCCGCGTAACAAGTCGCTGATGGTGACGCGGGTGCCGACCTCCAGAAACATGCGCGATTCGCTGGAGTCAATGCCCTGGCGCCAGGCCTTGGTGCTGACCAGTGCCGTATCGGTGAGCTTGAGTTGGCCTTTCTTGATCTGGTCGAAAGCGATGTACACCGTCAACAGTTTGGTGATGCTGGCCGGCTGCACGCGCTGATCGGGATTCATGCTGGCGATGATCTCGCCGCTCTGGTAATCCATCAGGACATAACTGGCCGCATCAAGCGTCGGTGCGGTCGGTACCGGCATGGCGTAGATGTTGAGGGAACAGCAGCACAGCAGAAACAGCAGGGAGATTTTTTTCATGGAAGTACGCAGGGGGAAGTGAAACGTTACGAGGGATAATTTTACGCGGGGCAGCAGAAATATTCTTCAAATGGACGTCAGTTGCCGATCCAGATGGTTTTCAAACCTTGTGCGGACAACTGTTCGCGAACATCGTGGGCGGCGCTTTCGTTGAGGAAAGGGCCGACCAGCACACGGTGCACCGGCGGCTGATCGCCATCGCGAGTGTGTATCGAGACGGCGGCGACGCCCTGGTTCTGCAACTGCTCACTCATCGCCCTCGCGTTGATCGGATCGAGGTAGGCCGCGACCTGCAGATATCCGCCACCTGGCAGCAGGCGCGCATCCGGCACCGGAATTTTCGCGGCGGGAACCTGCGGCGAGGTCATGCTGGCGGTGGCCGTTGCCGCCGGTGGCGGTGGCGGTGCAGGCGCGGTATCCGAGGCCGGTTCGACGGTATCGATCTGCACCATCGAGGTGCCATGACCGATGATGCCGAGCTTGGCGGCTGCGGCGTAGGACAGGTCGATGATGCGCTTGCTATGAAACGGGCCGCGGTCGTTGACCTTGACGATCGCGGTCTTGTGATTGGCCAGGTTGGTGACGCGCACAAACGTCGGCAGCGGCAGCGTCTTGTGCGCGGCGGTCATCGCGAACATGTTGTAGCGCTCGCCGCTGGCGGTTTTATGGCCGTGAAATTTCTGGCCGTACCAGGAGGCATATCCGCGCTGGTGAAAGCCGTGAGCGTCGTCCATCACCTCGTAGGTTTTACCCAGAACCTCGTAGGTCTGCGCATTGCCGCTGGCACTCCTCGGCAGTGGCACCGGTACCGCGTCCGGCGTGTTCGCGACATTTGGCGGAATTTCTCCGGGCGGCGGCGGCCGGTCCTGTTCCAGGGGGTTGGCCGGGCCTGACGGATAGGTCGGTTTGGCTTCCGGCACCACACGCGTGCCGCCGCCCTCCGTTCGCAATGGTGGCAGGCTGCCGCAAGCCGCAAGCGAGGCGGCGAGAACCAGCAACAGCAGCAGGCGGACGGGATGCCGGGTCAAGGGTACTGTGCCTCCTGTTGCTCGATCAGTTGCGCCAGCCGGGTCACGGCCATGGCGTAGAAAATTCTAGGGTTATAGGTCATGACCGTATAGAAATTATGCAATCCGATCCAGTACTCAGGCCCCTGATCGGTCGGCAGTTCTATGAGTCCAACACGGGTGTTAGATGGTAGCGGTATGTCGCTGACCACGCCCGCGCGTTGAAGTTCAGCGATGCTGTAGGCCGTGGCATGGCCATTTTTTTTAATATTGCCCGGTAGCGCCCGCGCGAGGTGGGCGTGCACTGCCAGCGGTTCGCCACGGTGCCAGCTCTGCTGCGGGCGAAAATTGACGAAATAATTGGCAATGGAACCGATCGCATCGGGCAGGCTCCAGAGATCGCGGCGGCCGTCGCCATCGAAGTCCAGCGCCAGCCTGCGGTAATTGCTCGGCATGAATTGCGCGGCGCCCATTGCACCGGCGTAGGAGCCACGCAACGCCAGCGGGTCAAAGCCGGAATCGCGGCACAACACGAAATACTGGGTCAGCTCGTCGAAGAAAAACGCCGAGCGTGTCGGATGATCGAAACCTTGCGTGGCCAGCGCGTCGATCACGCGGATGCGCCCGGTGATGCGGCCGTAGCGGGTTTCGACGCCGAGGATCGCGGCGATCACCTGCGGCGGCACGCCATAGCGGTCTTCGGCCAGCGCAAAACTGGCGGCGTGCTCGCGAATTACGTTGACGCCGCCCTCGATACGCGCCGGGTCCAGGCGGCGCGAATACTGCGTCCAGTTCTCGGTGCGCTCCGGTGCTTTCTGCTCCCGCGTCACCAGTTGCGGCAGCGGCTGCGCGTTGCGCAAGTCCTGGGTGACGCCGGCAAGCTCGGCGGCGTTGAAGCCGTAATCGCGGCTCAGGGTTTGCAGCAATTGCGGCACTTGCGGGCGCGTGCTGAAGTCGGCCTGCACGGTCAGCGGCAGGAGCATCAGCGGCACAAATAGCCGGAGCTTGTTCATCAGCTCGACAGCAGCTTGCGATGTGTGTGGATCGACATCAGCATGCCGAAGCAGGCCAGCAGGCTGACCACGGCACTGCCGCCGTAACTCACCAGCGGCAGTGGCACGCCGACTACCGGCATCAACCCGATGACCATGCCGGTATTGATGAAAATGTAGAGGAAGAAGGTCAGCGACAGGCTGGCTCCGAGCAGGCGCTGGAAAGTATCCTGGGCGCGCAGTGAGATGTAGAGGCCGCGACCAACGATGGCGAGGTATAGCGTCAGCAACAGCAGGATGCCGAGCAGGCCGAACTCCTCGGAGTAGACCGCGAAGATGAAGTCGGTATGCGCTTCCGGCAGGAATTCCAGTTTGGCCTGGGTGCCATGCAGCCAGCCCTTGCCGAACAGCCCACCGCTGCCGATGGCGATCTTGGACTGGGTGATGTGATAGCCGGCGCCCAGTGGATCGCGCTCGGGGTCAAGGA
>JBOICK010000041.1:0-23430 GCA_050739895.1 Stenotrophobium sp.
CACCGCCTGGATGTAGCTGTTGCCGTAGGGCACGCGGTAGCCGTCCTTGTCGAGCACGTTGGTACCATCGACCACGGTGAAGGCGCCCTCGAAATCCTCGCCGCCGAAGATCGGGGTTTTGTCGATGCAACAGGGATGTTGCAGCGAGCCCATCGTCGCGTCGAAGGCCACGCCGGAGGCGATCACGGTGTTGATGGCGTTGCCGAAGGCGAGTTGCACGGTCGGCAATGCAACGTCGAGCGTGTTCGGCGTGTTGACCGGATCGCTGCTGGAGAACGGCGTCAGCCAGTAGGTGCTGCTGAGCGCGGGCAGGCTGACCGGCAGCGGGCCGCCGGAGAGATTGCGCCAGAACTCGCGCCACAGGTGGCCGCCCTTGGAGTCGAGATTATCGGCGAGGTCCCAGTTCTTCAGCGCGGCGCAGGCGGCGGTGGTGCTGACCGGGCCGCTGTTGCTGAGTACCGTCGGCAGCGCGCAGAGGCTATTGACGACGCTGTCGCGCGCCAGTTCGCCGCTGTAGATGTGGCTCGATAGCGCGACGCTCTCCAGCGATTGCAGGTCGAACTTGGTGCCGGGCAGACCGTCGGTGCCGGCGAGGCGGCGCTGGATTTGCAGGATCGACAGCCGCGGGCGCAGGCCGATGTCGCTGTTCTCGGCACCGATGATGCGCGCGTAGCCGGTCAGCGGCTGCTGCGGATTGGCCAGCCAATAGCTGTCGTTGGAATTGCGCACGTAGTCGTCGCGCTTGATTGATGGCAGGTGCGAGGGCCCGAAGATGCCGGGCGCCGGTGCGTCGGCGTCGGTCAGCCACTGGCAAGCCGAGCGCGAGCCGTCGAGTACCGGCAGTCCGGGATCGAGCTGGCCGACCACGGTCGCGATCGGCTGCGCCGAGCAGGTCTGCACCAGGCTGTCGGGCACGTTGGGCACCACGGTGATGTCGCCGTAATAGGCCTGGCCGCCGGGGCCGGTGGCGACGGTGTTGACCCAGGGTACGCCGAGGATGCTCTTGTGCAGCGCCTCGAATTCATCCAGCGACTGCGCCTGGTCCCACTTGAAGAACTGGTTGATCAGGCGGTCGTTCTCGGCGTTGGCGTCGCGCAGGGTGTAGGCCTTGAGCGCGGTCCAGCCCAGTACCGGCACGACGCTGGCGCTGATCGTCAGCATCGGCCCGAACTGGGAGCGATACAGCGTCTTGGTCGCGGTGGTCATGCTGCCGTCGGCCTCCTTGATCTGGATCGTCACCGGCACTGCGGTGATCGGGACCGAGGCGCCGTCGTACAGGTAGTGCGTGTGGGTCAGATCGGTCGGGTCCAGCGTCAGTTCGTAGAGCGTGAAACGGTAAGCGGTGGAGACGGTATGGCTCCAGGCGAATTTGTCGGTGAAGCCGATCAGCACCGCCGGCAGGCCGTAGAGCGCGGCGCCCATGATGTTCGCCTTGCCGGGAATCTCGAGATGCGCGAGGTACAGCCGCTCGCTGCCGGTCCACGGAAAGTGCGGGTTGCCGAGCAGCATCGGCATGCCAGTGGTGGTGGCGTCCTTGCCAAGTCCGTACATGTTGCTGGCGAAGCCGTGATCGTGACGGCCCAGCGCGCCGAGTGCGCCCGGTGCGGCCTTCAGCAGTTGCGCCAGCCTGGTCGGTGGCAGCGGCTTGGTTTGGGTTTTCGTGGCGACTCCGCTTGGCGGTTGGGCGGCGACGATGTCGCTGGCCAGCGCTGACGAGCTGGCTAGCAGAGACAGGCGATAGTAGCGCCGGAACATGTCGGCCTCGGTGATGTCGGTCAGCCACGGTGCATTGGCGCAGGCGAGGTTGGCGTCGTAGTTAGGATCGCCGGGGGTGCCGGGCGCGGTGGTGAAACGGCCCGGATGCTGGCCGGCTTTCAGTTCGTGGATATAGCGGTTGAAGCCGGCGGCGAAGCCGATGGACGCGGCGACCACTTCGGGCGCTGCGGCCGCCTCCAGATGCTGCACCACTGCGTCGGTCGCGACGAATTTCCAGAAATAGTCGCTGGTGACGTTGTCGAGATCGGTGCTGTTGGCGGGGATGCTGTAGCTGCCAGTGCGGCCGAGGTACTGCGCGCGCTGGCCGCGGATGGTCAGCAGGTCTTCCTCCAGGATGCAGAGATTGTCCTCGGCAAAAGAATATCCGTAACCGTAGCCCATGCTGCCGAAATCGGCGGCCTTGATGTGCGGAATGCCCATCGCGGTGCGCGTGACGGTGACATCGTAGTGCGTGGCAGCGCTGGGGATGTTCGGCGCGGTCGAGGCGCCGCAGGCGATGAGCAGGAACGGCAGAAACAACGGCAGGCGCTTGAGCAACATGAGTTCTCCCGATTTTTATTGACCGCTGTCCCCGAATATAACGCGCACGCCATCGCAGCAGCATGAGGACTCACCCGCTATGGCTTTATCGCTGGCTGTAGATGTTTTATTATATTTTATATTTATATATAAATACTATAAATTAAAACATATATCGTGGTGATTTGCATGGCAGCGGAAGCGGTCGCCGGCCTCGCACAAGTGCGGATTTACCTGTGGCGGGATCGCAAAACAGGCTTTACGCTTCGCAACACAACAAGTCCAATCCGGCGCATCAGCGCCAGCGCAATCACGGGGGATGCGATGAAAGGCGAGTTCAAGGGGATGCGTGCGTTTTCGATGCTGCTGCCGGTCGTTGCGGCGCTGACGCTGGGCGCCTGCAGCGGTGGTGGCAGCGGCAGCAATAGCAGCATTGGCGGTGGCAATGCGGGCGCCACGGTGACGGCCGAATCGTTCGCAGCCGGCAACGGCGGCGGCGGTGTGACCTACAGCGTCTGCACTCCGGCGACGGCGCAGAAGGATGCGCTGATCGCGTTCTTCGACGCGCATGAAGGCGACACCATCCAGTTTTGCGCCGGCACTTTCAATTTGACCACCGGCCTGACGTTGACCGGCAAGCGCGGCATTACCATCAAGGGCGCGGGCCGCGACCAGACGATCCTGTCGTTCAAGGGCAGCGACGCCCAGGACGGCATCAACATCAGCCGCGTCGACGGCATCGTCGTGCAGGGTCTGACGATCTACGACGCGCCCGGCAACGGCTTGCGCATCTTCCGTTCCAACTTCGTCACCGTGCGCGACGTGAAGGTTGGGTGGACTGACGCCGATGACCAGTGCCCGACACGGCCGGCGTGTCCGCTCTATGACTCGTCGATGGCGTCTTGGGTGACCAATGGCTCCTACGCGTTCTACCCGGTGCTGAGCCATCACATTTTTATCGAGAACTCGGTTTCGGTCGGCTCTTCCGATGCCGGCGTCTACGTCGGCCAGTCCAACGACATCCTGGTGCAGCACACCGAGGCGTATCACAACGTCGCCGGCTTTGAGTTCGAAAACACCTTCCGCGCCGAGTTCATCCATAACGTCTCGCACGATAACGTCGGCGGCTTCCTGGTTTTCGACCTGCCGGGCCGGGCGCAATTCGGCGAAAAAAATGTGGTGCATTACAACGAGTCCTACAACAACAACATCCCCAGTTTCGCACCGCGTGGCGCAATCGTCGGCGATGTGCCTTCCGGCACCGGCATGCTGGTGCTGGCTTCCGACCAGCTGGAAGTCGACGATAACAACATTCACAACAACAATTTTTCCGGTCTGGCGATCGTCAACTACGGTCTGGTGGACAACAACGAGCCTTCCACCAACTACGATTTCTTCCCGGAAGGAATTCACGTTTACAACAACACATTCACCGACAATGGCGGCAGTCCGCCGCTGCCGGACCTGTCGAGGTCGAGCTGTCATGGCCTGCTCAACGGCCTGCCGGTGCAGTTGCCGGTGACGCTGCCAGCTCCGCTGGGCGGCATCCTCGCCGGTCTGCCCGGCATCAGCGATCTCAACAATCCAACCTGCATCACCAACAACGCATCGCTGTTGCCGACGATACTGGTCGCAAAAAATCTCGGAAAGTCCGCCCAGATCATCTGGGACGGCGCGCGCGATGTACCGAACAGCTGCGCCGACTATCCGAAGGATCATTACGGCGTGCCGCTCAACCAGCCGGACGCGCAGGACGTGGACCGCTACGAGGCGCGCGTCGATGAACGCGGCCGCCCGAATCTCTACATCTACGATCCGATGCCGACCTGCAAGTACAACAAGTGGAAGTTCAATGCGCAGGGCGCTCTCAATCTGCCGGCCAACGGCATGTGCATCCAAGGCAACACTTTCAGCGCAACGCAGCTGCAGACCCTGTTGGTGGACCCTTACGTCAATCTGCATTTTGCGACGGCCGACCCGACGCTGCCGTCGAACCTCGCGCTGGTCGATCATAACCAGCCACAGGATTGCCCGACGTTGTCGCCGACACTGGTGGCGACGGAACTGGCGCCCAGGCTGGGCAGCTTCACGCCCAATCCTGCCAATGATCCGCACCCCAGCGATGCGCAGCTGGGCGCGGTGTGCGGCGCTGGCCAGCCGGGGCAGGTGAATAGTGCGGCGCTGGCACGCTACAACTGCCCGCTGCTGAGTCAGTACGGATTGTTCAAGAATCCGTCTGACCCGACCCAGGCGGCCAACGGCACCGGCGTGCCCTATGATCTGAACACGATCCTGTTCTCGGATTACGCCGAGAAATTCCGTTTCCTGTTCCTGCCGCTGGACGCCAATGGCGCGGTGCAGAAAGCGACCTATGAGGATCACACCAACTGCCAGACGCTGACGATCTACAACTGCTACACCGCGACGCTGGGCTTCCCAACAGGAACAGTGTTCGTCAAGACCTTCGGCTTTACCAACGGCACGACCTACAAGCCGGTGGAAACACGCCTGCTGATCAAGCGCGTGGATGCCAGCGGCAACATCAGTTGGGTCGGGCTGCCGTATGAATGGCAGACCGACGCCAGCGGTCATCTCACGGATGCAGTACTCAAACTCGAAGGCGACAGCCTGCCGGAGACCTACGATTACGACGATCCCGATCCGGCGGTGGTCGATGCCAACGGCAAGCGCGTGCATTACAAGGGCACGGTCGCGGCCTATGGCATTCCCAATGCCAGCGCCTGTCTGCAATGTCACGGCGGTGACGACCGCGAGCCCGGTGCTGCGCCGATCGGGCCGAAGGTGCGCTATATGAACAAGGATCACACCTACGAAGACGGCAGTACGCTGAACCAGTTGACCTACCTGCAGCAGAAAGGCCTGCTGGATCTGCCGGACGATCCGTCCAAGCTGGAAAAGATGGCGAAGTGGAACGTGCCGGGCAGCGGCGGCGACAGCGCCAACTCGCCGGCCGACGTCCACCATCGCGTGCGTGCATTCCTCGAAGTGAACTGCATGCACTGCCACAACCCGGCCGGCGGTGCGCAGAACTCCGGCCTGTCGCTGGACTCGTTCAACGAGCCGATGGACGAGGGCCACGGCATCTGCAAGCCGCCGATCGCCGCCGGCCGCGCCGCCGATGTCGGCAACTACGACATCCAGCCCGGCAACGCCTCGCAGTCGGTGCTGCCGTACCGCGTGACCTCGGTGCAGCCCGGCATCCGCATGCCGCCGCTGGCGCGCACCGTGCAGGACGCCGAGTTTGTCACACTCGCCGACGACTGGGTCAACAACGTCGTCAACGGCTTCGCCAGTGCCAGTTCCAACACCTGTTCACAGACCAGCACCGCGTTGCCGATCAGCATGATGAAGTCGCTGCTGCCTGCGGGCAGTCCCTGAGGCGCAATCTCGTGTGCCGAGGCCGGGAGCGATCCCGGCCTTTATTGTTGTCACTTCCGGAACCACGGTAAGCAAGCGCTATTGATGATCAGGCCATTGCGCATGCTATCGTCTGGCATCGGCTGTCATGCTTTGCTGGATTTACCGGGCTGTGATATTTCCCAGAAAACATTTGTTCAGGGTTGCGCTAGGCCTTGGCATTTTTGTGGCGGTGCTGGCAGCGGCCGGGCACTGGCTGTTGCCGATCTGGCTGAAATCCTTTGCCAGTGCGCAAATTCAGCAGGCGACCGGCCGTTCAGTCCGTATCGATCGCATTGAGATCAATCCGTTTACACTGACCTTGCGCATCGATGGATTGACGCTGTTTGCAGTCGATGGACGCACGGCAGCCCTGCACGTCGATGAACTTTATGCGGACCTGTCGGCATCTTCGTTGTTCCACCGTGCGCTGGTGATCGACGAGTTGCGCATCCAGCATCCGCAACTGGCATTCTCGCGGCTTGCGCCACAACGTTTCAGCTTCTCGGATATCGTCGAGCGTCTGCGCAGCGCACCAGCGAGTCCCAAGCCGGCGCAGCCCCTGCGTTTCGCGCTCTACAACATCCAGATTGACAATGGGCAGATCGATTTCGACGATCGCGTTTCGGGGCGTCAGCATCATGTCGATCAGTTGAAATTCAGTCTGCCTTTCATCTCCGACACCGCGCATGCCGTGCAGGTTTTCGTCAGGCCGCAATTGTCCGCGAGCATTAACGGCAGCCTGCTGGACATCAAAGGTCGCAGCAAGCCGTTCGCGGCCGATCATGAAACCGATCTCGATATCGACCTGGATGCACTGGATATTCCGACCTATCTCGGTCTGGTGCCGGCGCAACTCGATTACACGCCGACTGCCGGACGACTCGACAGCCGCATGCAGTTGTCCTTCCGCCAACCCGAGAATTCGGCGCCGCAGGTGACGCTGCAGGGGCAGCTGAAAATTTCCGGCCTGAGGGTGGCGCAACGCGGTAGTGGCGCGACGTTGCAAATTGGGCAATTAGACCTGAATCTGGGCCGCAGCCAGCTGATGAAAATTTTGCTCGCGGTCAACGGCATCGACATCAGCGATCTGCACATCGTCCTGCGCAACCATGACAAGCCGGCGCTGGCAGTGACGCGCATCACGCTGGCCGATGCGCGCTACGATGGTTCCGGACGCAGTTTGCGGATCGGCAGCCTGCAGGTCCTCGCACCGAATCTCGCGCTGCACCGGGGAAAGGATGGCCGTATTGATCTGCTGGCGGCACTGACGCCACCGGCCGCCAAGGTGTCGGCGGCAAGGCCAGCGAGCGCGGCAGCATCGCCGCAGTTCAAGGCGATAGTGGGCGCGCTCTCCGTCAAAGACGGCCATCTGGTATTCGACGATGCGGCGGCGGCAGAACCGGTACATCTCGACTTGCGCAACCTTGAATTTTCCGCGCAGGGCGTCAGTACGGATGCTGCCACGCGTATTCCTTTCGAGCTTTCGGGCGTAGCCGGCAAGGGCCGGTTCGCTTTCAAGGGCGGCGTGGCTGCAGATCCTTTCAAGTGCGATCTTGATATTGATGTCGCAGGCCTGGATCCGTCGTCGCTGCAGGGGTATTTCAGTACCAGGCTCAATGTCTATATCCAGCGCCTGGATTTTGGTACGCGCGGACGCCTGGCGCTATCGCGCGGCCGGGATGCTGCGTGGCAGGCCCACTATGACGGCAAGCTCAATGTCGACCGGCTGGCGCTGCGCGACAAGCTCAGCGGTCAGCCTTTCCTCAACTGGAAAACGCTGGATATTTCAAAAATAGATCTGCAATACCCGGCACGTGGCGCACCGTTCCAGCTCCTGCTCGGCAATATCGCGTTGTCGGATTTCTACGCGCGTGTCATCGTCAATGCCAATGCCCGTCTCAATCTGCAGGATGTGGTGGCATCCGGCACCGCACCGGCACCGGTGTCGGTAACCGCGCCGACGGCGACGGCTCCAGCCCCAGCGCCGGCCACAAGCGTCGCGCCAGCGGTGCCAACACAGGGTCCGCAGCCGCGTATCCGCTTGGGACGCCTGACTCTGAACAAGGGCCGCATCGGCTACACCGACAACTATGTCAAGCCCAACTACTCGGCCAATCTGACCAGCCTGACCGGGTCGATAGGCCGCGTCGCCTCCGATCGTCCGGCGCCGGCGCCGGTGGCGCTGACCGGACGCCTGGATGGCGACGGTACGCTGGAGATAAATGGCGAGATCAACCCGCTGGCGTCGCCGCTGTATCTCGACCTCGCCGCCGATGCGCGTGACATCGAGTTGACGCGGCTGACGCCCTACGCGGCCAAGTATGCCGGCTACGCCATCGACAAGGGCAAGCTCTCAGTCAACGTCAAGTATCATGTCGAGAACCAGCAGTTGCAGGCGCAGAACCATGTGTTTCTCGATCAGCTCACCTTCGGCCAGCATGTCGACAGCCCGGAGGCGACCCACCTGCCGGTGCTGCTGGCGGTGGCGCTGCTCAAGGACCGCAACGGCGTGATCGACGTCAACCTGCCGGTGTCCGGCTCGCTGTCCGATCCGGAATTCAGTCTCGGCGGCGTGATCCTGAGGGTGGTCGTCAATTTGCTGGAAAAGGCGGTGACTTCGCCGTTCGCGCTGCTTGGCTCAGCGTTTGGTGGTGGTGACGAGCTCGGCTACGTCGAGTTCGCGCCGGGCTTGGCAATGCTGAGCGATGCCGACCGCAACAAGCTCGACAAGCTGGCGAAGGCTCTGGCGGACCGTCCGGCATTGAAGCTCGATATATCCGGTCGCGTCGACCCGGCTACCGATGCCGACGGCCTGCGCCATGAAATCCTGCTGCGCAATGTGCGCTACGAGAAAGTGCACGAACTGGGCGGCAAGGATGACGGCGCTACCGGGCCGACGGCAGTGAGCGCCGCCGAATATCCAAAATATCTGTTGAAAGTCTATGGCCAAGGTAAATTTCCCAAGCCGCGCAATGCTCTTGGGTTTGCCAGGAGTCTGCCGCCGGCGGAGATGGAAAAACTTATCCTTGCCAACACACCGGTCGATGATGGCGAGTTGCGCGATCTCGCCATGCGCCGTGCAACCGTGGTGCGCGATTATCTGACCGGGCCGGGCAAAGTGTCGCCCGCACGGTTATTCCTGGCTGCGCCGCACCTCGACACGGCAGGGATACACGATCAGGGAAAACCGAACCGGGTGGATTTCCTGTTGAAATGAACCGGCACGCGGTCCGTGCGCGAGCACCTCAGGTCATGTCTGAATCATTGCGATTGTTCGGGTAATACGCCGGAAATGGTGCTATTTTCCGCGCCTGACACGATCCTCTCCCCAGGTTAGTCCGCATGTCTGCAACGCCCAAACATTCTGCTCACGATCACGCGCATCACGAACATGGTGGCGACGATAGTCACGGGCACAGCCATGACCACGCACATGACCACGGGCATAGTCACGATCATCACGGCCACGACGATCATGGACATGACCATGGACATGACCACGGACACGGCGCCCATGCGCATGGCGGCAGCGAGGGGCGCTTGCTGGCGGCGCTGCTGCTGATCGCGTTGTTCATGGTGGTGGAAGTCATTGCCGGATTTTTGTCCGGGTCATTGACGCTGCTGGCCGATGCCGGGCACATGCTGACCGATTCGATTTCCCTGGGCCTGGCCTGGGCTGCAATCCGCATCAGCCGCCGCCCGGCTGATGCGCAGCGTTCCTACGGCTATGATCGCGTGCAGGTGCTGGCGGCTTTCGTCAACGGTTGTACCTTGATTGCGGTTTCTGCGTGGATCGTGATCGAAGCGGCGTTGCGGCTGTGGCATCCGGTACAGATCCACGCACGGCCGATGCTGGTGGTGGCAATCGCGGGGCTATGCGTCAACCTGCTGGCGTTTGCGATCCTGCATGGCGGCGGCGAAGAGAACCTCAACATGCGCGGTGCGATCGTGCATGTCATCAGTGACCTGCTCGGCTCGGTCGCCGCCATCATCGCTGCGATCATCATCCTGCAGTTCGGCTGGCTTCAGGCCGACCCGCTGCTGTCGGTGCTGGTGTCGGTGCTGATCCTGCGCAGTGCCTGGCATATCACGCAACAGTCCGGACATGTGCTGCTCGAAGGCGCGCCCGAGGGATTGGATGTGGCCGAACTGCAGGCCGAACTGGCACAGGATGTCGCGGGTATCACCGATGTGCATCACGTGCATGCATGGATGCTGAGTCCTGAAAAGAAAATGCTGACCCTGCATGCGCGCATCACCGACACTGCAGATGCCGATGCCGTCACCCGGGATATTGGCGATTATCTGGGCCGCCGCCACGGCATCGTGCATGCAACCGTGCAGATCGAGCGCGGTGACTGCAACGAGCCGCACCACTGAGGCTGCAATGACTCCGCAGGCCGAAGGCCACGACAACGCCGGCTATCTCTACGCCGGTATCACCATCCTCATCTGGACCGGCTTCATCATCGTTTCTCGGCTGGGTGGCAAGGGCGCGTTCACGCCTTTCGATATCGTCGCGCTGCGCCTGGGAGTCTCCGGAGTCCTGATGCTGCCGTGGCTCCTGTTGCGCGGCCTGCCGCAGGTAGCGCCATACCGCATCGCTGCGCTGACCGCGACTGCGGGTCTGGCCTATCCGCTGCTGGCCTACGGCGGTTTCTACTTCGCCCCGGCCAGTCACGGCGCGGTGCTGATGTCGGGCTTGCTACCGTTCTTCACCACGTTTTTCGCCGTGTACCTGCTGGCGGAACGGCCCAGTCGCCTGCGCCTCGCCGGCCTCAGCCTGATCGCGGCGGGCGTGGCGGTGATGTTCGGCGGCAGCCTGCGCGGCGCCGTCGCCGGGCCGCACGGCCCGGTCTGGATTGGCGATCTCATGCTGATCGCCAGCAGTGCGCTGTGGGCCTTGTTTGGTGTGCTGATCAAGCGCTGGAAGGTGCGCGCGCTGGATGTTGCCGTGACTGTCGCGGTGGCCGCGATGCTGGTTTACCTGCCAGTGTATTTCGCTGTGCTGCCGAAGAATCTCGCACAGGTGCCGCTGCGCGCGATCCTGCTGCAGGGTTTCTACCAGGGTGTCATGGTGGTTTGTGTCGCCATGATCACCTATGCCCGTGCCGCGGAACTACTCGGACCGGCGCGGCTGGCGGTGATGCTGTCCTCGGTGCCGGCGATGGGCGCGTTGCTGGCGGTACCGGTACTCGGCGAACCGCTCGGCGGTGCCAGCGCAGCAGGTGTAGCGCTGGTGTCGATGGGTGCACTGACTGGCGCGCTGGCGCGCGGCTCGGCACCGATCAAGCCCGCGGCGTAGGCCACAAAAAAGGGCCGGCAAGTGCCGGCCCCGACTACTGTTCCGCGTGAGCGGTGTTCAAGCCATGATTTTCGAGAGATTCTTGATCATGCGGATGATTTTCTGCGTGAAGCCCGTATATGGCGGGAAGAACATGCGTGCCATCATCACCCGTGTGCGCACCACCGCACGTTCATGCGAGAACGCCTTGAAGCCGTAGATGCCGTGGCCGCTGCCGATGCCGGAATTATTGACGCCGCCGAACGGCAGGTGTGCATGCAGGAAGTGCACCACGGTATGGTTGATGCAGGTGCCGCCGGCGCTGGTGCTCTTGAGGATTTTCTGAGTGTTCGCGTTGTTACGGCTCCAGATGTAGAGCGCCAGCGGTTTCTGCTGGTCGTTGATTGCGGTAATCACATCATCCAGATTCTTGTAAGCCGCGATTGGCAGCAGGGGCCCGAAGATTTCCTCGCTCTGGATTTTCGCATCAGCCGGAATATTGTCGAGCAGCGTCGGCGCGATGTAGCAGTCCTTTTCGCTGACGGTGCCGCCGCAGATCACGCGGGCGCCGCGTGACTTGGCATCTTCGAGCAGACCGTTGATGCGCTGGGTGTGACGCTGGTTGACGATGCGTGCAAGGTCGGGGCTGGCCTGCTGTGCATCCGGCGTGTCGCCATAGGCACTTTTGAGCGCATCACGGCAATGACCAATGAACGCATCCTTGACCGACTCCTGGACGAAGATGTGGTCCGGCGCGATGCAGGTCTGGCCGTTGTTGGTGAACTTGCCCCAGAGAATGGTGCGTGCCGCCAACTTGAGGTCGGCGCTCTCGTCAACGATGGTCGGCGATTTTCCGCCCAGTTCCAGCGTTACCGAAGTCAGGTGCTTGGCGGCGGCAGTCATCACGACCTTGCCGATGGCGGGGCTGCCAGTAAAGAAGATATGGTCGAAAGGCAGCGACAGCAGCGCAGTGGAGACCGAGGCATCACCTTCAAAAATGGCGACTTCGTCCTCGGAGAAAATTTCGCGGGTGATCCTGACCATCAGCGCCGACATGTTCGGCGTCATTTCCGAAGGCTTGAGGATCGCGGTGCAGCCGGCAGCGATGGCCGACACTAGCGGACCGAAGGTAAGATTTGCCGGGTAGTTCCAGGGCGAGATGATCAGCGTGCGGCCCTTGGGCTCGCTTTGCACCCAGCTCTTGGTGCCCATCATCAGCGGCGTCGGCATCACGCCTTTGGGTTTCATCCACTTGCGCAGATGTCGCATGGCATCGTTGGCCTCGACCACGATCGGCACGATCTCGGTGACATCAACCTCGGCTGGCGGTTTGCGGAAGTCTTTATCGCCTGCCGCATAAAATTCTTCAGAATGCGCCAGCACGGTGTCGCGCAGCTTTTTGATCTTGGCCAGCCGCTCATCGGCGGTCGAATTGCGCAGGCGCAGCATGGTGTCGCGCTGGCGATCAAAAACGCGGCGAATCTCGGCCTCGTTGGCCTGTGCAGCAGCGCTGGGCAAATAGGAAACGGCAGTATTCATACGGCTCTCCCGGGCACACAATTAAACAGTCGGCCGAGTATAAACCGTCTACGCGAACTGCTGTAGCAATGGATTCAGCGGGAAAATCGCCCTGGGACGCGCGTTGCTGGGGTCAGGCTGCCGGCCACAGGTGCGTGCCGTATTTCCAGTAGCCGGTCACATTGTTGAGGCGCGCGTCCTGTTCCGGCGGCATCGGCAGCAGTTCGCCCTCGATCAGCGGCTGCAGGAACGGCGCCAGCGCCGCGCCGCCACCGCCGGTGATGACGATGGCGTCGATATCCCAGTCGTCGGCCCACAGCCGGTTGACCTCGCCGGCGACTCGCGTGGCGAGCTGCTGCAGCGCCTGCTGCACCAGACCGGTGAGGTCGTAGCGCTTGCCCTTGATCTTGATGTTGCCGCGGGTGACGGCCTCGTAGAGGCGGTACAACTCGATGTTGACGCCGCTCTTTTCGTGCAGCAGGCCGGTTATCGCGGCGTAAGCAGCGGCGATGCCGGAGTCGCTGCTCTGGCTGCCGCGCTCGGAATACCTGGTCTTGTCGCTGATGCTGTAATCGGCGGTGCGGAAACCGATGTCGATGATGCCGATTTTCTCGCTCATGAAACGCTGGCTGGAGGGCTTGCCGATGTCGTTGAGCATCAGGTTGAACATGCTGCCAAAGGGTTGGGGAATGACCCGCACGCGTTCGATCAGCAGGTTTTTGGCAATGCGTTCGCCATTGGCCTTGACCACGGTGATCGGGTGGCGCTGTTGCAGCAGCGTCGCCAGTGCGTCCTTATGCTTGCGGAAAAAGCTGATCGGCAGGCCGGTGACCAGGCGTATCGGCTCACCGTCGTCGGCAAACGGGGCGATTGCCGCCAGTGCCAGGGTTTTGGCGTATTGACTGATGAACTGCGCCTGGTCGAGCGTGAAGCCACGGCCGCGGCTCTGAGTCTCCGCCAGTTCGCCGACGAAATAGCCCTTGCCGTCGAGTTCGATGTGGCGCGGTTTCCACGCCGTGTCGGGCAGCAGAGCTTCGGCGAACTGCACCTCTGCTGCTTCGCCGACCACAGATTTGAAGACCTGGAACTGCCGCCCGTCGGTGGCCTTGGTGTAACCGAATCCGATATCTGCGCCCAGGATTTTCACTGTCGCCCCCTGCAATTTTGTCTGTGATTTTGTAACACGCGGCTCCGGTGCGGTCAAAGCAGATAGTTCGTCTTGACGTGCTCTGGTTGCCGCGACGGAATCTGATAATTCCTCAGGACGCGTTGCCCGCTGTTTCAGTAAACGTCAATAATATTGTTATATATTATTGAATAATTAAAAATATATACTATATATTATAACATAAATATCTTGCGCAAGCAGTAGAGCGGGCCGTGGATTTGGAGTGTGCTTTCCAGATATTCCACCCACTGATCATGCAAACATCGGATCACGGCCGACAACATCGCTGTCAACTTTACCTGACGAAGGATCCAGCCAGCCCTGATCATACTTCGAGGCGATCATCCGGACGCGCGACCAGCGTGTAGAGCGCCGGCATCAGGAAAATACTGATCAAGAGCCGTGTGAACAAACCGCTGACAATCACCAGGGCAAACGGTCTCTGGGTGTCCGTGCCAACGCCTGTGGCCAGTGCTGCCGGCAACAATCCCAATGCCGCCACCAGCGCGGTCATCATGATCGGGCGCAATCGCAGGATTGCACCTTCGCGTATGGCTTCGGTAGTGGCGGTGCCATTGCGTCGAAGTTCGTTGACATAGGAGATGTAGACGACGGCGGTCTGCACCGAGACACCAAACAAGGCCAGAAAGCCGATGCCGGAAGAAACTGAAAACGGCGTACCGGTGATCCATAACGCGACGATGCCGCCCACCGGGGCTGACAGCAGAACGCCCAGCACAGTGATGAGAGGAAATTTGAAATTGCTGTAGAGCGTGAATAGCAGCAAGAAAATCAGGAACAGGGTCAGCGGCAGGATGACATTCAGTTGTCGGCGTGAAGTCGTGTATTCCTTGTATTCTCCGCCCCAATCCAGACGATAGCCCTGCGGTAATTTAACTTTCGCGTTGACTTGGTCGATGGCGTCGCCGACCGCGCCTGCAAGATCGCGTCCCATCACCGAGAATTGCACGCCGATATAGCGTGAGTTGTCCTGCCGGTAGATGAACGACGCGCCGTTCGTGACCTGGATTTTTGCGAATTCTCTGAGCGGGATTTGTTGCCCGTCGGGCGTGGCGACCGGAATGTTTCCGATGGCCTCAGGATTGTCCCGGTACTGGCGATCAAGACGCACGACAAGGTCAAATTGTTTTTCGCCTTGCACCACCTGAGTGGCTGCACTGCCACCGATGGCGGTCTGGATCAGTCCATTGATGTCGTCAACGTTCAAACCGTAACGGGCGATTGCGGCACGGTTGATCTCGATGCTCAGACTGGGCTGCCCCAACTCCTGAACCAGCGTGACGTCGCGGATGCCGCGAACCTGCTCCAGCACCTGCTTGATGGCTTTGCCTTTTTGTTGCAGCGTTTCCAGATTGGCACCAAAGATTTTGACGGCCAGAGAGCTTTTCAAGCCGGTTTCTGCCTCGTCCACGGCGTCTTCGGCCGGCTGGGTGTAATTGAAAGATACTCCCGGAAAAGCCTGTAGCTTTTGATTGATCGCCTTAATCAGTTCAGGCTTGGTGCGATAGGCGCCGGTCCATTCCGAGTAAGGTTTGAGTCCCACGAAAAACTCGACATTGAAAAATCCGGTCGAGTCCGTACCGTCATCAGGCCGCCCCAGTTCCGAGGTCACGGTGGTGACTTCGGGAAACGTGCTCAGAATCTGTCGAATCTGGGGCGTGATCTCCGCCGATTTTTTGAATGAAATGGTGTAGGGCATGGTCGCTCGTACCCAGAGCGCACCTTCATCCAGTTTTGGCATGAATTCGGCCCCGATGCGGGGGGTCAGCATCAGTGACCCTGCCAACAGGATGGCCGTGGCCAGTGTCGTTCCCCAGGGATGGGCCAGACAGAAATCGAGGCCCTTGATGTAAACCGATTTAATCGCCTCAAACGGAATGTTGCGACGTTCCCGCACGCCATTGCGCATGAACCACGAGCACAGGACCGGCAACAGGGTCAGGGTGATCGCCAGCGAACCGACCAGGGCGAAGATCATCGTATCCGCCATCGGTTTGAATAATGTTCCGGAAGGCCCGGCAAGGACATAGATCGGCAGAAAACCGACCACGATCACCGCGACTGCGTAAAAAAGTGGTCGATCCACCTCGGCTGCCGCGTCCTTGATGATCTGCTTGACGCTGAGCGGCGTTCCCACGCGCAGTGCCAACTGGCGAAAAATGTTTTCCACCATCACGACCGCGCCATCCACCAGGATGCCGAAATCCACAGCACCTATCGACAGCAGGTTGGCCGAGGCCTTTTGCAGGTTGAGGCAGAAAAACGCAAACAGCAATGACAGTGGAATCGTGGCCGCAACAATTAATCCCGCGCGAAAATCGTAAAGAAAAAATATGAGCGTTACGACAACCAGCAAAATGCCCCGCAACAGATTGCGCTCCACGGTTTGCCGGGTCAGATCAATCAAATCACTCAGGTCGTAGAACGGGTGAATTTTCACGTCCTTGGGCAGGATCTGATCGTTGAGCTCCCGGGTCTTGGCCTCAACCCGTTTCAGGACATCCTGGGTTTTTTCGCCTGTGCGCAGCAGGATGACGCCCTCTACGGCATCATCCTGCTTTTCGTAGCCGAATTCTCCCAGGCGCGGAGCAATGCCGATGGTGACACTGCCGACATCTTTCAACAGGATCGGTGTGCCGTTATGTACTGCCAGCACGACGTTGCTGATGTCTTCCAGGGTCTTCAGGCGCCCGACCCCGCGCACGTAATAGAACTGACCACCTTGAGAATAAAATCCGCCGCCGGAGTTGCTGTTGTTGGCAGCCAGAGCCGCGCCTACCTGCTGTGCCGACAAGCCTGTTGCGGCGAGCTTGACCGGATCGAGCAGCACCTGATACTGCATGGTGCCGCCGCCAAAGCCTGAGTCATCCGCCACGCCGGGGACGGATCGGTACTGCGGCTCGATGGTCCAGGCCTCCAGGGTTTTGAGTTCCATCGGCGAACGGTCTGGGCTTTGCAACACATAGCGATAGATCAGTCCCGAGGGCGGCGACAGCGGCGACACCGAAGGAGTCACTCCATTCGGCAGGCTGAGGTCAGGCAGCCGGTTGAAAACCCGCTGACGCGCGAAGTAATTGTCCGTGCCGTCCTGAAAAGTGAGCGTAACGTCGGACAGTCCATAGAGCGAGATCGAGCGCAAAGTGCTCGTCTGCGGGATGCCGTTCATGCCCCTTTCGATGGGTACCGTAATCAGCCGCTCCACCTCTTCGGCGGCGTGTCCGGGCCATTGGGTGATGATCTCGACGATTGGCGGTGACAAATCGGGATAGGCATCGAGCGGCAGGCGCAACAATGACCAGACGCCAACCCCGATCAGGACTAGCGTCATCAGGATGACGATGAAACGCTGTCCCAGCGAAGCAGCGACAAGCCGGTTCATGATCGACGCCGTACGCGATGGCGGCGAGTCGGCGGGTGGGGTCTGGTCGCTCATTGGTTTTGCATGAACTGAACGAAGATACCGCCATCCACCACGATCCTCTCGCCGGCTTGAAGACCGGCAGGGATTTCATATTGATCTGCGGTCCGGTCTCCCAAAGTTACGTGCTGCCGCGCGTAACTGCCATCAGCCTGGGCAACATATACAAAAGGCAGGTTTTCATCGTCCCGCAAAACCGCAGAAACCGGAATCAGCAAGCCAGTGCTTTGCTGGTGGGCATGAATCAATACGCGGACATACATCTGCTTCTTCAGAAAATCTCCCGGATTATCGATCACCACACGCGCTGCAACCGAACGCGTATCGGGTGACACCAGAGTCGAGATATTGGTTACGGTGCCATTGAAGTGCTTCGTAGTGCTGCCCGTTTCGACTTCGGCCGGATCACCGACGCTGACCGAGGCAAGATCGGCGCCATAAATCTGCGCGTTAACCCAGACGCGTGACAGGTTGGCGACGGTAAAGCACGGTGTGGTCCCGGCCTGCAGCAACTCTCCCGGCGTGATCAGTTTTTCAACCACGGTTCCGGCAATCGGCGAACGAATCATGCCCTCAATATGCGTGACCGGCTTGCCGGCCTGAATATCGCTGATGGTGTTGGGCGCGACATCAAGCGAAACCAGCGCCTGTCGTGCGGCATCACGATCCGCCGCGGCATTGACGGCGTCGGATTCCGCCTGCGCCTGTTCGCGCTCGGAAACGCCGTTATGCTGCAGTAGATCCTTGTCCTGGTCAGCCAACTGGCGCGCGATTCTGGCGGTGGCGAGTGCTTTTTGATAAGCACTGATCGCCGCTGCATAGTCGGGAGAGTCCACCATCGCCAGGGGCTCGCCTTTCTTGACTGTGTCGCCAAGGGCTACCAGCAGCCGTGAGACGGGTCCGGAGAAGGGTGCCAGCACGCTGGTGGCCTGATCGCTGTCGAAGTCCACCACGCCCGTGGTCTCAATCGTCTTGCGGAATTCAGATGGCGTGACGGTGTACAGCCTGATGTGCTGCTGTTGGGCCGTCGTCAGTGTCGCATTGCTCGCCGTCACGGCTGAGGTTGGTGAGGGACTGTCAGCTTTGGACGAACAGCCGGTGAACGACGCGATGGCTGCGGTCGTTATGAATACACTCGTGAGTGTTCTGCAAAATGTGTTATTTCTCATCGTTATTCCGCTCTAATTCTTTGTGGTGCCACCAGCCACCGCCTAACGCCTGGAACAAGGCCGCCGTATCGGCATAGCGGCTGGCCTGAGCCTGCACCAGACTCATTTGGGCTTGCTGATAGGATTGTTCTGCATTTAGCAGCGACAGCTCGTTGGCATAGCCCGCCTGGGTTTGTTTCTGGGACAAATCCAGCGTGACCTTGGCGGCATCTGCTGCCGCTGCTGCTGCTTTCAGTTCCGCGGCATCCTGCTCAAGCGCATTCAAGGTGTCAGCGACATTCTGGAAGGCAGTCAGTACCGTGCTGCGGTATTGCTCAGCCGCTTCGATGTAGGCAGCCTTCGCGGCGCGTTCCTGGTGAAGCAGTGCCCCGCCTTGGAAAATAGGCGCAGTCAAAGTCGCACCCAGCGTCCAGAAACCCGATCCCGGCATGAACAATTGGGACAGGGTCAGCGCCGTGCTCCCGGCATCTGCGGTCAACACGATGTTAGGCAACCGATTGGCAGTTGCGATACCGATCTGGGCGCTGGCGGCATGCAGATTGGCCTCGGCCTGAGCCACATCCGGGCGTTGCTCCACCAGTTTTGATGGAAGACTGACCGGAAGCTCCTGCGGTAGTTGCAGGCTCGACAGTTCAAACTTTTCAGCCGGCCCCTGGTTCGGGAACCGCCCGGTCAGGACCGCCATGAGATCGTGCAACTGCGCCAACTGCTTGATCAGCGGCGGCAGCGAGGCGTTGACCTGTGCGAGCTGTGCTTGCTGCGCGGCGACGTCCAGCCCGCCGGCATAGCCCTTACTGAATTGGTATTTGATGATCTCGAGCGCGTTGGAATCAATCGCAATAAGCTGGTGGGTCGCGTCAATCTGGGCTTGCAATGCGGCTTCCTGTATCGCCGTGACGACCACGTTGGCGGTCAGGGCCGTATAGGTGGCGAGCATCTGGAAACGCACGCCCTGTTCCTGCGCCTGCAAGGATTCCACGGTCCTGCGGTTCAGGCCGAACACATCTGGTACGTATGACACGCTGACCTGCGGAGTGAAGAGATTGTAACGATAGGTGTTTGTGCTCGTCGTGGATGAAAGTGCGCCCGACGGATCCTGTTCGCGGCTTGCCGAAAAGCTTGCGGAAACACTGGGATAATAAGCACCGTGTCCTGCCAGAAAATTTTCCCGGGACGCAGACAACGCCGCTTGCGCCGCCTTGAGGTCGTGATTGTTGGCAAGCGCCTGTTCAATCAGCCCGTTGAGTGGCTTGGAGTGAAACAAAGTCCACCAGTCTCCAGGAATATCTGCGCCTTTGTCGAAGTGCTGGACTTGTCCGCCATTGACGTTCTGGCTGATATCGATGATTGACAGCGGATGGTCCGTGTAGGTACTCGCCACCGGAGCGGCAGGCTGCCGGAAGTCGGGGCCCACAGCACAACCGGCAAGAGTCGACAGAATCAAGGCCGCGATGAAACGGCTGAAGGACAATGGCGTGTAATAAATCAGCGGTGTGGAATTCATTCCATTCAGGCCATCGAGGTCATCCGCCGGAGTCGCTGCGGATGCCGATATTTAATGAATGAAGCTGGCTGAATCCCGGGCGCGCCTGCCACGGCAGCCATGCCCGCAGCAATCAGGGTGTAGCGAATCATGTCGTCCTCGTTAGGTTGTGCAAAAACGCACAGGCGGCAGTGCAAAGCTGCCGCGATTCAAAGATGAATCAAGCGAGGAAAGCGGGTGGGCCGCGTATCGGGTAGCGACGGGTGGTGAAAGTCAGTTGCAGCGCAGGCAGAGCTTCGTCCCGCGGGACTTGCAGGGGTGACAGCGCCAGCGCGGGCGGGGGCGGTGCCACCGCACTGCCGCTATGGGTCGAGGCATGCGCACACAGCTGGCAGACCTGATCCGGTGGCGACAGCAGCGAGTGTTGGAAGGTATGCGCAACCAACAGCCCCTGACCCAGCAGCAGGGCCAGCAATAAGGCATAAACGCCGGAACGCCGGATACTCATGGGGCTGGATTCTATACCGATACTTGCGGGGGATGTCGCTCCTGGATGGAGGGCGCAGGGTAGACTATGCGCATGCTTTTAAAGTTCACCAAAATGCATGGTGCCGGCAACGATTTTGTTGTCATCGATGCGACGCGCACACCGTTCGTGGCGGACGCTGAATTGCTGGCGCGGCTGACTGACCGGCATTTCGGCGTCGGCTGCGACCAGGTGCTGGTGATCGAACCGCCATCCACGGCGGATGTCGATTTCAACTACCGTATTTTCAATGCCGATGGCTCCGAAGTCGGGCAGTGCGGCAATGGCTCGCGCTGCTTCGCACGCTATGTGCGCGACAACCGCCTCAGCGACAAGAAGCTGCTCCGGGTGCGCACGCAGACCAGCGTGCTGGAATTGCAGACGCTGGCGAATGGTGAGGTGCGGGTGAATATGGGTGTGCCGCTGCTGGAGCCTGCACAGGTTCCTTTCAGCGGTGCGGCTGTGCGAGCCCAGCGTTACCACCTGACGCTGGACAGTGGCGCGCGCATCGAATTCGCCGCGGTCGGCATGGGTAATCCGCACGCGGTGATGGAAGTGGCCGATGTCGAAACCGCGCCGGTCGCGGTTGTAGGCGAGGCGCTGCAGCAGCATGCGGCGTTTCCGCAGCGCGCCAATGCCGGCTTCATGCAGATACTGGACACGGCGCATGTCGCATTACGGGTCTACGAGCGTGGCGCCGGCGAAACCATGGCCTGCGGCAGTGGCGCCTGCGCGGCGGTGGTCGCCGGCCGGCTGTGGGGCCGTTTGTCAGCGCAGGTGGACGTGCGCGTGCGGGGCGGTATGCTAGGGATCGAATGGCAGGGGGAGGGCGAGCCGGTGTGGATGACCGGGCCGGCCGTGACCGTTTTCAAGGGGGAAATCGAGTGGCAGAGCTGAAAAGCAAGAAAATCGAAGTCGCGGTCGCCGCGCCATCGCTGGACCCGGAGCAGGTTGCCGCGTATCTCAAGGCGCATGCGGATTTTTTGACGCACCATCCGGAACTGCTGGAGGCGCTGGAGTTTACGCACGGCGCCGGTTCCGCGGTGTCGCTGATCGAACGCCAGGTGGATATCCTGCGCGCCAAGAACCAGCGGCTCGAAGACCGCCTGGCGCGGCTGCTGGAAGCAGCGCGTGAAAATGAAAAGCGCTCTGATAATGTGCATCGCCTCGCGCGCACCCTGATTCGTGCGCCGACGCTGGGCGGCATCGTCGCGGGGTTGCGCCAGTGCATGCGCGAGGATTTCAATGTCGACGAAATCTTCATCGGGCTCAACCCGGCGGTCTACAAGCGTCACGACATCGATGGGCTGGTGCCGGTGGCCGCCGACGGCAAGATCGGCAAGGCCTTCGAGAATTTCCTGCGCACGCGGCTGATTGAATGTGGTCCGCTGGCCGAAGACCGCGCGCGCCTGTTGTTCCCGCAGACCGAGCCGCTGCCGCAGTCGGTGGCGATCGTGCCGCTGGAAAAGGAAAAGAACCTCGGCATGCTGGTGCTTGGCAGCCGCGACGCTGCACGTTTCGAGCCGCGCCAGGGCAAGATGTTCTTGGAGTTGACCGCCGAGCTGGTTTCCGCGGCGGTGCGCGCACGCACCTGATGGCTGATGTGAACTCTGCGCCACCGGATTTTCTTGCAGCACTGGTGGGCGGCTATCTCGATTCGCTGCGGCACGAGCGGCACTATGCTGCCAACACTCTCGATGCCAGCCGGCGCGATCTTGAACGATTTTCCCGCTGGTGCGCTCAGGCACGCATCACGGCGCTGACGCAGATCGATGCGCACGCGATACGCGCGTTCATCGCCGCCAGTCACCGCGACGGCATGCAGCCGCTGTCGCTGCATCGCTATCTTTCGACGCTGCGAGGGTTTTTCCGTTTCCAGATTCGCAACGGCCGCCTCGTCGCCAATCCTGCGGTCGGCGTGCGTGCGCCGCGGGTCCGGCGCAAGTTACCCGGCGTCATCACCGCCGACGAGTTGACCGCTGCGCTCAATCAACCTGCCGCTAAGGATGGGACTGATATGCGCGACAAGGCGATGATTGAGCTGTTCTATTCGGCCGGATTACGCCTTGCGGAACTGCATGGGCTGAATGCTGCCGAAATCAGTGCCGGGCAGACCGAGTTGATCGTTCGTGGCAAGGGCGGCAAGGAGCGTGTGGTGCTGATCGGCGCGCCTGCGCGCAAGGCGCTGGATGAATGGCTGCTGATTCGCGAAAGGATTGCAACTGTCAAGGAGCCGGCGCTGTTTGTCGGCGCGCGTGGCGCGCGGCTGGCGCGCAGCGTTATCGGTCGCAGTCTCAGCCAATGGGCGCAGCGGCATGGCCTGCAGGCGCATCTGCATCCGCATCGACTGCGGCACTCATTTGCCACCCATCTGCTTGAAAACAGTGCAGATCTGCGGGCGGTGCAGGAACTGCTTGGGCACGCCAACCTGTCCACCACACAGATTTATACGCATCTGGACTGGAAGCATCTGGCAGGGGTTTACGATCAGGCACATCCGCGTGCAAAACGAAGCAGGGAATCGTGAAAAAACATCGAATATTTTAGAGCTGTGGTTGTGCAATGCAGCACCCAAGCTCATAATCCCCCGCTTATCAGCGTCCGAAAGTGGGTGCTGATGACAAATTTGTTCTCAATTCCATGGGAGTTTTCGCAATGAACCGTAATCTCGTTATCGCTCTGGGCCTCGCCTCAGTTCTCGCCCTCGCCGCCTGCGGCAAGAAGGAAGATGCCGCCGCTCCGGCTGCCGATGCTGCTCCGGCCGCTGCCCAGCCGGCTGCCGACGCCGCCGCTGCTCCGGCCCCGGCTGCTGCCGAAGCTGCCCCGGCTGCTGCTCCGGCTGATGCCGCCGCCGCTCCGGCCGCTGCTTCAACCGCTGCCGCTCCGGCCGCTGCGACCGACGCGAAGACCGAAGAACCCAAGAAGTAAGTCCTGCCGCGCGCAAGCGCGAAAGGCGGCGGGCGGCCTGATCGCCGCACGCACTTCCGGCTTCAAAAAAGGCACAGTGCAAACTGTGCCTTTTTTTGTCCTTGTGACCCGTCCTGCCTGAGGTTGACACCTTTTCTAAAGTGAAGAGGAGAGTCAAATGGAATCAGGTGTTAAGCGGACGCAGCGTGATTACACGATGG
>JBOICK010000042.1:0-16146 GCA_050739895.1 Stenotrophobium sp.
GTGTTCATGGAGCGCAACGTACTGTCCGCCAATGGGCTGTTCGGTGGCCGCGATTTCACACAGGGGCTGTACTACAAGTACAACACCGATGGCTTGTGGCTCGGCGCTTCAGGTTACTCGCAGACCAAGGTCGGCAAGGGCAACACCAAGGGCGTCGGTGGCAATGCTCGCATTGCTTATGCGCCGATCAACGAAGCGGGCAAGCTGCTGCACGTCGGCCTGACCTATTCGGTGGACCAGTTTGCCCTGGGTGGTACCAACCCCGGCTACAGTACGCCGACGGCCGGGTACAGCACTGCCTACAGCAAGTCCGGCAATTCTTTTAATGTGCTGTCATTCGGTGCGGCCGGCAACGCCAAGGCCAACACCGCTACCCTGGAAGCCATGGGCATCATCGGCCCGGTATTCCTGCAGGGTGAATACGGCACCGCGAAGTACAAGGACGATAGCGCAGCGCCTATCGCCAGCCAGACTGTCAATGCCTACTCCGTCACGGCCAGCTGGTTTGTAACCGGTGAATCGAGAACCTACAAGGCGGGTGATGCAGCCTACGGCAGTGCCAAGATCAACAGCGTCGACGGCGCTGTGGAACTGGGTGTTCGCTATGACAACATCAAGAACAAGGACAGCGGCGCCAAAGTCAGCGCTGTGACCTTTGGTGCGAACTACTATTGCAACCAGAATGTCCGCTTCATGCTCGACTATTCTCTGGCCAAGGTGGATGATTTTGCTGCCGGTACCGGCGGCCTGGTGGCCGGCGCAACCAGCGCCAGCCCGAAGGCCCTGATGGCCCGCGCGCAGATTTCGTTCTAAGTTGTCCAGCAGTACGGTCCGGCGCTGCAGAGCGCCGGACCACTCTTTGGCTCAGGTGCCTGCAACCCAGACACTTGACCCAAGGAGCCAGCAAGTCACAACATGGGGCAGGAATTTTTTTCCAGTTACTCCAAAGGCACGCGGGTTATGGATAAGCCGGTATTCAAACAGCACATTTCCAGCCAGTTCAACGCCGAGCTGGAGGATGTGCGCCAACGCGTGATGGCGATGGGCGGACTGGTCGAGCAGCAGATCGCCGACGCCGCGCACGCCTTCGTCGAAATTGATGGCGTGCTGGGCGAGCAGGTTGCGCTCAACGACTACAAGGTCAATCAGATGGAAGTGCTGATTGACGAGGAATGCAGCCGGGTGCTGGCGCGGCGCCAGCCGGCGGCCAGCGACCTGCGGCTGATTGTCGCGGTGATCAAAACCATTACCGATCTCGAACGCATCGGCGACGAAGCACGCAAGATCGCCCGTATGGCCGCCGATCTTGCGGGCCAGGAACGCGCCCCGCCGATGGTCGAGATCAGCCATCTGTCGCGGCAGGTTCAGCAGATGGTGCATGACGCACTCGATGCCTTCGCACGGCTGGATGTCGACCAGGCGCTGGCGGTAGCGCATGAGGACGAGAAAGTTGATCGTGAATACGAAGGACTGCTGCGCCAGTGCATCACCTTCATGATGGAAGACCCGCGCACCATCCGCCGCGCGATGGACGTGATCTGGACGGTGCGCGCACTGGAGCGGATTGGCGACCACGCCAAGAACATTGCCGAATACGTGATCTACCTGGTCAAGGGCAAGGATGTCCGCCACGTCTCGCTGGAGGCGATGCAGCGTGAGGTCAAGGGTGAGGAGTAAGCCTGCTGCGCAGTTGAGGCGCCCCGCGAACTCAGAAAAAATGCGCGGAAACTGACCAGGCAACTGCGGCGATGAAAGCCGATGCCGGGATCGTCAGCACCCAGGCCCAGATGATGTTGCCGGCGACGCCCCAGCGCACCGCCGAGAGTTTCTTGGCGGCACCGACACCGACGATGCTGCCGGTGACGGTATGCGTGGTCGATACCGGGATCCCCAGCGAGGTCGCCAGAAACAGCGTCAGCGCGCCAGCGGTCGAGGCGCAAAAGCCGCCAACCGGCTTGAGTTTGGTGATCTTCATGCCCATGGTGCGGACGATACGCCAGCCGCCGAACAGCGTGCCCAGCGCCATCGTTGTCTGACAGGCCAGCACCACCCAGAACGGCAGATGATCCTGAACGCCGCTGACGCCGGATGCGATCAGCAGCATCCAGATGATGCCCATGGTTTTCTGCGCGTCATTGCTGCCGTGGCCGAGACTCTGGAAGGCTGCACCGATGAATTGCAGTGCGTTGAACAGGCGATCCATGCGCCGCGGCGTCGACGAAAATCCGAGCCATGCGACCGCGATCATCAACAGCGCGCCGAGGAAAAACCCCAGCAGCGGCGACAGCACGATCGCCACTGAAGTCTTGAGAAAACCACTGGCGACCAGAGTGCCAACGCCGCCCTTGGCGACCGCTGCGCCTGCCAGCCCGCCGATCAGCGCATGCGACGAGCTTGAAGGAATGCCGTAGAACCAGGTGATGACGCTCCAGCAGATCGCGCCGGTGAGCGCGCCGAAGATCACATGCTGGTCGACGATGTTCGCGTCAATGATGCCTTTGCCCATCGTTGTGGCGACATGGAAGCCGAAGAACAGGAACGCGATGAAGTTGAAGAAGGCCGCCCAGATGATCGCCATCTGTGGGCTCATGGCGCCGGTGGAGACAATCGTCGCGATCGAGTTGGCTGCGTCGTGAAAACCATTCATGAAATCGAACAGCAGCGCCAGCGCGACCAGAAACACAATCATCTCCAGCCCGATATGCAGGTTGGCCATCAGGCGTTCTCGATGACGATGCCTTCGATGATATTGGCCACGTCCTGGCAGCGGTCAGTGACCGATTCCAGCAATTGGTACAGCTCCTTCATCTTGATGATCTGGCGTGCTTCCGGTTCCTCGCGGAAAAGCTTGGCCATAGCGCTGCGCATCAGGTGATCAGCGTCGCTCTCCAACTGGTCAATGCGGGCGCAGTAGCTGAGGATGGCCTTGGCATTTTTCATGTCCGGCAGCAGGTTGACGGCGTCGCGCACGCGCTCTGTGCAGTCGAGGCAGATGCTCGCCAGTTGCCGGGTTTCATCAGTGACTGCATGGATGTTGTAGAGAAACATGCACTGCGAAGCGTCTTCCATCAGGTCGAGGATGTCGTCCATGCGCGTGATCAGCTGGTGGATTTCATCGCGGTCCAGCGGCGTGATGAAGGTCTGGTGCAGCATCTGCATGGTCTGGTGCGTGACCTTGTCAGCCTTGTGCTCGATCGACTCGATGTTGCGCTTGCGCAATTGCAGTTCGCTGACATTATCCATCAGCGCTTTCAGTTCGGTCGCGCCATCCACCAGGTACGCTGCATGTTCGGTAAAGAACTCAAAAAAACGCCCCTTCCTGGGCATGAAGCGTCCAAACATTGTGTGTGCTCCTGATGGTTTGTGTGTCGGTCTGCGTTGGGACCCATTCATCGTCCCGGATCGAAACCTGCGCCGACTCTCCACTAGAATAGGAGAATCGGCGGGTGCCGTGCCAGTTATTTGCGGGTTACGCCGGATTTTGTACAGCCCGCTATGGTGTGATTGAGTTAAAGTATTGTTATATTATATTAAATAAATGAAACATAATAAAATAAATATTAACATCAATATCGTTGCCGACTCATGCAGCGGAAGGCACTTCGGCGTGCATTCCAGGGTCGTAAAGGCTATCAACCGGGTATTATTGCGCCCCTCATGAAAAGTGCTCCTGGCAAATTCCGCGGATTCGTCGTGGCGGTCCTGATTCTCGCCACCAGTGTCGCCATTCTGGCGTTCGCGTTTTACCTGATGGGACTGGATCGCGAGATCCGCAGTCGCTTCGCCGGTGCGCGCTGGGCACTGCCGGCGCAGGTTTTCGCGGCACCTCAGGAACTGTATCCGGGTCAGGACATCGACGCCGCGACCTTGCAGCACGAGCTGGACACGCTGGGCTACCGCAGCATGGTCGATCCCAGCGGTCCGGGCACTTACAATGTCAACCGCGGGCAGGCCCTGATCAACACCCGCGCGGTCGACTTCTGGGATGGCCTGCAGCCGGAGATGCAGCTGGCGGTCAGTTTCGGGCCGAATGGCGTGACGGCTGTTACTGATCGCGTCAGCGGCCAGCCGCACGACATCGTACGCCTCGATCCGCTGCTGATCGGCAGCATCTACCCGCGACAGGGCGAAGATCGCGTGCTGGTCAAGCTGTCCGATGTGCCGCCGTTGCTGACCAAGGGCCTGATTGCGGTTGAAGACCGCGAGTTCTATTCGCATCACGGCATCAGCATTCGTGCGATTTCGCGCGCCGCTTTCGCCGACCTGCGCGCCGGTCACGTCGTGCAGGGCGGCAGCACGCTAACCCAGCAGCTGGTCAAGAATTTCTTTCTGACCAGCCAGCAGACCTGGGGTCGCAAGATCAACGAGATTTTCATGGCGCTGCTGCTGGAGGCGCATTACTCCAAGGATGACATTCTCGAGGCCTATCTCAACGAGGTGCAACTGGGTCAGGACGGCAACCGCGCGGTGCATGGGTTCGGCCTCGGCTCGCAGTTTTATTTCAACAAGCCTCTCAACGAATTGCGTCCACACGAGGTCGCGCTGTTGGTGGGTCTGGTCAAGGGCCCGTCCTACTACAACCCGCGGCGCAATGCCGCGCGAGCGCTGACACGCCGCAATCTGGTGCTGAGCATATTCCACGACGAGCACCTGATCGATGATGAAGAATACAAGAGCGAAGTCGCCAAGCCGCTGGGCGTGATCGGCGGCAAGGGCGGTGGCGTCGCGCGTTACCCGGCGTTCGTCGATCTGGTCAAGCGCCAGCTCCAGGGACAGTACCAGGACAGCGATCTGACCAATGAAGGACTGCGCATCTTCACCACGCTCAATCCGCTGGTACAGGAAGCGCTGGAAAAGGAAGTGACCGAACAGTTGCCGGTGATCGAGAAGCGCAGGCACATGAAGAGCGGCACACTGGAGTCAGCGGCGGTGGTGGTCGGCGCTGATGGCGGCGACGTGCTGGGGCTGGTCGGCGGCAGCGACCCGCGTTACCCCGGGTTCAATCGCGCATTGGATTCGCGCCGCTCGATCGGTTCGCTGGCCAAGCCGTTCGTCTACCTGACCGCGCTGGAGCAACCGCAGCGCTACAACCTGCAAACCATCCTTCCGGACGATCCGCTGCAGATCAAGCTGCCCAACGGCACGGAGTGGTCGCCGAAGAATTTTGACGCCAACTCGCACGGGCCGACGCCGTTGTATATGGCGCTGGCACAATCGCTGAACCGTCCCACGGTCTATCTGGGCATGCAGATCGGCCCGAGGAGCGTGCTGGATACGATGCGCGCCGCCGGCTACAGCGGCGATGCGATCGCGGTGCCGTCAATCTTCCTCGGCGCGATCAACATCTCGCCGCTGGACGTGGCGCAGATGTATTCGACACTGGCCGCCAACGGCTACCGCGCACCGCTGTCGGCGATCCGCGAGGTCGAGACCAAGGAGGGCAAGCCGCTGTCGCGTTATCCGATCAAGGTTCAGCAGGTCCTGCCGGAAGGGCCGGTCTATCTGACCACCTGGGCGATGCGCCAGGTCATGCTGCTCGGCACCGGCCGCAGCGCCTATAACGTGATTTCGCCGTCGATTGCGCTGGCCGGCAAGAGCGGCACCACCGATGAACTGCGCGACAGTTGGTTCGCCGGCTTCGGTGCCGACCGCGTGACTGTGGTCTGGGTCGGGCGCGATGATTTCAAGCCGATGGGCCTGACCGGTTCTTCGGGCGCCTTGCAGATCTGGTCGCGGGTGATGCGCGACATCAATATCCATGGCCTTGATCCGACGCCGCCACCCGAAGTCGAGGAGCAGCTGACCGATCCGGTCACCGGGCTCAAGGCCGATGACAGCTGCGCCGGCGCGATCCTGGTGCCGTACATACGCGGCAACGCGCCCACCGACAACGCGCCCTGCGCAAAAATCATCGACATCAACAAGCCACTGGAATGGCTTAAAGGAATCTTCAAATGAAGCTGCCAAACAAGATACTGCCGGTGATGCTGGTCGTGACGCTGGCCGCTTGCCAGACCATGCATGGCGAGCGGCAGACTCTCGGTACGCCATCTCATCAGCCGGCCGGCATCCCGCTGCCGCCGGAAGGACCGGCACAGCAGCCGGCGCCGGTGCAGTTGGCACCGCCGCAGATACAGCCGCTGCCGAATTATCCGAAAACCGCAGCGGATATCAGCGGACCTGCGGTGACAGCACTGATGCGCCAGGCCAATATCCAGCGCGCTGCCGGAAACCTGCCGCAGGCGGCTGCCACGCTTGGACGCGCCCTGCGCATCGAGCCGCGGAATTATTTCGTATGGTCGGCACTGGCCAGCACCTATCTGGATCAGAAGGTCTACGACCAGGCCGAGAATGTCGCACTCAAGTCCAACAGCCTGGCGCGTGGCAACGTCTACGTCGATCTGCAGAATTGGGGCGTGATCCGCGACGCCCGTACCGCTGAAGGCAATGTCGCCGGAGCCGCCGATGCGCAGGCGAGAATCGATGCGATCCAGCAGATGCTGCTGCAGGCTGCGCCACCTGCGCAGACAGGCGCGCCGCCGCCCGCCAACCCGCCGCCGAATTGAGTGACGCCGCCGTCTGCAGGATCGCACGCTGCGGAGCCGCGCATGCACCAGGGTGAAACCGCCGCCTTGCTCGGCGCCGACGGTCCGCTGGCGGACACAGTGCCCGGCTTTGTCACGCGCGAGGCGCAGCAGCGCATGGCCGAGGCGGTGGCGCAGGCGTTCGACGAAGGCGCAACTCTTGCGGTCGAGGCCGGCACCGGCACCGGCAAGACCTACGCCTACCTGGTGCCGGCGCTGATGTCGGGCAAGCGCGTGGTGGTCTCCACCGGCACCAGGAACCTGCAGGACCAGTTATTTCACCGCGACCTGCCGCGCGTGTCCGAAGCGTTGCGCGTGCCGGTGCGCACGGCGCTGCTCAAGGGCCGTGCGAATTACTTGTGCCTGTACCGGATGAAGCGCGCGCAGGGCATGCCGGGGTTGCGGGTCGATCCGGCGCGATTGCGCGCGGTCGAGGAATGGGCGCGCGGCACCGTCAGTGGCGAGATCGGCGAACTTGGCGATTTCGCCGCGGACGATCCGCTGCCGCCGCGCATTACCTCCACCGCCGACAATTGTCTCGGCGCCAAGTGTGCCGATTTCGGCGACTGCTTCGTCGCCAAGGCGCGGCGCAACGCGCAGGCCGCGGACCTGGTGGTGATCAATCACCACTTGCTGTTCGCCGACTTCCTGCTCAAGGAAGAAGGCTTCGGCCAGATCCTCGCCGGCAGCGACGCCATCGTCGTCGACGAGGCCCACCAGTTGCCGGAACTCGCCGCAGGATTCTTTGGCAACCGCGTCTCCACACGGCAGTTGCAGGAACTGGCGAAGGACACGCGCGGCGAAGCCGACAAGTCTGGCGACATGCCGGACTTGGAGAAAGCCGCGACGGAACTGGCGCAGAAATCGGCGATGCTGGAAGCGGTGTTCGGCGGTATCCAAAACCGGCTGACGCTGGAATCGTTCCGCGCTCGCCTGGGTGCGGACGAGGCGCTGACGCAGACACTGGATGCGCTGACTGCATTTTTGAGCGAGGTCAAACCCTACGAAGAGCGCAATGCGGAACTGGCGGCCTGCGTAGAGCGTGCGGCAAAACTTCTGGAGAGTCTGGACCTGATTCTGCAACCGGCGCATCCGGAATTTGTGCGCTGGGTCGAAGCCAGCGGCCGCGGCGGCAGTCTTCATGCGACACCGGTGGCGGTCGCCGAGGGCTTCAAGCGCATGCGCGCCACCTATCCCGGCGCGTGGATCTTCACCTCGGCGACGCTGGCCAGTGGCAGTGGCGATTTCTCGCACTTCAGCGGCCAACTCGGCCTCGATGATGCGCGCACTCTGGCGGTCGAAAGCCCGTTCGATTTTGCGCAGCAGGCGCGGCTGTATCTGCCGCGCGGCCTGCCGGAGCCCAACGATCCTGCTTATGCCGACGCGGTGGCCGACGCCGCGCTGCCGGTGATCGAGGCCAGCGGTGGCGGCGCCTTCGTGTTGTGCACCAGTCATCGCGCGTTGCAGCGCATCTCCGAGCGGCTCGGTGAGAAACTGCATCTGCCGATGTTCGTGCAGGGCCAACTCAGCCGTGACGCGCTGCTGCGCGCATTCAGTGAGCATGGCGATGCGGTGCTGGTCGGCACCAGCAGCTTCTGGGAAGGTGTCGATGTGAAGGGCAGGGCGTTGCGTGTGGTCATCATCGACCGCTTGCCGTTCGCCGCACCCGGCGACCCGGTGTTCGAGGCGCGGCTCGAAGCGATCCGGCGTGACGGTGGCAATCCGTTCAACGATCACCAGATTCCGCTTGCGGTGATGGCGCTGCGCCAGGGTGTCGGCCGCCTGATCCGCGATGTCGGTGATCACGGCCTGCTGATGCTGTGCGATCCGCGTTTGCGCTCCAGGGGCTACGGTCGCCGCATGCTGGCGAGCCTGCCGAAGATGCCGCAGACAGATGATCTGGCGGCGGTGCAGAACTGGCTCAGAACGCTGTGAAGCTGCTGGCCATCGACACCGCGACCGAAGCCTGCGCCAGCGCACTGTGGCTGGACGGCGAAATCCATGCGCGCTTCGAGATCGTCGGCCGCGAGCACACACAGCGCCTGCTGCCGCAGGTCGCCGCGCTGATGGCGGATTGCGGTGTGGCTCATGCGCAGCTCGACGGCATTGTCTGTGGTGTCGGCCCCGGCAGTTTCGCCGGCGTGCGTATCGGCGTCGGCTTCGTCAAGGGACTGGCGCTGGCACTGGACCGTCCGGTGATCGGCGTGTCTTCGCTGGCGATGCTGGCGCAGGGCGTGATGCGCGAGCACGGCGCGCAACGGGTTTTGAGCGTGATCGACGCACGTATGGGCGAGGTGTATTTCGGCGCCTATGCCCGGGGTGCGGAAAGCCTGGCCGAGCCGCTGCTCCCGGAGTTGGTGTGTGCCGCACAGGACATTCCTGCACCACCGCAGATGCCCGGCAAGTGGGTCGCGACCGGCACCGGCTGGGCGGCATACGAGAGTGCATTGCGCAACGCGGCCGGTTGCGACATCGTCTCAGTCTGGCCGGATGCGCTGCCACGCGCCGAGGATGCATTGCGGCTGGCACTGCCCGGATTCATCGCCGGGCAAGGGATCAGCGCCGACCAGTTGCTGCCGGTTTATCTGCGCAACAAGGTGGCACTGACGCTCGTCGAGCAGGCGGCTTTGCGCAAGTAACAGTCACCACGTAAACTCCGCGTCCTTCGCTGCGGCTTTGCCCGCAGCACTGCTCAATGGTGGCCCGTGCCGGCCTCCCGCGACGGCAAGCCGTGAACCCCGCCAGGCCCGGAAGGGAGCAACGGTAGCGGTGACGCCGGGTGCCGGGATTAGCTGGTACGGGCCGCCGCCATTTTGATCGCCCATCGCACTACCCGCTGTCTGCTTCGATCTGAGCATGTTTGTTATTTAATATTTAATTAATGTAAATAAATTATATTATTTATCACAAGTATGCGGATCGATTTAGCGAGAGCGGGCAGAGCAGATTTGGCCAAAACTAGCCTATGCCGGTCTAATCCGCGAAAATCCATCTAACCCCTTTTCATCAGCCGCCCATGAGCTATCTCGCCCTTGCCCGTAAATGGCGCCCGCGTCGTTTTGAAGACGTGATGGGACAGGCGCATGTGGTCAAGGCGCTGAGCCACGCGCTCGACGGTGACAAGCTGCATCCGGCGATCCTGCTCACCGGCACACGCGGCGTCGGCAAGACCACGCTGGCGCGCATAATCGCCAAGGGTCTCAACTGCGAGACCGGCGTCAGCGCGCATCCCTGCGGCGTCTGCAGCGCCTGCAAGGAAGTCGACGAAGGCCGCTTCATCGACATGTTGGAGATTGACGCCGCCTCCAACACCGGTGTCGACAACGTGCGCGAACTGATCGACAACGCGCAGTATTCGCCGGCGCGCGGCCGCTACAAGGTCTACCTGATCGACGAAGTTCACATGCTGTCGAAGGGCGCATTCAACGCGCTGCTGAAGACGCTGGAAGAGCCGCCGGCACACGTCAAGTTCATCCTCGCGACCACCGATCCGCAGAAGTTGCCGATGACGGTGCTGTCGCGCTGCCTGCAGTTCAATCTCAAGCGGCTCACCGTGGGCCTGATCCGCGAACAACTGGCGCAGGTGTTGCAGAACGAAGGAATCGCATTTGAAGCGGCAGCGCTGGTGGAGCTGGCGCGAGCTGCCGATGGCTCGATGCGCGATGGCCTGTCCCTGCTCGATCAGGCCATTGCCTTTGCCGGCGGCGGCGAAGTGAAGCGTGCGGCGGTTGAAGACATGCTCGGCACCGGCGGCCGTCAGAATCTGATCGAGATCATTGGGGCGCTCGGACGTGGCGACGCCGACGCACTGCTCGCCTGCATCCAGCGGCTGGATGCGCAGGCGCCGGATTACACGGCGCTGCTCAATGATCTTGCAGCCCTGTTGCAGCGCATCTCGGTATTGCAGTTGCTGCCGAATGCGCAAAATGAGGAAGACGATGCAGGCGTCGTCGCGCTCAAGGATCAATTAGGCGCTGAGGACGTGCAGCTCTATTACCAGATCGCGGTTCTGGGCCGCCGCGACATGATCTGGGCGCCGGATCCGCGGCTCGGTTTCGAGATGACGCTGCTGCGCATGTTTGCGTTCCGTCCTGACGATGGCACGCCTGTCGTGGCGCCGCGATCGCCCACGCAACGGACTGCCGCGACGGCTGCAGTATCGGCAGCTAACACGACCAGCGCGCCCGCTGCGCCTATGTCTGTATCCAAGACTGTGCGGGCTGACGCTGACTGGTCCGAGCGCATCGATGCGATGACGCTGGACCTGTTCGCCAAGCAGCTCGCGCGCCATTGCGCCTGGCTTGGACGCGACGGCGCGCAGGTCAAATTGGCGCTAGACCGCAAGGCCCGGCACTTGTTGCAGGACGACCGCCGTGCCGCCATCGCACAGGAGTTGTCGGTGCAACTGGGTATCGCGGTCGGCCTGGAAATTCAAATCGCCGACGAACAGGCTGCACCAGCGACACCCGCGCAACTCGAACAACATCGCGCCGCCGACCGTCAGCGCGAGGCCGAGCACGCGGTGGATAGCGATAGCGGCGTGCGTGCGTTCAAGGATATGTTCGGCGCGAGCGTCAAATCCGGTTCGGTACAGCCGCTGGAATGAATCCGGAATAAACCTGTGCCCGTTCCAACGCGGGTGCGTTTCAACCCTGATGCGGAGAAATGAAGTGAGCATGAACATGAAAGGCGCAATGGGCCAGATGATGCGTCAGGCCCAGCAGATGCAGGAAAACCTCAAGCGCGCGCAGGACGAACTGGCGCGGCTGGAAATCACCGGCGCGTCCGGCGCGGGCATGGTCAAGATCACGCTGACCGGCAAGCACCAGGCGCGCAAGGTTGAGATCAATGCCGACGCGCTCAAGGAAGACAAGGAATTCCTGGAAGATCTGATCGCCGCGGCGATCAACGATGCCGTGCAGAAACTCGACGAGGCGACGCAACAGAAGATGGCCGGTGTCACCGGTGGCATGCAGTTGCCGCCTGGCCTGAACCTGGGATTCTGAGATTCCGTGAGTCAGTATTCACCGCGGCTGTCCCGCTTGATCGAAGCCCTGCGCCGCCTGCCCGGTGTGGGCCCCAAGTCAGCCCAGCGCATGGCCTTCCATCTATTGAATCACGATCGAGAAGGCGCTGAATTTCTCGGCGAGACCCTGACCGAGGCACTGGCCGGCATCGGCCGCTGCCCGAGTTGCCGCATGTTCTGCGAAGACGGGAAGTGTGGTTACTGCACGCCCGCGCGTACGGCCGATGGTCAGCTCTGCGTGGTGGAAGGACCTGCCGACCTGATGGCGATCGAGGCCGGCACGGCTTATCGCGGGCGCTACTTCGTGCTGATGGGGCGTTTATCACCGCTGGATGGCATGGGTCCGGAGGAGCTGGGCTTGCGTCAACTGGGCGAACAATTGGCAGGTGGTGGGGTCCAAGAACTGATCATCGCCACCAATCCGACAGTGGAAGGCGAAGCGACCGCGTATTACCTGGCCGAGATGGCGCGCGGACAGGGCGTCAAGGTCACACGCATTGCCCACGGTGTGCCGATGGGTGGTGAACTGGAATACGTCGATGGCGGCACGCTCTCGCACGCACTGACGGGGCGCCAACTGGTCTGATTCGAAAACGGAGGCAGCATGAAAGCCGTGGGTCTGCTCAAGTATCTGCCAATCGAGAATCCTGAATCCCTGCTCGATCTTGATTTGCCCAAGCCACAGCCGCAGGGCCGTGAACTACTGGTTGCAGTGAGGGCCATTTCGGTCAATCCGATTGATTGCAAGCAGCGCGCGCCCAAGCCGAAGATCGAAGCGCAACCGCGTGTGCTGGGCTGGGATGCCAGCGGCGTGATCGAGGCAGTGGGCCCTGAGGTGACGCTGTTCAAACCGGGCAACGAAGTGTTCTACGCCGGTGACATCACGCGCCAGGGCAGCAACAGCGAATACCAGTTGATCGACGAGCGCATCGTCGGACACAAGCCGCGCAAGCTGTCGTTCGCGCAGGCCGCAGCGCTGCCGCTGACGGCGGTGACTGCATGGGAGAGTCTGTTCGATCGTCTGCGCATCTCGCGCACAGGACTGGATCGCGGCAAGCGCCTGCTGGTGATTGGTGGTGCCGGCGGCGTTGGTTCGATTGCCATCCAGCTTGCCAAGCGAATCGGGCGCCTGACTGTCATTGCCACGGCCTCGCGGCCCGAGACCGTCGCATGGTGCAGGGAGATGGGTGCCGATGAGGTCATTGACCACCGTGGCGATCTTGCAGCCCAGCTTAAGGCCAGAGGCATCGATGGCGCGGAGTACGTGTTCTGCTGCAACGACACCGACCAGCATTTCCCGGCGTTTGCCTCAGTCACTTTACCCCAGGGCACGGTTTGCGGGATCGTCGATTGCGCACGTCCGGTCGATATGACTGCATTGAAGGCCAAGAGCATCGGTTTCATCTGGGAATCAATGTTCACGCGCTCGCGCTTCGGCACGCCTGATATGGTTGAGCAGCACAAAATTCTCAACCGGATCGCCGATCTCGTCGATGGCGGCGAGATCCGCAGTACGCTTAATGCCGTGCTGGGGCGGATCAATGCCGCGACGCTCAAGCAGGCGCACGCATCGGTTGAGAGCGGACGTTCGATCGGCAAGCTGGTGCTGGAGGGTTTTTAGCGCTCGCCGGGTAATTTCGGAGCGCTACAAGTTCTGATAGACGGTGTATTCAAATTCGAAGAACAGCGGCATCGCCTTGATGTCGGCAAATGGCAGGATCTGTGTCATGTACACGCCGCCGATACCGGTGCTTGGATCAATCCAGTAATAGGCATTGGTCAGCCCAGCCCACATCAGGCTGCCCGCTGCGCGGCCCGTGGGGAATGGCTTGGTGTTGATCATGTGTGCCAACCCCCATTTGTGCGGGATATCGGGCGGCAAGGGCATGTCATTGGAGAGTTCGCGGTTCACGCTTTTGACGGATTGCACATTCAGATCGCCGATGTGATTGCGTGACAGCAGAGCGACCGTTTCTTCTTTCAGTACACGGCCATTGTCGCCATTGCCTCTGTTCAGCAGCATGCGGATGATCTTGATGTAGTCGCCGACCGTCCCATAGAGCGCCGCGCCGCCCATTTCAAACTCCGGCGGCTGTGGCAGTTCCAGATCGATCGGGATCAACTCTCCAGCCGGACCGCGCGCATGAATCTTGGCTTTGCGTGCGCGCATCGATGACGTCATCACGAATGCGGTGTCGTGGATGCCGAGCGGCGCAAAGATATGCTGCGCAAAGTATTGGCCCAGCGTCTGGCCGCTGACGGCTTCGACGATCTGTCCGACCCAGTCGAGACTGGTGCCGTATTCCCAGCGCTCGCCGGGGTCGAACATCAAAGGCACCTTGAGCATGGCCAGTTGGCCGCTCAAAGCGCTCGGAACGGCTGTCGCGGCCTGGTATCTGGGGATCGCTGCGTTGAGGAATTCATAGCCGAAGCCCGAGGTGTGCGTAAGCAGGTGACGCAAGGTCACGGCTCGCTTGGGTGCGCGCGTGCGCGGCTGACCATCGGCATCGAAGCCTTCCAGCACCTGGATTTCTCCGAGCGCAGGCAACCACTTTGAAGCCGGGCTCTCAAGATCAAGCTTGCCCTGTTCCAGCAACTGCAGCGCTGCGATAGAGGTGACGGCCTTGGTCATCGATGCAATCAGACCGACGGTGTCCAGCGTCATCGGCGCGTCGCTGTCGAGCGAGCGCTTGCCGAAGGCGCCTTGATAGATCGTGCCTTTGGCATCGGTCACCATTGCGACGATACCCGGAACATCGCCTGCATCTGTAGCGCGGCGAAGCACGCTGTCTACCGAGTCTTGGAGAGACATTTTATTTTTCCTTGCTGGATACGACAAAACCCGCTCGGCCATTCCGATTTTGAAAACGAAATAGCCGAGCGGCGGTTAGGAGTTGAAAACGTTCAGGCGGCCAAGGCTGTCGGAGCAACCACCTGTGCTTTGGCAGGGGCGAATTCCAGGAAACCATCGTCAATCGTACCATCGCGCAGCATCTTGATGTCCTTGCCGTAGTGATGCAGTACACGCCACGGCAGATCACGCCCCTGACGCGGCAACTGGCCTTGGCCACGCTGCACGTAGCCGGAGCCCAGTGAGCTGAGAATGCTGTCGTTTTCCATCACGCCCGCCGGTGCGCGTGGTATGGCAACGGACGCACCCCTGGCGTCCATTTCCTTGAGCAGCCGGCAGATGTAGGTGGAGGACAGATCAGCCTTCAGCGTCCATGAGGCATTGGTGTAGCCAATGATCCAGGCCATGTTGGGCACGTCCTGCATCAGCACGCCCTTATAGGTCATGCCGCTGCTCATCGGGCGCGGCTGATGGTCCACCGTCAACTGCGCGCCGCCCAACACCTGAATTTGCAGGCCGGTGGCGGTGATGATGATGTCGGCGTCCAACTGCTTGCCTGATTTGAGCCTGATGCCGGTTTCGTTGAAGGTCTCGATATGGTCAGTCACAACGCTGGCCTTGCCCTTGCGGATCGCTTTGAACAGATCGCCATCCGGCACCGCGCACAGGCGCTCGTCCCAAGGCATGTAGCGCGGGGTGAAATGGGTCATGTCGGCGTTGGGGCCGAGCTGTTTCTTGACACTGTTGAGCAGGAAGTCGCGCATCTTTTCCGGCCAACGTTTGGAGGCCAAATAAATGCAGCGCTGCACCAAAATATTGCGTTTGCGCGCCATGGCAAAAACCCAGTTCTTGGGCAATATCTTCATCAATATCGAAGACACGACATCAAAATCCGGTAGCGAGAATACATAGCTGGGCGAGCGCTGCAGCATGGTGACATGCGCAGCCTTATCGGCCATGGATGGGACCACGGTGACGGCTGTTGCGCCGCTGCCAATCACGACAACACGCTTGCCCGCGTAGTCCAGATTTTCCGGCCAGAACTGCGGGTGGATGCGTTGACCTTTGTAGTGGTCCATGCCTGGAAATTCCGGCAGAAAGCCCTGATCGTAGTTGTAGTAGCCGGTGGCGCCGACGAGGAACTTGGCCTTGAAGGCTTGCACCTCGCCTGTGCCTTCACGCTGGGTAGTCACAGTCCAGAGTTGTTCCTTGCTCGACCAATCCATGGCCGTAGTCTTAAGGCCAAACTGCACTTTCCTGTCGATGCCGTATTCCTTGGCCGTGTCATTGATGTACTGGCGCAGTGAAGGGCCGTCGGCCATGACTTTCAGACGGTCCCACAGACGGAACTTGAAGCAGAAGCTGATCATGTCGGTATCCGAACGGACTCCGGGATAGCGGAACAAGTCCCAGGTGCCGCCGATGCGTTGGCGGCGCTCGATGATGCCGACCTTCTTGTCTGGGCATTCACGCGCCAGATGGCAGGCCGTTCCCACACCCGACAGGCCGGCGCCAATGATTAAAACGTCGAACGTTTGGTCCACAGCAAGCTCCTCGTAATCTGGTTTCCGTCCGTATGTCCGGACTTGGCAGCTGTAGTCACTTTGCCCTTGTCCTCAAATTCACACTTGACATTAAAAGACAAAGAATTGATTTTATGAGACATGACGGCCATGGTGCGTGCC
>JBOICK010000043.1:0-22266 GCA_050739895.1 Stenotrophobium sp.
GTCATGACACAGCGCCCACGGCTTTGTCTGAAACTGTCGGATCTCTACACCGTGGAGGCACGGCAGATCGGCGCGCGCGCGCCGTCGCTCAAGCCGCAATGGAGTCCCGCACTCCGTCCGTTTACCGGCAAGAGCCTGGCGATGGTGTTCACCAAGAACTCCACGCGCACGCGCGTCAGCTTTGAATCAGGCATGGCGAAATTCGGTGGCCACGCACTGTTTCTGCACTCCGGCGCCACGCAACTGGGCCGCGACGAGCCCATCAGCGACACTGCCAAAGTGCTGTCACGCATGGTCGATGCGATCATGATCCGCAACGATTCGCAGGCTGATCAGGAAGTGCTCGCGGCAAACTCGCGCGTGCCGGTAATCAACGGCCTGTCGGATTTGCATCACCCCTGTCAGTTGCTGGCGGATATGCAAACCTGGTTCGAACATCGTGGTGACCCAAAAGGCAAGACTGCTGCATGGATCGGTGACGGCAACAATGTATGTCACTCATTCATTGAAGCGGCGAAAATATTTGGCTTCACGCTCCGCATTGCCACACCCAAGGGCTACGAAGCCGATGCCGCCATCATCAAATCCGCCGGCAACCACGTCGAGATTGCGGCAAGCGCGAATGCGGCGGCCGAGGGTGCAGATCTCATTGTCACCGATACCTGGACCAGCATGGGCCAGGAAGCAGAAACACAGAAACGCCTCGCCGGTTTCGCCGGCTACCAGGTCGATGCAGTACTGATGAAACGTGCCAGGCCCGATGCGATTTTCATGCACTGCCTGCCGGCGCATCGTGGCGAGGAAGTCAGCGCAGAGGTGATCGACGGTGTGCAGTCGGTGGTCTGGGAAGAGGCCGAGAACCGCATGTGGGCGCAGATGGCGCTTCTCGAATTTCTCATCGCGTGACATGAGTCGAAAATGAAAATCGGATTGCCGCCATACGTCAACGATTTGCACGACAGTGTGCGGCGTGCACTGACCGAAGACATTGGCAACGGTGATGTCACCGCTCGCCTGGTGCCCGCCGATGAGCAAGGCCATGCGCGCGTGATCTCGCGTGATGCCGCGGTGATCTGCGGCCGGCCGTGGGTCGACGAAGTGTTCCGCCAGATCGACACCGGCATCCGCATCGAATGGCTGGTCGAAGAAGGCGCAAATGTCGCGTCTAACCAGAAATTGTTCACGTTGCAAGGTCCTGCGCGCGCGTTACTCACCGGCGAACGCACCGCGCTCAACTTCCTGCAGACGATTTCCGGCACCGCGACCGTGGTACGGCAATACGTCGATGCCATCGCCGGTACCGGCGCGCGCATCGCCGACACACGCAAGACCCTGCCCGGACTGCGCAATGCACAGAAATATGCGGTGCTCTGTGGCGGTGGCATCAATCATCGCATCGGCCTCTACGATGGCATCCTGATCAAGGAAAATCACATCGCCGCCGCCGGCGGCATCGCGCAGGCCATCGCCAACGCGCGCGCGCTCAACGCCGGTGTGCCGCTGATGACCGAGGCGGAAAATCTCGACGAGGCCCGCGCCGCGCTCGCTGCTGATGTCGACCTGCTGCTGGTCGACGACTTCAAGTTGCCGGACTTGCGCGAAGCCGTGGCACTGACCCGCGCGCATCGTACGCACGGTGGCAAGACCGTGATCGAATACTCAGGTGGCACCACACTCGACAACGTGCGCGGTATCGCCGAGTGCGGCGTCGACCGTATCTCCATCGGCGGCATCACCAAGCATCTGCGCGCGGTCGACTTGTCGATGCGGTTCGCCTGAAAAATCGCACCCGCTCTTGCAGTTCGAGACTGGAATATTGTTATTTTTTATATTCTATTATTTTATATAATTTATATAATATAACAATACAGCCGGTATTTACGCAGAGAGCGGGCGATGACAGCCAGGCTCAAACCGACATCAGCAGATGATGCAAGCGCTCGAAATCCACCGCATCGCCACTGGTATGCCATTCGACGCCGCCAGTATCTTGTTCATTCAACAGCGACTCCCGTTCAAGTACGCGCCTTGTCTGCCGCGCCACTGCCTCGCCGGTATCGAGCAGTGAAATTTGTGGCCCGACCTGCTGCTCAATCAGTGGGCGCAAAAACGGATAGTGCGTGCAGCCGAGCACCAGCGTATCGGCGCCCGCAGCCAGCAGCGGCGCGGTGTATTGCGCGACCAGGCGGCGCGGTTCAGCGCCATCGAGATCACCACGCTCCACGCATTCCACCAGCCCCGGACAGGGCTGTGTGATCATCCGCACGCCCTGCGCATGCTGCGCCATCAAGCTGTGGAATTTTTCGCCGGCCAGCGCCGCGCCGGTAGCCAGCACACCGACCACGCCACTGCGGGTTTGCGCCACCGCCGGTTTCACCGCCGGCTCCATGCCGACGAACGAGACTGGATAGGTCGCGCGCAGATGCTCGACCGCGGCGATGGTCGCAGTGTTGCAGGCAACCACAATCAGCTTGGTGCCGCGCGCCAGCAAAAACTCGGTGATGGCGCTGGCACGCGCGATGATTTCACCACGCGATTTTCCGCCGTAGGGACAATGGCCGCTGTCGGCGTAGTAGATGAACTGCTCGCGCGGCAGCAGACGCTGGAGTTCGCGCAACACCGAAATGCCGCCGACGCCAGAATCAAAAACGCCGATTGCTGCCGGAATCATTGTCCGTCTCGAAGGAATTTCTGCACCACGGCATTGAATTCCTGTGGCGCTTCCATCGGCAGGCAATGGTGCCTGTCAGGAAACATGCGGAAGCGACCATGCGGCAGTGCATACGAGAATCGCAGCATATCCTTGCGCGTGAAGTAATCGTGCTCGGATGCCAGCACCAGCACTGGCATCTGTAATTCCTTCAGACGGTCGATCACCGACCAATCAGTCATCGCGCGCAGTGTCTGCAGGTAACTGCTGGCGCTGCTCTGACTGCCGCGCTGGATGCTTTTTTCGCGCAGTTCTGCCTGTTCCGGCTGCGGAAACATGCGCTGCGCACCGACCCGTGCCATCCACGCCGGCCCCATCAGGCACATCACCAGCACGCGATACCAGACTTGAAAATGTTGCGCGAGCGTCTGCGGCACAAACGCCGGCACGCTGTTGCTGACCACCAATTTGTGCACTGCCTGCGGCTGATCCAGCGCCAGTTGCAGTGCGACGGCGCCGCCCATCGAGTGCCCGATCAAGTCGAACTTCCGTACCTGCAACTGCGCCAGCAAGTCCCAGGTATCCGCCGCAAATCGCAGCGGGCCCATTGCGCCCGAGCCGCGTTCACTGCGTCCAAAGCCGCGCAGATCGACGGTGATACAGCGAAAGTTACGGGAGAAAAACGGTGCCTGGTATTCCCAGTCGAGGATCGAAGCGCCGAGTCCGTGCAGCAACACCAGTGCCGGACCCGAGCCGGATTCCTCGTAATAGAGTCGCGTTTCCCCGACGTTCAGAAATGGCATCAGGGCGTCAGCGCAAGCCTGCGCGCCGTCCGCTGTTCATGCTGCAGAAGCACCGCGCGTACATGCCATTGGGATCGTTGAGCCAGTTCAATTCGCGGCCGACATCAGCTTTGCGTAGCAACTGTTGCGCGAACGATGGCAATCCAGGAATCATATCGAGGCGGATATGCGCCGAGAACAGCGAGAACAGTTGGCTCGCGTAGTTGTGTTCGGGATAGAGTTCCTCAAGGTCATAGTCGCCAGCTTTGACGCCGGCCAACTGTGCAGCGGCAGCGGCAGCCTGGTCCAGATTGCCAAAATGATCGACCAACCCCAGCCTCTTGGCATCCGCGCCGCTCCAGACGCGACCCTGCGCAATCGCTTCTACTTGTGCCAGCGGCAACTTGCGCGCCTTGGCGACCCCACCGACGAAATCCATATAGCCCTTGTTGATCTGCGCCTGAATGATGCTGGCGACCATCGGCGACAACGGGCGGTCGATGCGGAATGCGCCGGCCAGCGGCGTGGTGCCGACGCCATCGGTGTGAATGCCGAGTTTCTGCAGCGGCTTGTCGATGGTCGGAATCATGCCGAAGATGCCGATGGAGCCGGTAATGGTGCCCGGCTGCGCCCAGATTTCATTGCTGTCCATCGATATCCAGTAACCGCCGCTGGCCGCAACCGAGGACATCGACACCACCACCGGCTTGCCGGCGGCGCGCAGGTTATCGACCGCGCGGCGGATCCGCTCCGAGGCCCAGACGCTGCCGCCGGGCGAATCCACCCGCAGCACCACCGCGCTGACGTGCTCGTCGCGCAGGGCCTGGCCCAGCAGATCGACGATGGTGTCGCCACCGGCCTGTCCGGGGTCGCCGTCACCATCGACGATTTCGCCCTGCACCACCACCAGCGCAACCTTGGTGTCGTGGGTCTGCCTGGCATCGCCGTCTTCATGGCCGATTGCACGCAGGTAATCGCGAAAATTGATCTGGCGGAAACTGCCCTGATCATTGTCGAAGCCGACGATCGCGCCGACGCGCTTGCGGAATTCAGTCAGCGTCTCAATGCTGGTCACAAGTTTCGCCTGGCGTGCGTAAGCTGCTGCGTCACCCTGGTTTTTTTCCATCGCGCTGGCATAGGCGTTGACGTATTCATCAGTGGCTGTGGTCGGCAGATTGCGTGCCTTTGATATGCCCTGGGTGTAGTTCAGCCAGAGATCGCCGAGCCATTTGCGATCAGCGTCGCGGGCAGCGTCGGACATGTCGTTTCGGGTAAATGGCTCGACCGCCGATTTGTACTGGCCGACCCTGAACACATTGACTTGCACACCCAGTTTTTCGAGTGCGTCCTTGAAGTAATTGTTGTATGCGCTGAAGCCTTCGATATTCACCGCGCCCATCGGGTCGAGCACGATCTGGTCGCCCTGTGCGGCGACGTAGTAGCCGTTCTGGTCATACCAGGGACCATAGGTGATGACCTGTTTGCCTGACTTGCGGAACCGCTGCACTGCCGCGCCCAGTTCCTCGATCTGCGCCATGCCGGAATCGGTCATGTCATCGAGCTTGAGTACCGCAATCTTGATGCGCGGATCCTTGGCGCCGGCGGCGAGCGCATCGGTCAGATCGCGCAGCAAGGTCTGCGAAGGCCGGTTGCCGGCGATATCCTCGATGAACGCACGACCTGACTGGCGGTCGATCTGTTCGACCAATTGGCCGCTGGGGGCAATCACCAGCGCGACATTTGACTTGACTTCGACCGGCGTGCCGCCGCTGAACGCGAACCAAGCGAGTATCAGCAGCAGCACGAACAATGCGACAGTCACGAGTTTGTAAATGCTGGTTACCAGGGTCCAAGCCCAATGCAGCAGGCGGCCTAAAACAGAACGGTTTTCAATCATCCAAGTATCTGCAAGTCATGTCGTGGAAGGTTCGCAAGTATCGCATGAAGACCTTGTGTCTATTGCTGGAGTACCACTTGCGGAACCTGCGATCCGGCGCGATTCAACAACTTTCTATTTATAGATAATATCTATTGATAAAATAACAATATTTGTTTTTACATATTAAACGCGGTCTCCTAGAATGCGCCGCCATTGCGAGGGCCAGCTTGATTGGCAACCGCAGTGAGTTTCTTCAATCCACCCTCAAGCAAGGAATCATCAAATGAGCATACTGGTCAACCGCGCCGCCCCCGACTTCAAGGCGCAGGCCGTTCTGGGCGATGGCAGCATCGCCGAAATCAAGCTGTCCGACTTTCGCGGCAAGCCCGTGGTCCTGTTCTTCTGGCCGCTGGATTTCACCTTCGTCTGTCCTTCGGAAATCATCGCGCACGACCATCGCCGCAAGGCGTTCGAGGAACGCGGCGTGCAGTTGATCGGCGTTTCCATCGACTCGCAATTCACCCACTTCGCATGGCGCCAGACGCCGGTGAACAAGGGCGGCATCGGTGAGATCGGTTTCCCGATGGTAGCCGACGTCAATCACGAGATCGTGCGCGCCTACGGCGTCGAACATCAGGATGGCGTCGCCTTCCGCGCCTCATTCCTGATTGACAAGAACGGCATCGTGCAGCACCAGCAGGTCAACAACCTGCCGCTGGGCCGCGACGTTGACGAGATGCTGCGCCTGGTCGACGCACTGCAGTTCACCGAACAGTACGGCGAAGTCTGCCCGGCCGGCTGGAAGAAAGGCGAAGCCGGCATGAAGCCGACCGCCGAAGGCGTCGCCTCCTACCTGACGGCAAACGCCGGCAAGCTGTAAAGCTCGCCAGTTCAACGACCGGCGCTGCATACTGCAGTCCAACAGGGCCGGGTAACCGGCCCTTTCATACTCACGGATCGCTACGAAAAAATCATGAGCAAACATCTGCCTCTCATCATTCTCGGCTCCGGCCCGGCGGGCTATAGCGCCTCGGTTTACGCGGCCCGCGCCAACCTGAAACCCGCGCTGATCACCGGGCTGGAAGTTGGCGGCCAGCTCATGACCACCACCGAGGTCGACAACTGGCCCGGCGATGTCGAAGGCCTGCAAGGCCCTGCGCTGATGGAGCGCATGAAGGCCCACGCCGAGCGTTTCGACACCGCGCTGATCTACGACCATATCCACTCCGTGGACCTGAAGAACCGGCCGTTCACGCTCACCGGCGACCAGGACACCTACACCTGCGACGCATTGATCATCACCACCGGCGCCAGTGCAAAATATCTCGGCATCCCCAGCGAGCAGGCGTTTCGCGGCAAAGGCGTCTCGGCCTGCGCCACCTGTGACGGATTCTTTTACAAGGGCCAGGATGTCGCCGTGATCGGTGGCGGCAACACCGCCGTGGAAGAAGCACTGTACCTGGCCAACATCGCCAAGAAGGTCACCATCGTGCACCGCCGCGACAAGTTCAAAGGCGAAAAAATCCTGCACGATAAATTGTTCAAGAAGGCCGCGGAAGGCAAGGTCGAAATCATCTGGCACTCGACGCTGGACGAAGTGCTGGGCGATGCCAGTGGCGTCACCGCCATGCGCGTGAAAAACGTGCAGACCGGCGCCACGCGCGAGATCGCTCTCCAGGGCGTGTTCGTCGCAATCGGCCACTCACCAAACACCAGCATGTTCGAGGGTCAGATCGACATGGCCGGTGGCTACCTCAAGGTCAAAGGCGGACTCGAAGGCGACGCCACTGTCACCAGCGTGCCCGGTGTTTTCGCTGCCGGCGACGTGATGGACCACGTTTACCGTCAGGCCATCACCAGTGCCGGCACCGGCTGCCAGGCCGCGCTGGACGCCGAGCGCTATCTCGACAAGCTCTCCAGCTAATATCGGAAGTTCTGACTCACCGGGGGCCGCTGGTTTAGAATCAGCGGCCCGGTTTTTTTGCGCACGGAGAACATAAAAATGAAAATGAAACTCTACTGCAGCCAGACTTCTCCCAGCGCCAGGAGAGTGCGAGTCATCGCAGATGAACTGGGCCTGAGCGACCTGATCGAAGAAATCATCATCGATCCGTTCAACCCGACGCCCGAGTTTCTCGCGGCTAACCCCTTGTCCAGAATTCCAACCCTGGTCACCGACCGCGGCGAAGCCCTGCCCGGCTCCAGCCTGATCATCGAGTACCTGCAGACCCGCGGCAGCGGCCTGCCGATCCTGCCACGCGGCAGCAAGCGCTGGGCAGTCCTCAGGCGTGGACAGATCGCCGAAGGCATCATCGAGGCAGCGGTCGCGATCGTGTTCGAAAAGCGGCGGCCAGAGAGCATCATTTATCCGACTTTTCTGGATCGGCAGCGCGAAAACATCCTGCGTGGCCTGGATACGCTGAGCCTGGAGCTGGATGCGTTATCCGCAAGCCAGCCGAGCGTCGTGGAATTCACCGCCAGCATCGCGCTGGCCTATCTCGACCAGGCCATCCCCTACCTCGAGTGGCGCAAGCAGTACGAAGCACTCGCGGCCTGGCAAGACCTCCTGGCGAAACGTCCGTCCATGCTCAGGACGCAGCCTCCGGCCTGAGCATACCCACGCAAATGACATCCATGATGGGTTGCGCCGTAGCGCCGCAACGTTACCGGAAATTACTGCCCTTGCTCGCGCTGCTGTTACTGAACGCTTGCGCCAGCAATCATGCCAAATCTCTGGACGGACACACCCGCGAAACCATCATCACCGAAGCCCTGGGGCAGATTGGTCGACCCTATCGATTTGGCGGAACGACACCGGCGGGATTCGATTGCAGCGGCCTTGTCCAATACAGCTATGCGCAGGCCGGCATCAGCTTGCCGCGCACCACTGAAGAGCAACTCGCTGCGGGACAGCGAATTGCCATGCACGACGCCGAACCGGCCGACCTCCTGTTCTATCGTATCGATGGCGGTTTGCATGTCGCAATTTATGTCGGAGACGGCCGTGCCGTTCACGCACCCGCCACGGGCAAGCAGGTGGTGGTGACGCCGATGAATATTCCGTACTGGCAGCGCGCGTTCATCACCGCCGTGCGTATCGTGCGCTAGCGAGTTACTTCGCCAGGTATCCGCTGCACTGGTGACACCACGTCAGCATTCTGCGCACGGTTGCGCAGATAATGATCAATCAGCACCAGCGCCATCATCGCTTCGCCGATCGGCGTGGCACGTACGCCGACGCAGGGATCGTGGCGCCCGGTGGTGCGCATCTCGGTGGCAGCGCCAGTCTCGTCGATGCTCCTTCCCGGCATGGTGATGCTGGAAGTCGGTTTGATCGCGTAGCGCGCATAGATCGTCTGGCCGGTGGAAATGCCTCCGGAGATGCCTCCGGAATGATTGCCCAGAAAGCCCTCAGGCGTGAGTTCGTCGCGATGTTCGGTGCCTTTCATCTCCGCTACGCGCATGCCGTCGCCGATCTCGACCCCCTTGACCGCATTGATTGACATCAGCGCCCAGGCCAGCTCCGCGTCAAGGCGGTCATAGACCGGCTCGCCCAGACCGGGCGGCACGTTGCGCGCTTCGACGTATAGCCGCGCGCCGATCGAATCGCCGGCGCGGCGCAGTTCGTCAATCAGTATTTCAAGATCCGGCACGCGCGCCGGATCGGCGCAGAAGAATGGATTGTTGTTAACAGCGCGCCAGTCGTTGAGACCGCAGTGAATCGATCCCATCTGTTCGAGGCAGCCACGAATCTCGATCCCGAGCTTTTCGCGCAAGTATTTTCTGGCGATGGCGCCGGCAGCGACGCGTACCGCTGTCTCGCGCGCGCTCGAACGCCCGCCGCCACGATGGTCGCGGATGCCATACTTCTGCACGTAGGCGTAATCGGCGTGATTCGGCCGGAATACCTGCTTGATCTTCTCGTAGTCGTAGGATCGCTGGTCGGTGTTGCGGATCAACAGCGCGATCGGCGTGCCGGTGGTCTTTCCCTCGAACACTCCAGAGAGGATTTCGACCTTGTCTTCCTCCTTGCGCTGGGTGACGTATTTCGAGGTGCCGGGCTTGCGCCGGTCGAGGTCAGGCTGGATGTCAGCTTCGCTCAGCGCCAGCCCCGGCGGGCAGCCGTCGACCACGCAGCCGATGGCGGGACCATGCGATTCACCAAAACTGGTGACGCAAAATAATTTTCCGAAAGTATTGCCGGACATGTCAGGGGCTCTTTTGCAAATCTTCACGGGTGATGACGAACACGCCGTCGCCGCCGCGCTCGAACTCGACCCAGGTCACCGGCAGCTTGGGCCAGCGTGCCTCGAATTCCTCCACGCTGCCGCCAACCTCGCAGACCAGAAGCCCACCCGGCGCGAGGTATTTTGGCGCGTCACTGAGAATCCGCGCGACGATATCCATGCCGTCGACGCCTGCTGCCAGCGCCATACGCGGTTCGTGGTGATATTCAGCTGCGAGCTGCTTCCACTCGGCGACCGGAACGTAGGGCGGATTCGACACGATCAGGTCATACGGACCCTGCAGGCCCTGGAACAGATCGCTCTTGATCGCCTTCACATGCGAGTCGAGATGATGCCGCGCGATATTGCGACGGCAGATTTCAAGCGCGCCTGCGGACAGTTCGCCCAGATCGACTACCGCTTCATGGAAAGCATGCGCGATGGCGATGCCGATGCAGCCACTTCCTGCGCAAAGGTCGAGCACGTGCATCGGCTCGCGGTTCAGCCAGGGTGAAAACCGGTTCTCGATCATCTCGGCAATCGGCGAACGCGGCACCAGAACGCGCTCGTCCACCTCGAACTCCAGTCCGCAGAATTCGATACGGCCGAGCAGATAGGCAGCAGGTTTACGCGACTTTACACGCGTCCTCAGCAACTTCAGAGCAGCCGTGCGTTCTGATGCGGTAACGGCAGCCTCCAGGTAAAGCACCGGCACATCGGAGGACAAATGCAGTGCGTGTAAGACTAGATGAAACGCTTCATCCAGCGCGTTGTCTGTACCGTGTCCGAAATGCAACCCGGCACGGCCGAATTCACTGGCGCCCCAGCGCACCAGATCGCGTACGCTTTTCAGCGCTGAAATGTCCTGCGAACGCGGCATGGCAGTCTGCTAGCTGTGTGATAATTTGAGATGTGTAGCGATTATGCGTTGCCGTTGCATGGCACGGCAATTTTATTACCCGCCAAAATCCTGATTTTTTCTTGGCGCACGGCCTCATTTTCAACCGGCAAACCCATTTCACCCCGTCGCCCATGAAATCCAAAAGTATCGTCGCTGTCATAGCGTTCATCGCAATATTGACCGGCTTGGCCGTGGCCAGCGTCATCCGGGGAACCAGCCCTCCGCTGACACTGCAATCCGGCAGCCTGCTGATACCGCCACGCACTATGCCGAACTTTGCGCCGATGACCGCTGCTGACGGTTCGGCATTCACGCGCGGCTCTCTCACCGGACATTGGACACTGCTGTATCCGGGCTACTCCTACTGCCCGGATGTCTGCCCAACCACACTGGCCTTGCTCGGAGCACTGACAAAGGCCAGAGCCCAGGCCAAAACCGCGGTGCAGGTGGTCTTTCTGTCCATCGATCCGGCGCGCGATACACCCAGGCGCCTGGGCGACTATGTACGCGCCTTCAACCCGCATTTCATCGGTATCACTGCGCAGGAGCCGATGCTGGCCGAATTCACCAAAATTTTCGGCATCGCCTATTCCAGGGTCGCGGGCAGTGACGCCAGCCATTACACGATGGATCACTCCAGCACGCTGGTGCTGATCGATCCCAAGGCAAGGATCAGCGCATATTTCACCCCGCCATTCAGTCTGCAGGTGCTGGAATCCGACTTGCACACTGCGCTGTCAGCCGGTCAGACCAACTGATACATTGTGTACGTGCACTACACAGCCTGAAAAGCCCATCCGCTGTTGCTGATATCAGAATGCTATTTGTTTATTTATATTTAATATATTGATATTTATATGATAATTATTAACAACATGCCTGCCGTAATCAGTGATAGCGGGGGCAGCGCATGAGCAGTGAAATCCAGTCCATTGCACGTGCCGGCGACCGGCTGTTTGCGGCAGTGCAAAGGATACTTCCGACACGCCTGCTGTCGTGGCTGATGTTCAAGCTGACGCGTATCGAAACGGTCTGGTTCAAGAACGTCTTCATCCGCATTTTTATGCGCCAGTTCAAAATCAGTCTCGCCGAAGCGGCCATCGGGCATGTCGAGGGTTTCCGCTCGTTCAATGATTTTTTTACCCGCGCGCTCAAACCTGGTGCGCGCGCGGTTGCTCCGGAACCTGCTTTCGTCTGCCCGGTGGACGGCACCATCAGCCAACTAGGGCCGATTCTTGACGGCCGAATTTTCCAGGCCAAGGGACATGATTACTCCGCTGTCGAACTGTTTGGCGGCGATGCGCTGACAGCGCAGGAATTCGCCGATGGCGAGTTCTGCACGATCTATCTGGCACCCTACAACTATCACCGCATCCACATGCCGGCCGATGCGCGCCTGCGTCACTGGCGCTATGTTCCGGGACGCCTGTTCAGCGTCAACCCCGCAACCGCACGCGCCATGCCAGGCCTGTTCGCGCGCAATGAACGCGTGATCGCGATGTTCGATACCGACAAGGGACCGTTGGCGATGGTGCTGGTCGGCGCGCTGTTCGTCGGCAGCATCGAAACCGTCTGGGCCGGACAGATCAGCCCGCCGCACAAGCGCAGCAGCGAGGGCGGAAATTTCGTTGCACCGTCGCCGGTCGCGCTGGCGCGCGGCGAGGAGATGGGCCGCTTCAACATGGGCTCCACCGTGATCCTGCTGACCGCACCCGGCATGGTCAGATGGGATGGCATCGCCCTGCCCGGCACGACCGTGCGCATGGGCCAGGCGCTGGGCCGCTGAACGTCTGCCACGAATTCCGTTCATAACTTCATGACCACCCAGCGCCCGCAACGAACTCCCTTATCCAGATTGATTCTATGCATTGGTCTGGCGGCAAGCATGACGACCGCACCGTTGTATGCAGCCAACGGTGATATCGACTTGCCACAACTGGGCGATCCTGCCGATCTTGCGATGTCGCCCGCCGAAGAATTCAAGATCGGCAGCGAGGTGGTGGCCGAGTTGTATGCAAGCGACTATATCGTCGATGACCCGGAAATCGAGGATTACATCAATGCCATGGGCCAGAACCTGGCTGCGCACAGCGTAACCAAGCCGCCGCCGCTGACGTTTTTCATGGTCGGCGACCCGCGCATCAATGCCTTCGCGCTGCCCGGCGGCTTCATCGGCATCAACATGGGCCTGTTCCTGGCCGCACAGAACGAAAGCGAACTGGCCGGCGTGCTCGGTCACGAAATGGCGCACGTCACCCAGCGCCACATCGCACGCTCGCAGGAAGACACCAAGGTTGCCGATGCGCTGACCTGGGCAGGCGTGCTGGCCGCAATCCTGGCGGGCTCGGTGGCCAATCCGAATATCGTGATCGGTGCCATCAGCGCGGGCCAGGCGATCAACACCCAGCGCCAGATCAGCTATACCCGCGCGCACGAGCAGGAAGCTGATCGCATCGGCATCCGCACGATGGCGGCAGCGGGCTACGACCCGAATGGCATGGCCGATTTCTTCATCCGCCTCGAGCAGCAATCGCGGCTCTATGGCAGCCGTCTTCCGGAAATCCTGCTGACGCACCCGCTGAACACCACGCGCATCGCCGAAGCACGCGCACGCATCGCTGAAATGCCGAAGATCGTGCACAAGGATTCTGTGGATTTCTCCCTGCTGAAAGCGCGAGTGCGGGTTCTCGCTGCGCAAAGACCCAGCGAGGCCACCGATTATTTCGGCGGAGAGCTCAGCGCAGGCCATGACACGCCCGCAATCCGTTATGGATACGCTGATGCGCTTTTGCAAATGGGCCGCAACGATGAAGCGCTGAAAGTGCTGGCGCCGGCATTGCAGGAATTACCGAAGCAGGCACAGCTGACGCTGCTCGAAGCCGAGATCGAGATGTCCGCGCACCAGACTGCGCAGTCGCTCGAGACCTATGCCGAAGTGGTCAAGCTGTACCCGAATTACGCCCCTGGAATCATGGCTTACGCCGGCGCATTGATCGACACCGGCGCCCCGGGTCAGGGACGCCAGCTATTGATCGACAAGCATTCAGTGCTGACGCCGCGCATCGAGGTCTACAGCCTGCTGGCACAGGCGGCCCGGAAAATGGGAAATCTCTCGGAATCCGCCTACCAGATGGCGAACTATTTATACCTGCGCGGCGACAAGGGTAATGCGCTGGCGCAACTTGACGCCGGCCTGCGGCTGCCAAACCTCAGTGGCCAGGACAAGGCCCGGCTGATCGCACGGCGGCAGGAAATTCGCGGCCAGCTACCGGCCAACTGGCAGCCGGACAGCGCCGATTCAAGATAATCCAGTTGTCAGCGACACGCCGTTTATCGGGTTTTTGCCGGTTTGAGCAAGCCCTGCTTCAGCATCCAGTCATGGCAGTCCTGCAGCATCGTTTGCAAGGATTGCGGCCGATAGCCGAGTTCGTCCTTCGCACGCTGCGCATTGCAATAGATGTTCTGCGATAGCAGTTCCACGGCATCGCGGGTGACGTCCGGTTCGCGGCCGAACAGTGGTGCCAGCCATTCTTCAACGCGCGCATAGACTCCCAAAACCGAAGGCGGCAATGCCATTATCCGGCGATTGAGCCCCATGATGTGACTGATCTCCCTGGCCAGTCCTAGGTAACTGGATTCCGCACTGCCGAGCAGGTAGTTGGCGCCGACGCGGCCGCGTTCGGCCGCGACGATGTGCATGCGCGCGACTTCCCGCGCATGGCAGAAGCTACCGCCACCGGGCGGCACGACCGGCAGGCGGCCGGCCTGCACCAGCCGGAACATGCGCGACCAGTTACCGCTGTCATAGGCGCCGATGATGTTGGACGGGTTCAGGATCACCGCTGGCAGTCCGCGCATGAGACCACGGCGCACTTCGCGCTCGGCCAGCGCCTTGCTGCGGATGTAATTGAGCTTTGCGGCATTACCGCGTGTCGGCGTGTCTTCGGTGACGGTGCCACCATGCAGGCCGTAGGCGACGATACTGGAGGTGTGCACGAAGCGCCTGGCGCCGGCATCCAGCGCCGCGCGAACGACGTTTCGCGTGCCCTTGACGTTGACCTTGATTTGCTCGGCGTGGGATTTCGACCAAAGGCTGGTGTTGCCGGCAACATGGAACACGCAGGATACGCGCGGCCGGATCAGATTCTTGAGGCTCTGGGCATGCGTCACATCGCCGATCACCCGCCGCACCGGCAAGTGCTCGATCAGCCGTATATCCGAATGCTGCCGGTGCATCGCCGTGACTTCCCAGCCCTGATCCAGCAATTGCTCGATCAGGTTGATGCCGACAAATCCGGTAGCTCCCGTGACGAACGCCGTCTTGGCCACGCGCTCTCTCCATGAGATTTTCCAAAGATGCCACGACCGCGGCGAGGACACAATCTCCTGCTCACGCAGGCTTGATGACATCCTCCACCGGCGTCACCGTACCCCACTGTTTGCAACTGGGGCATTGCCAGAATAACTGGCGTGGATTGAAGCCACAGTGGCTGCACTGGTAGCGCGGCGCGGATTCCATCAATTTTTTCAGTGCATGCCGCAGGCTGGCAGCCGCTTTGTCCAGTCCTGCCGTGACAACTTCAGGGCGTTTTTCGAGCACTTCAAGGAATTCCGCAAACAGTGCCCGCGTCGGCTGGGCTTCAAGTCCGGTAGCCAGGTGATTGAGCGCATCCATGCCTTCCTGGCGCATCAGCCGTGCTTCAGCAAGAATCGGGATCGCAGCCCCGGCCTGCTCCCGAACATCCTTAAGGAACAGCAAATAGCCGGCGACGTTGCCTGTTCGCTCGTAGCAGCGCTGCAACGGTGTCATCAGTTCAGGCAAGAATCGCGGGTTCTGGTCGAATGCCCGCAGGTAATGTTTCTCGGCCTCGGCAAAATCCTCGCGCGCCTCGGCCAATGCGCCGAGCATCAGGCTGGCTCGGACACAGCCCTTATCCTTGTCCAGCGCCTTGCGCACCAGCTTCTCTGCTGCCGACACATTTTTGGCTTTGCGCGATTCCTCGGCCAGTTCGCAGTAGTACTGAGCGATATTGCCCCTGCGTGATTCGCCACGCGCTGCCTCCAGCCGTTGTGCAGCCTCGATGGCGTGCTTCCAGTCGCGTTGCTGCTCGTAGACCCCAACCAGTTGTTCGAGCGCGGCGGACACGAACAGTCCTTCGGAGGCCAGTTCATTGAACAAATCCTCCGCACGATCCATCAGGCCGGCTTTTGAGTAGTCTTGAGCTAGTTCAAACCTGACCTGATGCTTCAACTGGGGCTTGAGCTGAGGCCGCGCAAGCAACGCCTCGTGGATGCGCAATGCACGGTCGATTTCGCCGCGCTTGCGAAACAGGTTCCCTAGCGTCAGGTGCAGCTCCGCGGTGGACTGATCGAATTCGGCGGCTTGTGTCAGCGCGGCGATCGCCTGATCGGGATCATCCGCAGTGAGATGCGAAAGCAGACCGCCGAGTTGCTCCGTATTCAGCGCCTGCTGATCGGGATGCGGCATGCGTTTGGCCAGAACCCAGCCGAGTACTGCTCCCAGAGGTAGCAGCAGCCAGGCCAGCAAGCTATCGAGCATTGTTTTTGTTCCCGGCTATTTCTTGTCTGTCTCGACTGGCAGATTGCGCAGGTTTCTGAGTTCGGTTTCGTTATCGTGCAGCTTGCGCCGCAACTGCCGAATCTGGGTTTTCAGCGAAAACATCCGCGTCAGCGTCAGGCTCAGGGTCAGCAGTACCGCCACCGCGAATACACCCAGGATCAAGGCGATCAATGGCGTCTGCGCCGATCCGAACAGATAGTTGAAGGTCACCGGCTGGGCGTTGAAATAACCAATGCTGGCTCCGAGGCAGAGCACAACAATTAGAATAATAATCAATAAAATCTTAGGCATATTATTAATTCTTCAAGTTATTCTTCAAATCATTGACCAGACATTTTCGTTGCACTGTTCACGCGTTCGCGCATTTCTTTTCCAGGCTTGAAATGCGGGACGCTCTTGGGCGGAATATGTACCGGATCACCGCTCTTGGGATTGCGCCCGACGCGCGCGGGCCGGTGGTGCAGAGAGAAACTCCCGAAACCGCGGATTTCGACGCGATCCTTTTTTGCCAGCGCGTTGCTGATCTGATCCAGCACCAGCCTGACCGCAAGCTCCACGTCTTTCTGCATCAGGTGCGGCAGTCTTGCGACCAGGCGGTCGATTAGTTCCGATTTTGTCATGGGCTGTTCCGGGCGCTGCTTTTTCTGTCAGTTAAAAGTGCAGATGGACGATAGAGAAAAAAAGAAGGCCGCGCAAGGCGGCCTCCCATTTTTTCCCTGCAAATCCGGGAAGATAGACAATGGCTTAGCTACCCAGCTGATCCTTGAGGATATCACCGAGGCTGGTCTTGCCGGTGGAGGCGTTGCGGCTGTATTCGTTAACGATCTCCTGCTCTTCCTGAATTTCCTTTTCGCGTACCGACAGACTAACGATGCGGTTCTTGCGATCGACTCCGATGAAGCGCGCTTCCAGCGTATCCCCGACCGCCAACATTTTGGTCGCATCCTCAACACGCTCTCGCGCAAGGTCGTTCGCACGGATGTAGCCCTCAACGCCGTTACCCAGATCAATCTGCGCACCCTTGGCGTCAACAACTTTCACCGTGCCCTTGACGATATTGCCCTTGGTGTTTTCGGCGATGAACTGCGCCAGTGGATCCTGTGCGGCCTGTTTGATACCCAACGAGATGCGCTCGCGCGCGCCGTCGATAGCCAATACCACGGCGTCAACTTCCATACCCTTCTGGTAATTGCGCACGGCGTTCTCGCCGGAATCGTTCCAGTCGAGATCGGACAGGTGCACCAGCCCATCGATGCCGCCATCCAGGCCGATGAAAATTCCGAAATCGGTGATTGACTTGATCGCGCCATGAACCTTGTCACCCTTCTGGTGGTTCTGCGAGAACTCTTCCCACGGGTTCTGCCGGCACTGCTTCATGCCCAGTGAAATGCGGCGACGTTCGCCGTCGATGTCGAGAATCATGACTTCGACTTCATCGCCTACCTGCACGACCTTGGCCGGATTGACGTTCTTGTTGGTCCAGTCCATTTCGGAAACGTGCACCAGACCTTCAACACCGGGCTCGATCTCGACGAAGGAGCCGTAGTCGGTGATGTTGGTCACCTTGCCGAACATGCGGGTCTTCTCGGGGTAGCGGCGCTCGATGTCCATCCACGGATCGGCGCCCAATTGCTTGAGGCCGAGTGAAACGCGGCGGCGTTCGCGGTCGTATTTGAGGACCTTGACTTCGATTTCCGCGCCAACCTGCACGACTTCGGCAGGGTCCTTGACGCGCTTCCAGGTCATATCAGTGATGTGCAGCAGGCCGTCGATGCCGCCAAGGTCGACGAACGCACCGTACTCAACGAGGTTCTTGACCACGCCCTTGAGCACCACGCCTTCCTGGAGGTTCTGCAACAAGCTGTCGCGCTCGGCGCTGTATTCGGCCTCGAGCACTTCGCGGCGCGAGACCACGACGTTGTTGCGCAACTTATCCAGCTTGATGACCTTGAACTCGAGCGGCTTGCCTTCGAGGTAAGAGGTGTCGCGTACCGGCCGAACATCAACCAGCGAACCGGGCAGGAATGCGCGAACCGTGCCGATATCGACAGTGAAGCCGCCCTTGACCTTGCCGGTGATGATGCCGACGACGGTTTCCTTGCCGTCGTGCGCCTTGGCCAGGCGCTCCCAGGTCTTGATGCGTTCGGCTTTTTCCTTGCTGAACTTGGTTTCGCCGAAACCGTCTTCGACGGTCTCCAGCGCCACTTCAACCTGGTCGCCGACGGCCACGCTGAGCGTGCCATCGACCATGAATTCCTTGATATCGATTACGCCTTCCGACTTCAGGCCGGCATCGACAATGACAACATCGGGATTGACCGCCAGCACGATCGCATTGACGATGGTGCCCGACTGCATCGACTGGCCACCTTTCAGGCTGGCCTCAAAAAGCTCTGCAAAACTCTCGCTCATGAATAAAACTCGTTAAGTTGAACATCCGCCTTAATCCCTTGGGCGGGCCTGTTAATAAATAAAAAGCCGGAATCCTTTCCGGCCCTCAGATCAAACCGCGAGATTTCAACAGCTCGTCGACTTTTGCCAGCACTCCGACCGGCGGCAGCGATGTCGTATCAATCGTCACAGCATCCCTTGCCGGAACCAGCGGGGCAACCGCCCTCGCCCGGTCCCGTTCATCACGCTGCGTAATTTCAGCGTGAAGACCGCTAAGGCTAACATTTACATCGGATACCTTCAACTGTAGATAACGCCGCCGAGCTCGTTCCTCGGCGCTGGCTTCAAGAAATATCTTCAAGGCCGCATCCGGAAAAATGACTGTACCCATGTCACGGCCATCTGCGATCAGCCCCGGCTGGCGACGGAAGGCGCGTTGCCGGTCAAACAATGCCTTGCGCACCTCGGGCAGTACCGCGATACGCGACGCCAGACCTCCGGTCGCCTCGGCCCGGACCTGGCGCGTCACGTCCTCGCCATCGAGGATGATCAATTCCCGTTTCTCGCCGTCCTCCAGAAACTGGATCTGGATTTTGGAGGCCAGGGCCGCTACGGCACCGGCATCGCCCAGATCCAGACCGGCCCTCAACGCCGCCAGTGCCAGCAGACGGTATAACGCACCGCTATCGAGAAGGTGCCAGCCGGGCAAGCGTGACAGCAACTCGCGCGTGACCATGCCCTTACCCACGCCGCTGGGTCCATCCACTGTCACCACTTGCGCCGCGGTCATTCAGGAGACCCTGAGGCGCAAGCCAGTGCGCGCGGCAAGTTCGGCAAATCCCGGAAACGACGTATTGACGTTGGCACAGTCGAAAATCGTGATCGGCTGTTCAGCATGCAGCGAGGCTATCGCAAACGACATCGCCACACGATGATCGCCGCGTGAGTTGACTATCCCGCCGTGCATGCGTCCACCCGAAATCCGCATGCCATCCGCGGTCGCCACAGCGGCGATCCCCAATGCCCTGAGGCCATCGCACATGGATTGGATGCGATCGCTTTCCTTGACCCGCAACTCCTCGGCGCCTGTAACGGTGGTTTCCCCTGTGGCGAAGGCAGCGGCGATAAAGATGATCGGAAACTCGTCAATCGCTGCAGCCACCAGTTCATTGCCGATATCTATTCCGTGCAAACGCGCACCACGGACGCGAATATCCGCGACTGGTTCAACGCCGAACTGGCGCGGATTCAGCAGCTCGATTTCTGCGCCCATGCGGCGCAGGACTTCGATAATGCCGGTGCGTGTGGGGTTCACGCCGACATCTGTCAGCAATAATTCCGAGCCCGGCGTCATCGCCGCACCTGTCATGAAAAACGCGGCTGACGAGATGTCGGCGGGTACTCGTATTTTCGTCGCCCTGAGTGTCTGGCCGCCGTACAGCGCCGCACGTCCACGCCCAACTTCCACTTCCACGCCAAACGCCCGCAACATGCGCTCGGTGTGGTCGCGCGAGACTTCGGGCTCGAGGACTTCAGTCATGCCCTGCGCAAAAAGTCCGGCCAGCAGCAGACAGGACTTCACCTGCGCACTGGCCACTTTCGACGAGTAGGAAATGCCCTTGAGTTGCGCAACAGGAGAAAAACTCAGCGGCGCGCGTTCACCCGCAGCGGTTTCGATGTGTGCGCCCATCTGCCGCAACGGCATCACCACGCGTGCCATAGGCCTGCGCGCAAGCGAGGCGTCACCCAGCAGCGTCGAGGAAAATGCCTGTGCTGACATCAGGCCCGCCATCAGCCGCATGGAAGTCCCTGAATTTCCGAGATCCAGCGCTGCCGCAGGCGCACGCAGCCCCAGCCTGCCTGCACCATTTATTCTCAGCGAGGTTGGCCCGGTCTGCTCGATGTCCACACCCATCGCATGAAATGCCTTCATCGTGCAAAGGCAGTCTTCACCCGTCAGAAATCCTTGCACCTCGGTAACGCCTTCGGCCAGAGAACCGAGCATCACCGCGCGATGTGAGATCGATTTGTCGCCAGGCACACGCAATTCGCCCGACAGGCGCCCTCCCGGCAAAGCTGTATAAGTCACATCGATCATGGCGCGGTTCCGCGAGTCACTCGATTTTTGCCAGGTAGCGTTCACGCGCGTCGCGCGCGCGCTGGAACAGCTTGCGCACGTCGTCCCAGCGATCTTCTTCGATCATCCGCTGCAAGATCTTCAGTTCGTCGATCTGCTTCTGAAGCAGCATGCTGACGCTGGACTTATTGGCACACACCACGTCGTGCCACATCTGCGGCGATGAGGAGGCAATGCGGGTGAAATCGCGGAATCCGCCACCGGCGTTTGGGAAAATTTCATGCTGAGCATCGAGCCGGTCGAGCATGTCCACATAACTGTAGGCCAGCAGGTGCGGAAGATGCGAGGTTGCTGCGAATATCTCGTCATGCTGGCCCGGCGTCATCTGCACGACGCGCGCACCTGCGGACTGCCACATCGTCTCGACACGCGACTGCGCATGCGCATCCTGCGCCGGGTGCGGCGTCAGAATGACCCGATGCCCCTTGAACAGTCCTGACAGGGAATTGGCGACACCGCTTTTTTCCGTGCCGGCGATTGGATGTCCCGCGACAAACCAGGGCGGTACCTCGCCACAAACCTGGGCGACGTCCCTGAGCACCGACTGCTTGGTGCTGCCGACATCGGTGACGACCGCGCCTGGCGGCAGCCCGGGCAGCAACTCACGCAAGGCGTCCGCGGTATGCAGCACCGGCACCGACACCACCACCATGTCGGCATCGCGCACCGCATCGGCGGCGTTTTTCCCGGCGGAGTCAATCACTCCTAAACGGAGTGCCGCATCCACTTGCTGCCCATCAGGATCGAATCCCGAGATGGACTGCACCTTGCCTGCCGCGCGCAAATCGCGCGCCAGCGAACCGCCGATCAGTCCCAGACCAATGACTGCGAGCCTGCCAATCACGTCTTGAGAGCGTCTTGGAGCGCGTGCAGGAAGCGGTCGTTTTCCGCTTCGGTGCCGATGCTGACGCGCAGGAACTTCGGCATGTCATAGGAAGCAACCGGTCGCACAATGACGCCGCGCGCCAGCAAGGCTTGATGAACCGGCGCGGCATCTCCCGGGAAACCCACCGCGAGGAAATTAGCCTGCGACGGCAATACGCGCAGCCCCATGCCCTCGAGAGCCTGCGTCAGTCGTGCACGTTCCCTGATGTTCAATTCCACCGAACGTCGCACATGCTCCTGATCCTCCAGCGCCACTTCGGCCGCCAGCAGCGCAAGGCTGTTGTTGTTGAATGGCTGGCGCACACGGTTCAGCAGGTCAGCCATTTCCACGCTGGAGAACGAGTATCCGGCGCGCAGGCCGGCCAGCCCATAAGCCTTTGAGAAAGTGCGGAACACCACGAGGTTGGGAAATTTCTCCAGCAGCGCGCGTGAATCACTGCGCAGCGCCGGATCCATGTATTCATCGTAAGCCTCGTCCAGCGCCACGATCACATCCGCAGGCACTTTGCGCAGGAAGGCTTCAATCTCGCCCGGTTTGAGCCAGGTACCAGTGGGATTGTTGGGATTGGCGATGAAGATCAGCGACACATCGTCCGCCAGTTTTGCCGCGAAAGCATCGAGATCGTGGCCCAGCGGCATCGCATCGCCCAGCGGGAGCGCCGGGACCACGATCGCCTCGGCATCCTGCGCCTGCGCGATGATGGAATACACGGCAAACGCGTGTGCCGAGAACATCGCCTTGCGGCCCGGCCCGAGATAAACCCGGCCCAGCAACTCGATGATGTCGTTGGAACCGTTGCCCAGGGTAATGCGCTCGGCGGCGATGCCATGCAT
>JBOICK010000044.1:0-2525 GCA_050739895.1 Stenotrophobium sp.
TCGCCAACGGCCGCAAGAAGATCACGCTGGTGCACAAGGCCAACATCATGAAGGCGCTGACCGGCATCTTCCTCGACGAAGCGCGGCGGCTGCACAAGGCCAAGTACGAAGGCCGCATCGAGTTCAGCGAGGTGATCATTGATGCCTGCTGCATGAAGCTGGTGATCAACCCCTGGCAGTTCGATGCGCTGGTCACCACCAACCTGTTCGGCGACATCCTGTCCGATCTCACCGCCGGCCTGGTCGGCGGCCTCGGCATGGCGCCCGGCGCCAACATCGGCCACGACGCGGCGATCTTCGAGGCGGTGCACGGCTCGGCGCCGGACATCACCGGCAAGGGCATCGCCAACCCGGTGGCACTGATGCTTGCCGCCGCGATGATGCTCGACCACCTCAAGATGCAGGAAAAAGCCACGCGTCTGCGCAACGCGATTCACCACACCTTCAACACCGATAACGTCCGCACCGGCGATCTCGGCGGCACAGCCAACACCAAGACCTTTACCGCGGCGCTGCTGGCGCGTATCCGCAACGGCTGAATGAGCGCTGCTTAGCCAGGCGGATTCGTCGCTTGGTCCGCCGCGCAGGCAGCGAAGATGGCTGCGGCATCGCCGCCGGCGCCCGCGAAAACCGCAGGCCGGCAGTAGGTGACCTGCGGAAAATAATCGCCCATCACCTGCTGCGGCGCAGTGCCTTGCGGGACGTTCTGGATTGCCGGCGCGAAATTCGCCGAAGGCAGCATGTTGCGGTAGATCAGCAGCCCATCGACGAATGGTCCCCACGGTAGCCAGCTGATGCCGTGGGCGGCGGTGGCGTTGGCCGGGCGATTCGCCGGATCGGACACGGCGACGGTGAAATAGCCATCGCGGTCGAACACGGTCTGGTAGTCGGCGGTGCAGGCGACGTAACGCTGGGTGACGAATTCGTTTTCACATACCGACCAGTAGCGCATGTCCTCGTTGCCCAGCGGCACGTCCGGCGCACCGCGCCAGTTGGGCGCCTTGGCCCGTAACAGGATGAGATTGCCGTAGGCACGCGCGAACGCAGTGGTGACGTAGGCGTTGTCCAGGTTGTTGAGAAAACCGCCTTTGCCCAGCGGCAGCTCCGTACCGATCTGTTGCAATTGTGGCTGCAACGACGGGATGAGGTTGCCGATGATCGCCAGCAGCGAGTTGGGCAGGCCATAGAACCTGGTCGTGCGCGGCGGGTAGACCGCGGTGGGGAAGGGCAGCGCCAGCGCCTCTGGATAATTCACGCCCAGCAGCAGATCGTTGAGCCCGGGACTTTGGACCAGTCCGCCAAAGGTCGGCAGCAGTGGCGCGGCGCAGGTCGGCAGGCTCGCCAGCGCGGTGCCGTCAGTCGTTTCGAGGGTGAGCTGTGGCAGGCCGACGCCGCCGTCGAACCCGTAGCCTGCAGCCGGCACGTAAGTGCGGTAGATCACCGGCACCAGGATGCCGTTGGGAATCTGCAATGCGTTGAGTGCGATATCGCCGGCGTAGAGCGTGTTCGGTGCGCGCTGCGCCGGCGGCGCGCCGTAGGCGATGTAGGCGATGTAGCGTGCGCCCGGATCTGCCGACGGATTCTGCAGCGGATTGTTGCCGGGCCGGATCGGCGCGAGCTGGTAGTCGGTCTGCACATCAAGTGCGCCCAGCAGCGGATCGTAGCTGTTGAAGGAAAAATAACGCACCGCCGGATAGCGGCCGTCGATGCGCACGCGCGTGGATGGCGTCACCGGCAGCAGCGCGACCCAGTATTCCGCCGCGTTGTCGGGGAAGGCAATGTTGGTGGTGTCGATGTCCGACTGCACGGCCCAGCCGCAGCCCAGACCCAGCGGCAACGTGGGAGCGGCCGGCAGCGGATCGTCCTGCAGCGCGATGCGATTCGCTACGGCTGGCACGGCGGCGGTGCTCTGCCCGCAGCCGGCCAAGACCGCTACGATCCATGCGCAGGCCAGCGCAGCCGCAATGCGCAACGCCGGCAGTCTTCCTTGTGGGGATTTCATGTCTGCAAAGTTACCGCCTTGGTGCCTGCGTGCCTATATCTTTCGCGGACGGTTTCTTGTCTGTGCCGGACACAAAAAAGCCGCGATCCTTGCGGATCGCGGCCGTGTTTCGACAACAGGTCTTGCTTTAGAACAGCGCGGCGTCCATCTCCATCATCGGGGCGCTGCCGGAGCGCACCTGCTTGATCATGGCGGCCGATTCCGGATAGAGCTTGGCGAAGTAGAAGCGCGCGGTGGCGAGCTTGGACTTGTAGAAGGCGTCGCCGGAATCCACTTTCTTCAGTGCCACGCCCGCGGCGTAGACCCAGGCGAACGAGAACACCAAGTGGCCGATCACACGCAGGTAAGGCACTGCAGCCGCGCCGACTTCGTCCGGGTTCTTCATCGCCTTCTGGCCGATTTCGGCGGTGAGCTTGGTGACCTCAGCGAGCAGCGCGGCCAGCGGATCGGTGAATTCCTTCATCGCCGGATTTTCCGCGTGCGTCTTGATCACTTCCTGGATCACCTTGCCGAACTTCATCAG
>JBOICK010000045.1:0-13549 GCA_050739895.1 Stenotrophobium sp.
GCCCTTGGCCGCGATAGCTCTTGCACACGACTATCGCGGCCAAGGGCCGCTCCTACAAGTTCATCCCAGAAAACACTCGTTTGCCTGCCGAACCGTTCAGCCGGGACGCCCCGCAAACAGTGACGTAATCGCTGTGGCGCTCAAGTCCAGCACCAGCGTCGAAGTCACCACGCAGCGCGTCGCCTCGATCTTCCAGCCGGACGCGGTCTTGCGGTACTCGTCATCGTAGTAGGCGCCAAGCTGCGTCAGCTTCTTTTCCTGCGTGTTGATCAACTGGTAATGCAGCCCCCAGTGGCCCTTGGCTCGCTTAGCATCAATCAAGGTGATCTGCGGATTGACGCCGTGGTGCATCTCCACCATGTGGTCATGACAGGCCATCTGCGTGAAGATCGCGACCAGCGCATCGGCACGGTCAAAAGTGCCGATCACGCCATAATCTATGCGCACCGGCCCGTCCATGAAACACGCGCGCATCGCCACCGGGTCCTTGCCATCGCAGGCCGCAAGATACGCTGACTTGAGCGCGCAGATCGCCTCGCGGTCTTCCAGCGCCTGCACGCGCCGCATGAGTTCGTCTGATGCCATGTCTTTTTCTCCTGGATGTTTTCGGCTTGCACTACACCGCAGCGCGGCCGGCGCCGAATCCCCCGTTCGGCTGAGATGCCCGAATGCTAGGTTTTGTCCTTTGCGGCTTGCGCGGCATGCTCGTGGCGTAGCTGCTTGACCCGCTCCTGCCACTCGTAAATCTGGCGTTCGTATAGCGTGTAGACGCAATCGGCGCAGCCGCCACCGCAGCAATCCGAAGCGATGGGCATCTCCGGCTTTGGCGGCAAATCCAGATCTGCGGAATCGGCCTCGGCGGTCACGGTTTTGCCGGGAACAACTGCTTGTTCAGGCGATACAGCGCGGACACATCCTCGTCGCCGTAGCCCTGACGCATCAGATCTTCATATTGCGGAATGGTGGCTTCGGCCACTGGCAGAGTGCCGCCGAGTGCGTGCGCCATCTGCTGACAGATCAGCAAATCCTTGTGGTGCAAAGCGACCTTGAAGCCGGGCGCAAACTCGCCGCGCACCATGGTCTTGCCTCGGTGGTTGACGAACCATGAACCGGCGGCGCCGGAACCGACCACATCCACCACCTTGTCCAGCGGCAGGCCCATTGCTTCGGCGAAAGCCATGCCTTCGGTCACGGCCTGTTCGATGCCGGCGTTCATCACCTGGTTCACCGCCTTGGTCGCCTGCCCGGCGCCGTGCGGCCCGAGGTGGACGGTGCGTGCGCCCATCGCGTCGAACAGCGGCTGCGCTGCTGCGGCATCGCCGGACTCGCCGCCGACCATGAACACCAGCCGCGCGTGCTTCGCGCCTTCGGTGCCGCCGCTGACTGGCGCATCAAGGAATCGCGCGCCGATTTTTTTCAGGCGCGCCGCCGCCTCGCGAGCGGTTGCGGCGCTGACGGTGGAATCGTCGATGACCAGTTTGCCGCGCGCGGCCGGCGTCGCCAGCGCATCGACCATCGCCAGCACCTGCGCGTCGGCGGAGACGCAGAGGATCACCGCATCGCAGTGCGCCCAGAGATCGGCGGGCGTGGCGACTGCTGGCACCCCGAATTCAGTGGAGAATTTCGCTGCTGTGCCTGTGGTGCGGTTCCACACCGCGCCCAGCAATTTTTTTGCTGCGAGATGTGCGGCCATGTGCCAACCCATCGCGCCCAGTCCCACGAATCCGGCTTTCATCTTTGTTTGTGCCTGCGTTTCTAAATGTCTACAGGCATTTTAATGGCTGACGGATTTTGCCGCGCGGCTGATTATCGGCAGGCGATGGGCAGCTTCATCGTATGCGTACGGATTTCATGCAGGCGGCGCCGCGCATCGCCGATTACCGGACTGTCGGGAAAGCGCTTGATAAAGCGGCGCTCTTCGTTGGCAACACTGGCAGCGTTGCCGCAGGCACAGGTGCCCAGGGCCACGGTGTCTTCGATATCCTTGATGTTCTGCTGCACGGTTTTGACATAGTCCTGCGGATATTGCCTGGCGTAACCGCGCCAGTCTTCGTACAACTCGGTGAGTGTGCCGTCGCCATAATTGACGCAACCGTTGATGTCATCCGCGCGCGACGTCATATACGACGGAAACAGATTTTTGCTCCAGTAGCCGCGATAAAGCTGGAAGAATCGCTGATCCTGCGGCAGGCCGTGCGCGTTGGCCAAAGCCAGCAGTGCATCCGGATCGGGCTGCGCATAAATCGCGGCCTCACGCGAGATGGCGAGCCCGCGCATCTTCTTGCGCAGCGATTGATAGTCCGCGTCCGAGAGCGTCTCCAGATAGGATTTGTCGCTGCCTGGAGCTATCAGCATGATCGCGTCCTGCGCCGCCAGCGCCTGCTTGAACAAGGGCTCCAGCGACACCGGCTGCGTCGCCTGCTCAACCTGCTCCAGCGTTTGCAGGTACGCGGAAATTACCTGCGGCTCGGCGGCCTGTGCGATACCCGACAGTAACAGCAGCACTGCGGCTGCAATGAAACGGGATGCATTCATCGGGTTTGTCCTCGCCGTGAACGGTGATTGCCACGCGGTGGATGATCTTTATAACCCAGATCGGCGCATCCGAACACTGCTGGCAATAATCATGCTTACCGCTACTCTCAACGCAGCCGATGCCGGCGATAAAGGGAGCACAGGGATGCCGAATTTGACCATGCGCGATGGCGCACGTCTGCACTATCTCGATATTGGCCGCGGTGAACCGGTCGTCCTGTTGCATGGCTTCGGCATGCAAGGCGCGATGTGGCTGCCGCTGATCGCGCCGCTGGCACACCGCTATCGCTTCATCCTGCCGGACCTGCGCGGCTGGGGTGCCTCGCATCATCTGAAACTATCGGTGCCCTCGGTACTGGACCAGCACACGCATGATGTTTCCGACCTGATGGATGGGCTCAGACTGGGTCGCGTGCATCTGGCGGGCCTCTCGATGGGCGCCTGCACCGCGCTGCAATACAACAAGCTCTACGGCTTCGACCGCGTGCACGCCTACCTGCACATGGACCAGGCGCCCTGCGTACCCAACCTGCCCGACTGGCAGCACGGTCTGCTCGGCGCAGAACAGGAGCGCTGGTTCCGCGAATGGAGCGCTCTGAACCAGCAGCTTCTCGCCTGTGGCCGCGACACGCCATTCAAGGACCTGCCGCAGAACCTGCGCAGCCAGATGTTCGTTTCGCTGGCGGATTTCATCGGACACGCCTTCCACCAGCCACTGTGGCGCGCCTTGCGCCATGTGGTGCGCTATGAACAATTGATGACGCGCGTGATTCCGACCGCGAACTGGCCGATTTACCTGGACACGATGAACTCCTACGTCAACGGCCGGCATGACTGGCGCGGCAGCATGCAGAGCATCAAGGTGCCGACGACCGTGATGGTCGGCATGCAGTCGCAGCTCTACGCCGCCGAAGGTCAAATCAAGTTCGCCGATTATGTGCCGCATGCGCGGATGGTGCGCGTACACGACAGCGGACATGTGATTCCCTTCGAGGCGCCGGCAAAATTCATCCGCGAGATGGCACGCTTCCTGGCCGGAGCGCGTGCAGCGCCGCATCTGGCCAAGGCCGCGTAATCCGCGGTCAGAAATATTTTTAGCCGGCCTGTCGAAACTGTTGATCTCCGTACGACTATGGGTAGAGTCTGGAAACAACGCCGTAATTTTCGGCACCAGACTCGTCACCTTAATCCGCAGGAGAGACAACGATGCGATTCATGATGCTGGTCATTCCCAAGGACTACGCCCACGCCAAGCCGGGCGCCATGCCCGACGCCAAAGTGGTCGAGGCGATGTCGAAGTACAACGATGCGCTGATGAAGGCTGGTGTGCTGCTGAGCCTCAATGGCCTGCACCCGCTCTCGACGGGCGCACGCGTCTCATTCGCGGGTGGCAAGCCCAGCGTCACCGACGGGCCTTTCGTCGAGACCAAGGAAGTTATCGGCGGCTACTGGATGATCAACGTGTCGTCGCGTGAAGCAGCCATTGCATGGGCCAAACAGGCGCCGATGCCGGATGGCGAGATCATCGAAATCCGCCAGATTCAGGAATTCGAGGATTTCACGCCCGAAGTGCAGAAGGCCACAGGTGACAAAACCAGCGTGTATGCCGAAATGCAAAAGAGCAATCAGCCCTGCGACGATCTGCGGGCCGGAATTCCTGTCCATCTGGGATAATGGCCGCAACCTTCATCCGCCCGCAGACAGGGAAATCGCGTGCCGCCGATCATCTCGATCAAGAATCTCAGCAAGACCTACGCCTCGGGCTTTCAGGCACTGAAGAACATCAACCTCGAAATCCGCCGTGGCGAAATCTTTGCGCTGCTGGGACCGAACGGCGCCGGCAAGACAACGCTGATCGGCATCGTCTGCGGCATCGTCAACGCCAGCCACGGCAGCGTGCTGGCGGATGGCCACGACATCGTGACGGACTATCGCGCCGCGCGCTCCAGGATCGGGCTGGTACCGCAAGAACTGGCCACCGATTCCTTCGAGAGCGTGTGGGCCACAGTCAATTTCAGCCGCGGCCTGTTCGGCAAGCCGCGTGATCATGCGCTGGTCGAGAAAATCCTGCGAGACCTTTCCCTCTGGGATAAAAAGGATGAGCGGATCAAGTCATTGTCGGGCGGCATGAAGCGCCGCGTGATGATTGCAAAGGCACTGTCGCACGAGCCGCAGATCCTGTTCCTCGACGAACCCAGCGCCGGTGTCGATGTGGAGCTGCGCCGCGACATGTGGACCATGGTCCGCCGTCTGCGCGACAACGGTGTCACCATTATCCTGACCACGCATTACATCGAGGAGGCCGAGGAGATGGCCGACCGCATTGGCGTCATCAGCAAGGGTGAACTGATCCTGGTCGAGGAAAAATCCGTGCTGATGGAAAAGCTCGGCAAGAAACAGTTGACGCTGCACCTGAAGAATCCGCTGACGAAAATTCCTGCCGAGTTTGCCAGTCAACCTCTGGAGCTGTCTGCAGACGGCAATGCGCTGATCTACACCTTCGACACGCAAAGCGAACACACCGGCATCGCCGCGTTGTTGCGGCGGCTGGGCGATCTCGGTATCGACTTCAAGGAACTTCAATCCAGCCAGAGTTCTTTGGAGGACATCTTTGTCAGCCTGGTGAGATCGCGGCCATGAATTTTTACGCAATCCGTGCGATCTACCGTTTCGAGATGGCGCGCACCGGCCGCACGCTGATGCAAAGCATCGCTGCACCAGTGCTCTCGACCTCGCTCTACTTCGTGGTGTTCGGCGCGGCGATCGGCTCGCGCATGGGCCAGATCGACGGCGTCAGCTATGGCGCTTTCATCATTCCCGGCCTGATCATGCTGTCGCTGCTCAGCGAGAGTATTTCCAACGCCTCCTTCGGCATCTACATGCCGAAATGGTCGGGCACGATCTACGAACTGCTGTCGGCGCCGGTATCGTATATTGAAGTGGTCACCGGCTATGTCGGCGCTGCGGCTACCAAGTCGGCGATCCTCGGCGCGCTGATCCTGCTGACCGCGCGGCTGTTCGTCGACTACCAGATCATGCACCCGCTGTGGATGCTGTTCTTTCTGGTCCTCACCTCGGTGACCTTCAGCCTGTTCGGTTTCATCATAGGCGTCTGGGCCGACGGCTTCGAGAAACTGCAGATCGTGCCGCTGATGGTGATCACACCGCTGACTTTTCTCGGCGGCAGTTTCTACTCGATCAAAATGCTGCCGGGCATCTGGCAACAGATCGCGCTGTTCAATCCGGTGGTCTACCTGATCAGCGGATTTCGCTGGAGTTTCTACGGCAGTTCCGACGTCAGCATGACGGTCAGTGTCGGCATGACACTGATTTTCTTGGTGCTGTGCATGGCCGGCATCTGGTGGATATTCAAGACCGGTTACAAGCTCAAGACCTGAAATCAGCGAGCCGTACCTGTATAAATTCCCGACGGATTTTCAATTCGCTACACGGACGAAATCGAGCAGGCGCCGGGCAAGCTCCTCGCCACGATCTTCCTGCACGAAGTGCCCACCCCAGATGCGGTCATGCGGCTGGCCGCGCGCGCCCGGCACCTGTGCGATTAATGGTGCATCGGCCTTGCCGAGGATCGGGTCGTTCTTGCCGTAAACGCAGAGAAATGGTTTCTGCCACTGGCCCAGCCGATCCCAGGCCACACGGTTGGCGGGCACCGCCGGATCGGATTGCGCAGTCGGCACCAGCCGCGGGAAAGCGCGCGCGCCGGCCTTGTAGGCCGACGACGGGTAAGGCGCATCGTAGGCAGCGATCTCCTCGCGGCTCGGCTTGACGACGCAGCCGCTGGCGACGATACGGCCGATCGGGAACCACGGTGAATAACGGGCGAAAGCGCGCCACAGTCTGAATCCTTTCGAAACGCCGTGCCGCGCGGTCGGCAGGAAACCGTTGGCGACCATGATCCGCGCAAAGCGCTGCTCGCGCTCGGCGGCGATGCGCAGACCGATCAGCGAGCCCCAGTCCTGGCACAACAGGGTGATGTCGCGCAGATCGAGTGCCTCGATGAAGCGCGTGATCCAGTCGACATGGCGCTGGTAGCTGTAGTCGCCCATCGCCGCTGGCTTGTCCGATTTGCCGAAGCCGATCAGGTCCGGCGCGACCACGCGCAGCCCGCCCTGCACCAATACCGGAATCATCTTGCGGTAAAGATAGGACCAGCTCGGCTCACCGTGCAGCAGCAGCACAACCGGCGCCTCGCGCGGGCCTTCATCAACATAGTGCAATCGCAACTCGTCCAGCATCTGGTAATGCGGCGCGAAATCGTAGCCGGGCAGATTGCGGAAGCGCTGCTCTGGAGTGCGGAGAATCTTCATGGCTGGTCAGTTCCTAAAGCCTGCAGGAATCCCTGCAACGGTTATTGAGAATAAACCTGCATTCACTTTTTCGACGATTTTTTCTTTGGCCGTGCGCGGGAATGCACTGCCTTTTTCGCCGGCGCACGCCTGTCGACCGCGCGCCTGGCGGTGATGGGAGCATCAGAGCGCGTCGCCAGCCAGTTGGCGGCAATCGTCCAGGTTGTAGCCGGCGCCTTGCTGCCGGCGAATACGCCGGCGTGACCGCCGGGCGCAAGTTCGAAGGTCTTGTCTTCCGAACTGACGATATCCATCACCTTGCGCGCCGCCTCGACGACGACGATCTTGTCGGTCTTGCCGGCAATCGCCAGCAGCGAACAATTGATGCGATCAAACTTCGCAGCGCCGTCCTTGCCCTTGCCGAGATCGAAGCTGCCTGAGGACATGGCATTGTCCATGCCCAGGCGCACCACCAGGTCCTGCACGATGCCACCCGGATAGTCGTGCATCTTGTTGAACCAGGTTGCCATCGTCTGGTACTCGGTGACGTATTCCCTATCCCACAGGTTCATCAGCAGGTCGATGTAGCCGGTGACGGCGCTCATCGGCGCGGTCATCTTGAACGTGAGCGACGCCAGCCAACCGGGCACATTCATCTTGCCCGGATCGATGTTATGGATGCGGAAGCCGGTGTATTTACGCACCAATTTCACCGGCGTGCGCATCACAGTCCACAACTTGCCGGCGATGCCGGCCTGGTGCGCGTCGATCGGACTGGCGATGGTGACGATGTTCTTCAGATTTGGATCTTGCGCCCACGCCGCGTAGATCAGGCAGAACAATCCGCCCATGCAATAACCGAGCAGACTGACTTCCTTTTGCGCTGAATCAGCGCGAACTTTTTCCAGCGCCTCGGGAATCATCCGCGTGGCGTAATCGGCGAAACCGAGGTGTGAGTGATCCTCATCCGGCGAACCGAAATCCGCGAGGTAGACGCGATAGCCGTGCGCCAGCAGGAACTTGACCAGGCTGCGGTTGGGGAACAGGTCGAAATTCAGCGGGTCGGCCGCCAGCGGCGGAATCAGCAGCACCGGGATGCGGTGCAAGTCCTTGCGCACGACCAGCGTGCCATCGCCGACCGGGATTTCGTCCTCGGTCAGCGGCGCATATTTGCGCACGGTGAGCAGGCCGTTCTGGTGGATGATCTCGAACGGCGTCTGGTTGGCGACGATGAAATTTTCGGTATTGAGCCGGCGCTCGACCGCATTGCCGACCCATTGCAGCGTGCGCTCGCCGACATGACTGACGCGCGCCACCGTCGATTCCGGCACGATCTTCTTCTCCGCCGCCCAGTTCAGCGCACGTTCACCGGTGCGGCCCGCACGTTCCAGCATGTCCTTCAGCATGTTTATCCCCCCAGGTAGGTATAGCCGCTCAAGCCTTTTTCCAGCTCTGCGAGCAGTTCGGTCTTTTCTGACTCTGAAAATTTTGCCGTGGCGAACTTGTCGCGGTAACTCTGCGCCAGTTCTTCCGGTGCCAGATGGACATAACGTAGCAGTTCGTCGGTGCGGTCGCCCTGCTCTGCGCCTTCCAGACGCCAGCCGCCCTGGTCATCGAGCACCACGTTGACGGCGTTGGTGTCGCCAAACAGGTTGTGCATGTCGCCGAGGATTTCCTGGTAGGCACCGACCATGAAGAACGCCAGCAGGTATTCCTCGCCAGCTTTCAGCGCATGTACCGGCAGCGTCGGCTCCAGCCCGCCACGATCGACGTAGTGATCGATACGACCGTCAGAGTCGCAGGTCAGATCGCAGAGATTGGCGCGCAGCGCGGGCTGTTCGTCGAGCCGGTGGATCGGCAGGATCGGAAACACCTGGTCAATGGCCCATGCATCCGGCACCGACTGGAATACCGAGAAATTGCAGAAATATTTTTCCGCGAGCTTGCCGCGCAACTCGTCCAGCGCCTCGCGGTGCGCGCGGATGCTGCCATCGAGCCGCGGCTGTATCGCGCGGCACACGCTGTAGTAGGTCTGCTCGGCATAGGCGCGCTGCGTCAGCGTCAGACGGCCGTGGGTGTATTGCGACTGCGCTTCCTGCAAGCCGGCGGTGGCGTCGTGCAGGCATTCCAGCGGGCCGCGCGTTGCCAACTCGGACAGCAGGTCGTGCAGGTCGTGCAGGATTGCCGGATCGGTTTTCACCGGCGGCTGCGGCTGTGTCACCGGCGTCGATTCGTGATCGATCACATCGGCGATCAGCACGGCGTGATGTGCGGTCAGCGCGCGGCCGGATTCGCTGATCACATCCGGCTCCGGCTGGCCGGCTTCGGCGCAGACTTCCTGCAACGTGCGCAGGATGTTGCGCGCGTACTCGCGCTGCGAATAATTCATCGAGCAGTAGCTGCGCGAGCGCGTGCCTTCGTAATCGACGCCGAGACCGCCGCCGACATCGACCACGTCCAGCGGCGCACCCAGCGCACGCAGCTCGACATAAAACCGCGCTGCCTCGCGCATGCCGCGCTGGATGTCCTGCACGTTGGCGACCTGCGAGCCGAGATGGAAATGCACCATGCGCACCGCGTCGATCAGACCGGCGGCGCGCATCTGCTCAAGCGCCTCAATCACCTGCGGACTGGCGAGACCGAATTTGGATTTCTCGCCACCGGTGTTTTGCTGCGTGCTGGTGGACATCGACGCCAGGCGCACGCGCAGACCGATCATCGGTGCCACGCCGAGTTTGCGCGATTCTTCGATCACCAGCGGCAGCTCTGATGGCTTCTCGACGACGATGTAGATCTTGTGGCCGAGCTTCTGGCCGATCAACGCGCGGCGGATGTAGGCGCGATCCTTGTAGCCGTTGCAGACGATGGTGCTGCCCGCGGGCGCGAGGCCCAGCACCGCCGCCATCTCGGGCTTGCTGCCGGCTTCAAGTCCGACGCGCGCGCCACCGTGACGCACAATCTCTTCGACTACGCTGCGCTGCTGGTTGACCTTGATCGGATAGACCGCGGTGTAACTTCCCTTGTAATCCAGCTCCGCGATCATCTCGGCGAAGGCGCCGGTCAGTGCATCGACACGGTCATGCAGGATATTGTTGAAACGCACCAGCACCGGCAGTTGCAGACCCTCTTTGGGCAGGCGCTGCGCCAACTCGTACAGATCTATGGCGACCGGCGAGCGATCGCGGAACGGCCGCACCAGTACATGACCCCTGGCGGGGCCGCTTTCGGCGACGTCGAAGTAGCCTTCGCCCCAATGCGGAATATTGTAAAGATCCCGTGCGTCGGCTGCGGTCCAGATCATTATTCGTTCACCCCAAAAATCTCAGTACTCAGTCCAAGTGCTGAGTAACGGCTTTAACCTGGCACTTAGCACTTAGCATCAGCCCGTTTATACTCGCGCCGCAATTTTACGGGATTACCGCACATGTCACTCGATCAAACCTGGTTCACCGAAGCCGTCGAAAAGACCGGCACCGCTTTTTCGCTCAAGGCCAGAAAGCTGCATTCGGAGCAAACGCCCTGGCAGCAGATCGAGATCTGGGACACCGAAACCTTCGGCAAGCTGATGACCATCGACGGCTGCACGATGGTGTCGACGCGCGACAATTTCCTCTACCACGAGATGATGTCGCATCCGGCACTGAACTCGCATCCGGATCCGCGCAACGTCGTGATCGTCGGCGGCGGCGACTGCGGCACGTTGCGTGAAGTACTCAAGCATCCGGAAGTGCAATCGGCCACCCAGGTCGAGATCGACGAGCGCGTCACGCGCCTCGCCGAGCAGTATTTCCCCGAACTGTGCGAGAACAACAACGACCCGCGCGCGACGCTGTTCTTCGGTGACGGCATCCAGTGGATGAAGGACGCCAAGCCCGGCAGCATCGACCTGATCATCATCGACTCCACCGACCCGGTCGGCCCGGCCGAGGGCTTGTTTGGCAAGAAGTTCTACGTCGATTGCATCAAGGCACTGGCGCCGGACGGCATGATGGTGCAACAGTCCGAATCGCCGCTGTTGCACCTGTCGCTGATCCAGGAAATGCACGCGGCGATGAAGAACGCCGGCTTCGCCCAGACCACGCTGCTGCACTTCCCGCAGGTGATCTACCCCAGCGGCTGGTGGTCCGGCTCCATCGCCTGCAAGAAGGCTGGCAAGCTGGCTACACGCCTCGATGAACAAGCCATCGCCGCACTCGACGCGCAGTTCTACAACGCCGACACGCACCGCGCGGCGTTTGCACTGCCGACCTATGTCAAGAAAGCGCTCGCCGGCAGTTGAATGCCCAATTCACGCTTGCGAGCGGCATCCGCTGTTGGCCTGAGCTTGCGGGTGATTGTTATTTATTGTTGATTAAATTTATAATTATATTATAAATAAAAACAATTTCATCTGCACGCAGTCCAGAGCGGGTTACGCGCAGCCAAGTTCAGCGCGGCGCCGATTCCGCGGACTCAGGCGCTGAGGCATCTGCCGGCGGCTGGTTGGCGCATGCAGTGTCGGTCTTGCTTTGCGCCTGTTCGATCAGCTTTTTCCGCTCATCGCCACTATATTCGTGGTTATTCCCCAGAGCGTCCTTTTCGATGATGTTTGTCGCGCTTTTGTAAATCGCCAATTGATCTCTCTGGCGCTTGCAATCTGCCGCCTGTTGCGCCGCCGCACCCTGAGTTTCGGCGGCAGGCGCCGCCTGGCTGGTGCCCGGCTCCAGCATGAGTTTCCTGGCACCTTGCGCGGGTTGGTCACCGTAATGCGTGTGGCCCTGCGCGTCGGTCCACTGGTACACGGATCCGGCGAGGACGGGAGCAGCCACGGTCAGCAGCAGTACGGCACATGAGTAACGAATGTTCATGGGCGACTCGTATTTGAAGGACTGCCGCAGTTTATTACGGATTACTGCATGCATGAACAGCGGTCTAGAATGACCAAACTCTCCATTCAGGCATCCCCATGAGCGACCCCGTCCAGCCCGTCTCGCCGCAACTGAAACCCTACATGCAGGATCTGCAACCCGGCGATTACTGGTGGTGCGCCTGCGGCCGCTCGAAGAACCAGCCGTTCTGCGACGGATCGCACAAGGGCAGCACATTCACGCCAGTGAAATTCAGCGTCACCGCCAAGACCGGCACGCTATGGCTGTGCGGCTGCAAGCACACCGGCACGCCGCCGTTCTGCGACGGCACGCACAATAAGCTGGCGAGGAAAGACCCCTAGCCCTTGATTACGCAGGAACGACGGACCTCCGCGAAGCGGTGCGAATCGTCTGCTTGCGCTTGGGGACAGACACGCCTGCCCTGAATTTTCCGGGCGTGATGCCGCTCCAGCGTTTGAACGCCTGCTGGAAAGTGCTTTGCTCGCTGTAGCCGAGCATGAACGCCACATCCGCCAGGGAAGCATTGGGTTCCCGTAAATAACGCTCGGCGGTACTGCGGCGCACCTGATCGAGAATCTGCTGGAATGAGCAGTCGTAGTCCGCCAGGCGCCGTCGCAAGGTTCGCGTGGAACACTGGAGCGCGGCGGCCGCATGCTTCAGTGAAACATGGCCTGTGGACAAACCGTTGCCGAGCACCGCGCTCAATTGCCGAACAAACTCGGGCTGGTCGCCCAACTCCTTCAGCAGAGTTTCGGCTTGCCTTGCAACGAATTCGCGCGTCTCGCGATTGGCCATCGGCAGAGGCATTTGAAGGTCAGCCAGAGGCACCGTCAGCTTGGTGCACGGCTGGTCGAAATACACCTTCCCGCCGAACACTCGAATATAGCCGCGAATATCTGCCGGACGTTTCATCTGAAAATAGGCGTCCCAACTCAGATCTGGACGATGTGTGATCCAGCGCGCTCCGCGAATGCGCGCGGCCAAGGTGAGCTGCTCCATAATTGGTGGCGCGGTTGGACCATAACGCCAAGTCCAGTGCAGTTCTGCCTTGCCGCCCTTGTGTATCAACTTGTAGAAATCGCGTTCGCCAAAAAGGCGGCCGTAACGCTGTATCTGCATTTCTGCTTCCTCGGCGGTGTCACAACTCATCACGACGTAGCCAAGGACTCCAAGATGCTGAGGCTTCAGGTTATCGCCCACTTTAAGCGCCAAATCAGTATCTCCTGTCGCGTCAATGGCCTGCTGGACCATAGCCAGCCATTCCTCAAACGATGGAGCAACATGCGCGCCGACGGATTCGATACTCGCGACGCGCTCGGAGGAATATAAGCTTGCAGGATCTAGCCCCATATCACGCAGGTAGTCCACCAATGAACGAGCATAGGGTTCCAAGAACAAAACTTGAGCTTTCTTGAGCGGCTTGGCCATATTTCCTCCGTGGCCACATTTCCTAATAGAACAGCCACATTTGTCAAGACGACACGACACCCGGTGCTTAGTATGTGATCGCATTCCTGCAGCTCGGCTGCGATGTGATGGCCCGCATTCGTGGTGCATACGCTGATCCGGACCATTCGTCGTTGCTTATTCCGAGCAGCTGCAGTGGTGAATCATAAAAACGGCAGATAACGAGCTGCCTTCTTAAAATTGGTGGAGGGGACGTTATGAAATCAGCATTCAGGATTGTTGCGGCATTTATTCTTTGTACTACACTGGCCGCCTGCGGCAGCAGTTCGCCCGTCGCTGGCGGTAATGGGGGCAGCAGCGGTCCGATATCCGGCAACGCCATCCAGATTCTTTCGAACCGCGCCGACCTGATCAACGGTGGCGATGTGCTGG
>JBOICK010000046.1:0-4060 GCA_050739895.1 Stenotrophobium sp.
GCCACGCTCGCCATCGGCCGCGCGGGCGCAATCAACGCCGCGCTGCTGGCCACCGCCATTCTCGCTGGCAACGACCCGTTGCTGGCGAAACGGCTGACGAAATTCCGCAGCGATCAGACCGCCAAAGTCCTGAACGACGAACCGCTGAAGCTGCCATGAAGATTGGGATATTGGGCGCGGGCCAGCTTGGACGGATGCTGGCCCTGGCGGGTTATCCGCTGGATTTCGATTTCGTCTTTCTCGATCCGGCGACCGAGGCCTGCGCCGCGCCGCTGGGCACACATATCCACGCGGACTACGGCGACGAACACGCGCTCGCGGAATTCTGCGTCGGCGTGGATCTCGCCACCTACGAATTCGAGAACGTGCCGGCGGCCACCGCCGAGTTCGTCGCCTCGCGCATTCCGCTGCTGCCCGGCGTCGCGGCGCTCACGGCGGGGCAGGACCGGCTTTCGGAAAAGCAGATGTTCGACCGCCTCGGTATTCCGGTGCCGCGCTACATGCCGGTCAACACGCGCGAAGCGCTGGATTTTGCCGCCAGGGCCACCGGCCGGCCGGCAGTGCTGAAAACGCGCCGCATGGGTTATGACGGCAAAGGTCAGGCCGTGCTGCGCACGAGTCAGGATCTCGACGACGCCTGGGCACGTCTCGGCGGCCATCCGCTGATTCTCGAAGCTTTCGTGCCTTTCGAGCGCGAACTGTCCTGTCTGTCAGTGCGCACGCCCAAGGGCGAGATGGCGTTTTACCCGGTGGTCGAAAACGTCCATCGCGAAGGCATCCTGCGCCTGGCGACGCCGCGCGCCAACGATCCGCTGCAGGCGCAGGCTGAAGATTACGCCCGCCGCGTCGCCGAACATCTCGATTACACCGGCGTGCTGGCCTTCGAGTTTTTCGTCGCAAACGGCAAGCTGCTCGCCAATGAAATCGCGCCGCGCGTGCACAACTCCGGTCACTGGACCATCGAAGGCGCGGTATGCTCGCAGTTCGAGAATCACCTGCGCGCCATCGTCGGCCTGCCGCTGGGCTCGACCGCATTGCGCACGCCCTGTGCGATGGTGAATTTCATCGGCGATACGCCTCCTACAGCCGACCTGGCGGCCATTCCAGACCTGCACATCCACCACTACGGCAAGACGCCCAAGCCGCAGCGCAAGTTGGGACATGCGACGCTCTTGGCAGCGAGTGAGCTTGAGCTGCAGGAGCCGCTGGCGAGGCTGAAAAATCTGGTGACGGCGAGCGATCACTAGCGCTATGATCTTTGCCACCTTTGGGTAAGGTGAAGGGGAAATTCATATGGGGATCAAATCCGGCGCTCTATTGTCTGTGCTGGTGACTACGCTGCTCGCAGGCTGTGCCAGCAGTGACTACAGGCAGGCTTTCAATGAAGCCAATTCGCTGCAGGGCAATTCGCGGGTTTATGCAGCGACTGAGGACCGGGCGCAAGGCGCCGTAATCGGCACGTACGTCAAGAGTGGATTCACCATCAAGTCCGCAGGGCAGAATGTCGTCACGGCCGAGCGGACGATACAGGACAAGGGCGATACGGATGTGTCCTACCTCATCACCTCCTCGGCGGTCGTCGCGCCCCTGGATGCCGATTCCTCCAGTGTTTCGCTCTCCGCCAGCCAGCAGACCGTATTGCACCGCAAATCCTATGACTGGTGGCATTTGTTGTGGATCATTCCGCTGTTCCCGGTCGGGACGGAGTACCAGACCGTGGTGACCTCGGAAAGCACGGTGGATGATCCCGCGTTCTACACCGGCTTCCTCAACGATCTGGGCAAAACGCTGCCTCCGTTGAAAGCGGCGGAGAACGGCACGCCGATACCGCCACCGCCCGCCCTGGTCGTGGAGCCACCGGCAACGCCTTCAGCAACCCAGGATGCGACGGGTGCTGCACCCCTGGCGCAGAATCCCGCAGCTCAGCCTGCGGCTACGGCAGAACCCGGCGCGACCTCCAATTCCATCCCGGAATCTGCGCCCCCCGTCACGACTCCTTCTTCGAGCCCGGCTCCGGCCAATTGACACGGCCGCGCTGCAACCGCAGCAGCTTGCGTGCCTCCAGCCATAGTTCGGCGTCCGACATCGCCCCCTGAGGCTGTAGATCGCCAGCGGTTGTAACCGGTATGTCACCCGCTCTCGCGGGATGTCTATCCGTATTGTTTTTTAGTATTGATTAAATATTAATTTAATTGATATAAATAAACAATTGATCCGGCCGGTCTGCGAGAGCGGGTCATCTCGATGTTGCTTTCAGCTGCCGAAGTCCCGCAGCTCGCCGCCATAGGCGATGGCCACGCAGCCGCCACCGGCGTTCAGCGCAGCCGTGGCGGACATGACGCTGTTGAGTATCTCGATCTTGTACTCGCGCGCGACCGCCGCAAGCATGTCGTAGCCCAGGAGTTTGGGGATGTGTTCCAGCTCGCCGCCGTAACTGATGCAGATATGCCCGGTGGAAATCCCTTTCTCGATCTGGTGGGCAACGTGGCTGAACATCTTTTCCACAGCGCGATCGTAGCCGAGGACTTTTGCCACTGGTTCGGTTTCGGCGCGATAGCACTGGATCACCGGCTTGATATCGAGCGCGCTGCCAATGGCCCAGGTCAACAGGCCGACGCTGTTCTCGCCTTTCTTCTTGCCGCGGGCGCGGATGTAGTAGAGATCGCTGGGCACCATGTAACCGCAGATGTTTTCGCGCAGGTCGTCGAGCCGGCGGCGGATGTCGTTCGGGGTTTTGCCGGCCTGGCAGAGCTTCGCCGCTTCCGCTGCCAGCAGGCCGGTGCCGCAGAACATGCTCATGCTGTCGACGACGCGCAACGCGAACGGTCCCGTGACGCCGGCCTGTGCACGGATGTTCTTGTAGTCGTTGAGGATGGCGAAGGACGCGCGCGTGGCGTTCTCGAAGATCGGGCTGCGGTTCGAGGTGATGGTGATACAGAACACGTAGTCGTAATCGATGACGATACGGTCGAGGAATTTCTGGCGGATCTGATCGGCCGTGAACGGGATGGTTTCGGCGTTGATGCCCTTCGCGTCGAGCTGTTCTGAATAGAACTTGCGCGTGACTTCCGGATCGCGCTCATCGAGCACGGTTTCTTCGCCAAGCCGTATGCTGACCGGCAGAATACTGATGTTGTGTTCGCGTAAAAATTCCTGCGGCAGATCGCAGGTTGCGTCGACGACGACTCCGATGCGCATGCTTCCCCCGGTGACGGACGGATGAGGCGATGCCTCGAATTTTCCGACCGTTCAAGCGCATTATGCCCTGCAAACCTGCGGGCATGAGCGCAAACCCTTAGAGGTCGAGGTTGCTCACCAGCAGCGCATTGCCTTCGATGAAGTCGCGGCGCGGTTCCACCTGCTCACCCATCAGCGTGGTGAAAATCTGGTCGGCGGACACGACGTCCTCGATGCGAACGCGCACGAGGCGGCGGACCTTGGGGTCTAGCGTGGTTTCCCACAACTGCTGCGGATTCATCTCACCCAGTCCCTTGTAACGCTGCACGTGCAAGCCGCGCCGCGCCTCGCTCATCAGCCAGGCAAAAGCCTCGTCGAAGTTCGTCACGGCCTGTTTGCGTTCCCCGCGCTGTATCTGGCCCCCCGCGCCGATCAGGGTATTGGTGGTTTCACGCAGGGTCGCAAGCCGCTTGTAATCCGCGGATGCAAAAAAATCACTATTGAAATTAAATATTTGCGTGTTTCCATGGGCATTGCGGCTGACCTGCAGCAGCGGCCCTTCGGCCCCCGTGCGCGCTTCCACGCCGAAGCGGCCGTTGATCTCGGCTCCATTGAGTTCGGCGGCAAAAACTTCTGCCCACTTTTTCAGCGCCGCCGTTTCCACCGGCACCGGCGCGTGCCGCGCCAGGACTTTCAGGACATTGTGGTCATAGCGCCGCGAAACGCGCTCCACCATCTCGTCCACTGCGGCACGCTCGCGCAGCAGCTGTGACAACCGCGAAGCCGGCAGGGCTTCCTGCCCCTCGGCCGGCGTCAGCCTGGCTTCGTTGAGCGCGGCGGACAGCAGCCATTCGTTCATCTCGCCGTCGTCCTTGACATAGGT
>JBOICK010000047.1:0-1997 GCA_050739895.1 Stenotrophobium sp.
CCATTCTGCAATCAGGCGCCAGATGGCCGCCCAATCGCCGTTGGCTACCGCGGCCAGCGGGCGCGCGCTGCGCGTGAGGCTGTCGCCGACCGCCGCGCCGATGCGTTTCTGGCCGTAATCGAAAGCAAGGTAGACGGAACCGCTCATATGGTGCGTTCCGACAGTTGCGTCAAGAGTTTCAGGCGTGGCCCGAATCGTTGGAAAGCTGGGTCACGTCCACGCCCAGCAGGCGCGTCGCGGCCTGCCAGCGGTCGCGTGCCGGCGTGTGAAACAGGATCGCCTTGTCCACCGGCGTATTGAGCCAGGAATTGCTGAGGATTTCCGATTCCAGCTGGCCTGCGCCCCAGCCCGCGTAGCCGAGCACGATGATGTAATCCTTCGGTCCCTTGCCGGCACCGATGGCGCCCAGGATATCGCGCGAGGTGGTGATGTAGAGGCCGTCCGCCAGCGGCATGCAGGATTCCCAGCCCGCCGGTTCACGGTGTACCACGAAGCCGCGTTCCGGCTGCACCGGCCCGCCCCAGTAGACCGACAAATCCTGATCGAGCATGCCGTGATCGAGCCCCATCTGCGCCATCATAGCGGTCAGCTTGAGCTCGGTGGGGCGGTTGATGACCAGGCCGATTGCACCCTCGTCGCTGTGCTCGCATACGAGCGTCACGGAGTGATCGAAGTTTTCGTCCTCCAGCCCCGGCATGGCGACGAGAAACTGGTTCTTGAAGGTTGATTCTGTGGATTCTGTAGCCATGGCCCTAGTATCGGACCCGAGGCTGGGAGTGACAAGTCAGGATTCGCCAGTGCGTGCCGCGAGGCGGGTTTCGATTGCGGAGATGAGCTGCCCGCCAATGTCCGTGCCATAGGCTGCATCGATTTCGCGCGCGCAGGTCGGCGAGGTGACATTGATCTCGGTCAGATATTCGCCGATGACATCCACGCCCACGAACAACAGGCCCATCTCTCTAAGTTTCGGTCCGACCTCTGCGGCGATCCAGCGGTCACGCTCTGTCAGCGGCCGCGGCTCGCCACGCCCGCCGGCCGCGAGGTTGCCGCGCGTCTCGCCGGCCAGTGGAATGCGCGCGAGGCAATACGGCACCGGCTTGCCATCGACGATGAGGATGCGCTTGTCGCCATCCTTGATCTGCGGCAGATAGCGCTGGGCCATGATGGTGCGGCGGCCATTGTCGGTGAGTGCTTCGAGGATCGCGCCAAGATTCAGGCCGTCCGATCCCACGCGGAATATGCCGCTGCCACCCATGCCGTCAAGCGGCTTGAAAATCACATTACCTTGTTCGGCGTGGAATTCGCGCAATTGCCGCAAGTCGCGCGCGATCAGCGTGGGTGCGCAGCACTGCGCGAACCAGCTGATGAAGGCTTTCTCGTTGGCATCGCGCAGCGAGCGCGGCTTGTTCACCACTAGCGCGCCCTGATCTTCCGCGCGCTCCAGGATGTAGGTCGCGGTGATGAATTCGAGATCAAAAGGCGGATCCTTGCGCATCAGGATGGCGTCAAGTTCGCCGAGCTTGATGACCTGCGCCTCGCCCGGTTCGAACCAGTGTTTTTTGTCGTCAAAGACTTTTACCGGGAATGCGCGGCCCATGGCCACGCCGTCACGCAGCCAAAGGTCGTGCATTTCCAGGTAGCGCAGTTCCCAGCCGCTGCGCTGCGCCGCCAGCATCAATGCCAGCGTGGTGTCCTTGTGCGGCTTGATGTGGCCGATGGGGTCCATGACCACGCCAAGAATTTTTGCAGTCACGGTCAAGCGTTTCCGTTTTTTGCAGCGATCTCGCGCGATGCCGCCAGCGCCGCCAGGCGCGCGATCACGCCGTAGGCGTAGAAGCGATTGGGACGTTCATCGGGGCCGCGGTGAATCTGCGGATGGCTGCAACATTCCTCAAACGCCAGCTGTTCAAAGCGCATGCCCGGAGCATTGAGATTTTCCTGGTTGCTACGCTGGGTGTTCACGCGGTAGAAGCCGCCGACCACATAGTGGTCGATCA
>JBOICK010000048.1:0-37505 GCA_050739895.1 Stenotrophobium sp.
GGATGGATTGCCCTTGATACATAGGTGAGTCACCTCGTGCGATTGGAAAGCCGGGGAATAGCGCCCGAGTGTCGGGCGGCTAAGATTTCAGGGCCGCAATCATAGCCGCCTATTTGCGGGGGCGTAAACCAAGGTCATGACACGTGAAATCCAGCGTTTGACAGGTCCCAATCACGTCCATACACTGCCAACACTTTTCGGGGGGAAAAGTCAAGACGAATGAATAATGACGGCTGCATCGCGCCATCCCGGAAGGCAGGCGCTGCTGCGAAGCTGCTTGGACTGTTCCAGCAGCTGCTGTCGGAACCCGTGCACAAAAAAATCAATGATGCCGCGTGTCTGCACGCACATCCCCGGCCATGACGGCCACTACGGTATGGAGATCGTGAACGTATGAAAAAGCCCGTCAAGCACAGCAAGGCAGCCAAATCGAAAAAACCGGCGGGCCGCCTGGCCCAGCTCAAGGCCAGAGCGCAGAAGGCGGTCGCCAGTATCCGGTCATCCGCGAAGAAGGCAAAGAGCAGCAGTAACAAAGCCGGCAAGAAGGCCAAATCCGCTGCGAAAAAACCGATTGCCAAAGTCAGGGCGGCGATCAAAAAACCTGTGGCAAAAGCAAAATCTGCAATCAAAAAACCAGTCGCCCGGGTCAAGGCGACCGTCAAAAAACCGCTCGCGCAGGCAAAATCAGCGGTGAAGAAGCCGGTGGCGACGACGAAATCGGCAGCACTCAAACCCAGAGAGCGCATCCAAAAAGCAGTCAAGCAGGTGCGGGCCTCGGCGCAGAAGGCACAAGCATCGGCTCGCAAGACCGTGACACAGGCCCGGCAGAATGTGGCTGCGGCGCAGGAATCCGCTTCCGCGCGCTTCTCGGAAATCGCCCGTCCGGTGATGGCCGCGATGGCGCCGGTGATGCCAACACCGATGTCGCGCGCATTCCTCGCCACTACCAGGGGCCGCAAGGAAGCGGCGCACATGCCGCACCCTGAGCCTGTCGCCGAACCCGCTATCGAAGAACCCGGCCTGCCCGCACAACCGCCGCAACCTCCCAGTGACGGCAACCCGGGAGCCTGAGGCTGCAACCATTTCAACCCGCCAGTTCTGCTGGCGGGTTTTTTGTTGCGCGCTGCATGGCTGCAGCCGTGACAGAATCAGCTCCCGCTAGGCTGACTACGCTCGATATTGATGTTTTTTTTTATTATTTAGAATGAATAATATTATATATTTAATAACAATTTTTACCCTGACCTGCCTTACAGCGGGTCGCAGGTTTGCTGCCGGAACGAGCGCACCGTGAGCCTGACCCTGAAGCAGGGCACTGAACTGTGCAGCCTGCTGGCCGATGTCAGCCGCCTGCGCCTGCTGCTGCTGCTGGAAACCAGCGAACTCTCGGTGGCCGAACTGACCGAGATCACCAGTCTGACGCAAAGCCGCGTCTCGACCCACCTGTCGCACCTCAAGCGCGCCGGGCTGGTGCAGAGCAAGCGCGTCGGCACTGCCGCGCTGTATTCCGTCAGCGAAGGCGGCAGCAGCATGTCCGAACTCTGGCAACTCTTGCGTGGACGCATTGCCGATGCACAGGCGCGACTCGACCAGGAGCGCGCCGAACAGGCGATCCTCGCGCGCAAGCATGGCCAGACCTGGGCCGAGTCTGTCGCCGGACGCATGGAACTGCACTACTCGCCCGGCCGCACCTGGGAGGCGACTGCGCGTGCGTTGATCGGCCTGCTCGAACTGGGCGACGTGCTCGATCTCGCCAGCGGCGATGGTGTGCTCGCCGAACTGATCAGTGGCCATGCGCGTAGCGTTACATGCGTCGATATCAGTGCCACCGTCATTGCCGCCGCACGCAAGCGCCTGGCTCAGTACGGCAACGTCAGCCTCTACGAAGCGGACATGCATCGCCTGCCGCTGGCGGAATGCAGCTTCGACCATATTTTCGCGATGCACGCGCTGCCTTACTCGCGCGATCCGCAACGCGTGCTGCAGGAAGCGGCGCGCCTGCTGCGCCCACGTGGACGACTGATCGTCACCACACTCAATGCGCACCGCCACGAAGCGGCGATGCAGGCTTACGATCATGTCAACCTCGGCATCACTCCACAGCGGCTGCGCCGCATGCTTGAGCATGCCGGCTTGACTGTGGAAACCTGCGCCGTCAGTTCGCGCGAATCGCGTCCGCCATATTTTGAAGTCGTCAGCGCGCTGGCCCGGCATGAGTGAATCAACCAGTACGAACTTGCGCCGCTGGCTGCCGGCGCTGTTGCTGATGCTGGTTCTGCTGGGCGCGGCGGTGTATGCCCACAGCCAGAATGTCACGCTCGGCACGATCCTGCGCTGGACCTACGATCGCACCCACGATGCACCGTGGCTGCTGATGATCCTGTTCCTGGTAAGGCCGCCATTCATTGTGCCGATCAGCCTGCCGGTGGTGTTCTGCGGAACTCTCTGGGGCGTCTGGCCGGGCGCACTGTACGCTGTGATCGGCATGATGCTGTCGGCTGCCAGCAGCTATGGCCTTGCGCGCTACGTGCTGCCGCGCGGCAACGCAGAGGCAGCGGCATCACCCAATGCCTTGTCACGATGGTTTGGCCGCCTGCGACGCGAAGGATTCCTGACCGTCTGCGTCATGCGCCTGATGCTGCTGCCGTTCGATCCGGTGAACTTCGCAGCCGCCGGACTACGGGTTAATTTCCGCACTTTCTATAGCGCCACTCTGCTCGGCAACACCGCCGCGACAGCAATCTACGCCAGCGTCGGCGCAGCAATCCATCTTGATGGGCTGATCAACGGCCAGACCGATGTTTCGATCTTGTCGGTGATCGACGTGCGGCAGGTGCTGCTGGCGCTGGCGTTGATCCTGGCGAGCATACTGATTGCGCGGATTATCCGCAGGCGGCAGGATCAAGTGCTGCGATAAACCAGCGGAAATTCGATGATGACGGCCAGACCGCGTCCATCCAGGCCGGTGCCGTGACTGATCCTGGCGCCATGCAGCTGCGCGATTTCGCGCACGATCGCCAGCCCGAGGCCGGTGCCGTCACCACCTGAATCGCCGCGCACAAATCGCTCGAACATGTGATCACGCAATTCCGGCGGAATACCTGGGCCGGCGTCGCGGACCGCCAGGGTGCCGCAATCACCGTGGCTGGTCACAGCCAGCACGATGCATCTGCCGCAACTGGCGTATTTGATTGCATTGTCGAGGAGGTTGGCAATCACTTCATGCAGCAGCATGGCATCCGCCTGTATCCATACCGGGCTATCGCCTGCTTCGAGACTCAAGTCGATGCCGCGCGCCAGCGCGACGGGCACCCATTCCGCACCCGCCTGCTGTGCCAGCAGGCGCAGATCTGCCGGCACCAAACCGTTGTTACTGTCGTTGCCGGAATCCATTCGCGCCAGCGACAGCAATTGCCGCGACAGGCGCACGGCGCGCTCGGTGGAAACGTGCGCCTGTTCGAGAATCGCACGGGTCGCCGTCAAATCCGGCTCCTGCAACGCGCGATCGATGTTCAACTTGAGCGCGGTCAAGGGCGTACGCAGCTGATGCGCCGCATCGGCGATGAACTTGCGCTGCACAGCCATCGCTGCATCGAGCCGCGAGAGCAGATCGTTCAGTGCATGGGTCAGCGCATGCACCTCGCTGGGCGCACCTTCGTCTGGAATCGGCTGCAGCGCATTCTGGTTCTGCCGCTCCAGCCTGATTGTCATCGTCTGCAACGGCTCCAGCCCGCGTCTCACACCACGACCAATCACCACGATGACCACGATCACCAGGCACAACTGCGGCAGCAGCACACGCATCAGGATCTGGCGCGTAAGAGCAGCACGTCGATTCTGGGTCTCGGCGACCTGAACATAGACCTGGTCGCCCAGTTCCGGCGAAGTCAGTTCCAAAGTCGCAACGCGCACCACGTTGCCGTGCAAACTCGCCGTGCCGATACTCACGCCGCGAAAATTTTCCACCGAGTGCAATTTCGAGGGCATCGCGGGATCGCCTGCGATCTGTCCGGAACCTTTCCCATAGACCCGGAAATAGGTGATATCGGTGGCGTCCCACAGGAACATCCGCTCGGCGATTTTCGGCAGGTCAAGAATCGGGCCATGCGCGCCTGGCTCAACCTGCTGCGCCAGGGTCTGCACTGAGTCATACAGAAAGGCGTTGTATTCCTGGCTCGAAAAATGCGCTGCAACAACATAAGAAATCACCGAACTCGCGGCCAGCACCAACAGCAGCGGTGCCAGCAGCCGGCGCAGCAACCGACGACGCAGACTGAGACGGTTTTCAGGCTGCAGAGGCATCGTCGAGCTTCAGCAGATAACCGAAACCGCGCACTGTTCTCAGTTGCAGATCCGCATCTTCGAGCTTGCGCCGCACCCGATGGATATAGGTTTCAATCGCACTGCCGCTCAATTCGTCACTCCAGTCGCACAGATGCTCCTGGATCTGCGACTTGCTGACCACGCGGCCACGGCGCTGCAGCAGCAGTTCCAGCACGCCGAATTCGCGTGGCGAAAATTCCAGGGCTGTGTCATCCAGGTAAAAGCGGCGCTCAACCAGATCGAGACGCAGACGGCCAAGGCTGATTTCGCCACGTTCCGTCGCAGCGCTACGACGCCGCGACACCGCCCGGATTCGCGCCAGCAGTTCATCCATTGCGAATGGTTTGGTGAGGTAATCATCGGCACCTAGATCCAGCCCTCGCACTCGCTGGTCCAGTGCATCGCGTGCGGTCAGCACGATCACCGGCGTTCTGATTGCGGCCGCGCGCAGCTTGGCCAGCAACACATAGCCATCCTGGCCTGGCAAACCCAGATCCATGACGATCAGTTCGGCGGTGCCACCCTGTGCAGCGGCTTCCGCCGCCACGCCGTCGTGTATCAGGTCGACCGCGTGCCCAGCGCGGCGCAATCCATCCTGCAAGGCCAGTGCTATCGGCCGGTCATCTTCAACCACCAGTATCCGCACCTATCGTTTCCTCGGTCATTTCCGCTGAAAGCTTGCTGAAAGCTTACCCCGTTAGTGTAGTGCTTCGTCATCAGCAGACCTTCCGCGCAACAAGACACCGCATATCAGCCGATTGATTGCGAATCACTGAATTTTCCTGCGCAACAGCCATTTTCCGCTAACCACCGATGTGCTCACTCATGCTCCGTGCATTTGCCTTCAGCATCCTGCTGGTTACCGGCAATGCAGTCGCTGCGGACTGTTCGACAGCGCCCTTGTCGTCAACCGGCGCGCCCGATGCGCAGGCGAACACGACCTGCGCCGGCCACGACGGCACCACCTGGTCACTCACTGACCTGATCGACGCACTCAAGCGCGACAATCCGCAGTTGCAACAGGCGCGCGATGAATATCTCGCGGCAAAATTGCAGACACCGCAGGCTCAGGCCATCCCCGGTCCGCAGTTCAGCCTGGCAGAACAGGCCAACTCCGGCGGCCCCTTCGACTTCAACAGCGATTCCGGTTTCTACGCCTACTACACGCTGACCCAGCCCTTGCTGTGGCCGGGCAAGCTGCAATTGGCCGGCGAAATCGCCAAGGCACTGGCCGAAGTGGTGGGCAGCCAACGCGACAGTCTTGAACTGCAATTAGTGTCGCAACTCAAGCTGGACTTCTACCAACTGGTCGCACTGCAGGACCAGTTACGCTTCCTTGACGAAGACCTGCAGCGACTGGAGCAGGTCAAAGCCGTAGCCAGGGTGCGCTATGCCAACAATGCCGCCGCCTACGTCGATTTTCTCAACGCCCAGGTCTCGGCCAGCAGCGTCGAAAACGACCGCTACACCCTGCAAAAACAGATCCAGACCGCTACCGAGCAGATCAACAGCCTGATCGGGCGATCCACCCAAGCACCGCTGCAAATCGACGATCCGCACAGCCTGCCGAAAATGCCCACGCTGCCGCTTCCGCAACTGATCGATCTGGCAGAGAAAACCAACCCGGTCATCAGCGGCGGCCAATCACAGATCGAAGCGGCCGGCAACAGTGTCTCGCTGGCAAAAAAAGCCTATTACCCGGATTTCGGCCTGGTCATCGGCAGCTACAGCAACCCGCCGGTCGGCGTGCGTTCGATGCGCATGTACACGGTCGGCGTCAACCTGAATTTGCCAACCTGGTTCTTTGAAAAAGAGCGTGCCGGCGTGGATCAGGCACAGGCACAACTGGACGCCGCGCGCGCCAGCCAGTTATCCACCCGCCAGCAGGTGGAACTGAATGTCGCCAACGCTTATCACGGGCTGGAAACCGCGATCAAGCAGATTGGTTTCTCGCGCGAGCGGCTGCTGCCGCAGGCGCAGATGGCCTATCGCCTGGCACTTACCGCCTACAGCGACGACGGCGGCACCGCGTTTTCCGACCTGCTGACCGCACAGAGCAACCTTCGCGATACGCAGTTAGCACTGCTCCAGGCCCAGAACGCTGCGGTTCAGGCCTATATCAGCCTTGCCGCCGCCATTGGCCGCGACCCGGATTGAGAATAGACCGATGACACAAAGAATATTTTCTGGGATTGTCCTGACCCTGGTCCTGGCCGGCGGAGTCTGCCTCGCCGGCTGCACGCATTCCGACGCCGCTGGGACCGCCGCCGCAACTGCCACTTCGGCGCATGCAGCCGACACCGTGGTCGCAGACCAGGATTTCAATCCCGACTTTGTTAAAACCACCCTGCCGGTGCAGCAAACAGTGGACGATACTCTCTCGCTGACCGGCAAGCTGGCGCTGGACAAGCAGCAGTTGCGGCTGGCATCAGCGCGCGTCGCTGGACGGCTGGGGCGTATCTTCGTGTTCGAGGGACAGTCGGTGAAATCGGGCCAGCCGCTGGCCGAAATCTACAGCCCCGACTACATCTCGGCACAGAACGAGTTCCTGCTGGCCCGGCATTTCCGCGACACGCTGTCGAACGATACCGCCGACCCCGAGTTGCGCAGCGACACCCTCGCGACCTATCAGTCCGCCGCCAATCGTCTCAAGATTCTCGGCGCTTCAGATGCCGATATTGCGGCGTTGGCTCGAAGCGGAAGGGTCGAGCAATATCTGCAGGTACGCGCACCGATTTCAGGTGTGATCACGCAACGTAACGTCGATCCGGGCGGTTATCTCAACATCGGCGATACGTTGATGACGGTGGCCAACACCAATACGCTCTGGCTTTATTTCAATACCTACGCCGCCGACTACGCCAAGCTCAAGCTGGGCGAGAACGTCACCTTCCGGACCAGTTCGCTGCCTGGAGAAAACTTCAGCGGCAAGCTGGACTTCATTGCGCCCGGCATCGACCCCGCCACCCATACCCTGCCGGTGCGCTGCTCCATTCCGAATCCGGACATGCGCCTGCGTCCGGAAATGTTCGTCAGCGGCGAACTCGATACCGGCGAACAATCCGCATGGGTGGTGCCGAAGTCGGCCGTTTTCCGCATCCACGAGCAGGACTACATTTTCATTCAGGACGGCGCCAAGCAATACAGGCGTTTGCTAGTTAAAGGTCGCAGCCTAGATCCTGACCACTACGCCATCACCAGCGGACTCGATAGCTCGCTGCCTGTGGTCAACGACGGCGCGGTGCTGCTGAACCAGATGCTCGAACAGAATTCCTGAAGCATGGCCAGCGCCTCTGAAAAATTCGTCGAAGCTGTGCTGCGCAACCGCGCACTGGTATTCATCAGTTGCGTAATTCTGCTGGCGCTGGGTGCGTACTCGTTTCACCAGTTGCCAATCGAGGCCTATCCCAATATCGCGCCATTGAACGTGCAGGTGATCACGCAGTGGCCTGGGCGCAGCACACTGGAAATCGAGCGCCAGTTGACCATCCCGGTGGAGACCGGCGTGTCCGGTGTTCCGGACGCGGAATCGGTGCGCTCGGTATCGCTGTTCGGGCTGTCGGTGGTCACGATCCAGTTCCGCGATGGCACGGATTCGTTCAGGGCCCGGCAGAACGTACAGCAGTATCTCAGTCAGGTGAATTTCCCGGCTGGCGTGCAGCCCAGCCTGAGCCCGGACGCGGATGCCACAGGCGAGATCATGCGTTACCGCATTGCCACTGATAATCCCGGCGTCGACCTGACCGAACTCAAGAGCCTGCAGGACTGGGAAATCTTCAAGGACCTCAAGGGCGTGCCCGGCGTCGCAGATGTCAACGGCTTCGGCGGCATGGTCAAGCAGTACCAGGTTTTGCCGGACCCTAAAAAATTGCAGTTTTACGGCATTACGCTGACGCAAGTCGCACAGGCACTGGGCAATGGCAACGCCAACGTCGGCGGCGGTCTCATGCCCGCCGGCGACCAGCAGATGGTGGTGCGCGGCGTCGGCCTGGTGCAGAGTCTGGACGACATCCGCAACATCGTCGTCGCCAGCGTCAACGGCGTGCCGGTGCGTATTTCCGATCTGGCGACAGTGCGGTTCGGCCACGCCGAACGGCTCGGCCAGGTGCAGTTCAACAAGGATGCGGATACGGTCGAGGGCATTGTCGTCATGCGACGCAGCCAGAACGCCAGCGTGGTGCTTGGCCGCGTTCGCGAGAAAATCAGGCAGATCAACGCCAGCGGTCGCCTGCCGGCCGGCACCCGGATTGTGCCGTATTACGACAGACAGGAACTGCTGGACCTGACAGTGCATACCGTGTCACATACCCTGCTGGTAGGCATCGGGCTGGTACTGGCAGTGCTGTGGCTGTTCCTCGGCAGCATTCGTGTCGCCCTGACCGTGGCCGCGATCATCCCGCTGGGGCTATGCGTCTCTTTCACCGGCATGCACTGGCTGGGCGTACCCGCAAACCTGATTTCGCTTGGTGCGATTGATTTCGGCCTGATTGTCAATGCCGCCGTCATCGTCATCGAAAACATCATGCAGCACCTGGAGCGCGGCCGTCAGCAGACTCGCGACGTGTTCCGCAGCGCGACTGCGGAAGTTCAACGCGCGATGATCTTCTCGACCGCGATCATCATCGTCGCCTACTCGCCGCTGTTCCTGCTCGGCGGCGTTGAAGGCAAGATTTTCGAGCCGATGGCATTCACCATGGGATTGGCTCTGCTGGCCTCAATCGTACTCAGCGGCACCTTCGTACCGGCCGCGGCCGACGCGCTGTTCGGTAAAGGTTTGGTGGTGCGTTCGCCGAAATTCATCGACTGGCTTCAGGAACGCTACCGCAGCCTGCTGCAGGCACTGATTCCCCATCCGCTGAGCACCGGCCTGGTGTCGCTGGCATTCCTGCTCATGGCCGGCTTCGCCATGTCTCACCTTGGCACCAGTTTCCTGCCGACACTGGAAGAAAACAACCTGTGGATTCGCATCACGCTGCCGAACACCGTGGACCTTAAATATTCCGGGCAGGTCGCCACTGAGATTCGCAAGGAAATCCTCAAGCACCCCGAAGTACGCACTGTCGCCGTGCAGATAGGGCGGCCCGACGACGGCACTGATTCCACCGGCGTGTTCAACCAGGAATACGGCGTCTACTTCAAATCACCTCAAGACCTGGGCCATACCGTCGATCGCCAGCAGGTAATCGACTCGCTGCAGAAATACTTCAGGACCATTCCCGGTATTGACGTAAATTTTTCTCAGTACATCCAGGACAACGTCGATGAAGCCTTGTCCGGCGTCAAGGGCGAAAACTCCGTGAAGATTTTCGGCGACGATCTCGACGTTCTGCAGGCCAAGGCGCAGGAAGTACAGACGCAATTGCAGAAAGTGCCGGGCATCGCCGATGTCGGTATTTTCAGGGAACTGGGTCAGCCAACCCTCAATGTCACGGTCAACCGCATCGCTGCGCAGCGTTACGGCCTCAATGTCTCGGATATTGAGAATGTGGTGCTCAACGCGGTCGGCGGCAACGCGCAGACCCAGGTCCTGGAAGGCGAACGGGTGTTTGACCTGGCCCTGCGACTTCCACAAAACGCACGTTCCGATCCTGCCGAGATTCGTCGCCTGCTGGTCGATGCACCGGACGGCAGTCGTATACCGATAGGCGAAGTCGCCGATGTCAGCATCGTCGACGGCCCGTTCTTCATCTATCGCGAATCTGCACGCCGCTACATCGCGATCAAATTCGGCGTACGCGGCCGCGACCTTGGCAGCGCCGTCGCGCAGGCACAGAACAACGTCGCGGCACACGTGAAGCTGGACCGTGGCTACTTCATCCACTGGGACGGACAGTTCAACGAGATGAAAGTGGCGCAAAACAAGATGGAGGTGATCATTCCGGTGGCGCTGCTCGCCATCTTCATTCTGCTGGCATTGGCTTTCGGCCGCGTCAGGGATGCGGCGCTGGTGATGGTGAACGTGCCCTATGCAGCGATCGGTGGCGTAGTCGCGCTGTACCTGGCGCACGAGGACATGAGTATTTCCGCCGGCATCGGCTTCCTGTCGTTGTTCGGCATCGCCATCCAGAACCTGGTGATTCTCATCACCAGCATCCGTGAATTGGCGGAAGACCCGTCGGTGAGCTTCGATTTCGCCGTGATCGAGGGCGCGACGCGGCGTTTCCGGTCAGTCCTGATGACCGCTCTGCTGGCCGCGCTGGGTCTGGCGCCAGCGGCGTTTTCTCACGCCATCGGTTCGCAGGCGCAACGGCCGCTGGCACTGGTGATCTTCGGTGGCATGCTCTCTACCACGCTGCTAACCCTGCTGTTGTTGCCTGTCGCATTCGCCAAAGTAAATTCCCGCAAGCACAATACGTCCCTTCAACAATCATGATTGCGGGCCGGGTCATCCGGCAGCGACTGAGCGGAACACCCGATGTCGACAACATTGACCCTGACCAGCATGTCGTGGATGGCGGCAAGCGGCGGAATAGGTTATGGCGCAGTCTTGCTGAAAAATCGCCGACAGCGTCAGACTCATTCCGCACGGCTCTGTGTCGCGCTGGAACCTGCGGAAACCCTGTTATCCGCACAGGCCCGCTACGGCTACAACCCGCATGCGCTGATCAGCCTGCATCAGGACGGCCGCGTCTGGCGTCATCCGTCGTCCAGCGGCGGCATCGTGTTCCAGCGGGTCGGCAATGTCTGGCTGGCCGCTGGCGATCCGATCTCTCCCGCCAGCGAGCAGCGCTCACTGGTCGCCAGTTTCTTCGAAGCCGCACTCGCTGCCGGAGCGATGCCGGCATTTGTTCCCGCCACCGAGCAGTTCGCGCGTAATGCGCTGGACTGGGGTTATACGGTGGTAAAAGTCGGAGCATCGCCATACTTCGATCTGCAAAGCTGGGACCCGCGCGGAAATCATGCCAGGCATCTGCGCTGGAGCATCAATCGCGCACGTCGCGAGGATCTGCATATCGAGGCAACGAGTTTTCAGCCAACTCTGGCCGATGAGTGCCGTGAAGTCTGCGCAAGCTGGCTTGCGACCCGCCCCGCCGCGGCAAATTTCGGCTGGCTGTTTTCGCTTGAGCCAATGTGTTTCGGCGAGCACAAGCGGTTCTTCACCGCACGAAACCGTCAGGGCACACTCGTCGGACTGCTGGCGGCAAGCCCGATCCCGGATCGCAAGGGCTGGTATCTGGAGGATGTCCTGCGCCGCGGCGACTCACCCGATGGAACCGCGGATCTGCTGGTTTATGAAGCCCTGACTACCCTGCGCCTGGAGGGCTATAGCGAGGCCACGCTAGGCACTGCCCTGTTGGCGGAGGATGGTGCGGACCTGACCCCATCCTCGACCTGGACGGTCACACAATTCGGCCTGCGTCAGGCCAAAAAAGCCCTGGGCGACGTTTATCACTTCGATGGCATCCGTAATTTCAAGGCGAAGTTCGTCCCCAGCCGCTGGGAAGGCGAGTATGCCATCGTGCCGCACCCCGGTTCGCTGATTCCCTTCCAGGTGGTCAGCGCAATCCTCAAGGTCATGCTGCCTGATGGCATGCTGTCGATTTTGCAAAAACGAAAGCCCGCAAGCGCTGGATCCTGATCAGGGTTTGACGGCGGCTTCGCTTGCGGGCAGCACTTCACCATTCCACAACAGCTTCTTTGATTTCTTGAGGATGTATCGCAGACGCGCCTGATGCGCAGCCTGCTCTGCTTCAGTGGCGCGGATCACCCGCAGCACGGCATGACGTGGCGGCAGCAATTCCGCCAGCCGCGACTGCTGCGGCGTCTCACCGCCGGTATTGGCTGCGTCCAGCGTCAGTCGCGACTGACCACCGGTCATCGCCAGATAGACATCCGCAAGCAGCCGCGCATCGAGTAACGCGCCGTGCAGGTCGCGGCCGGAGTTGTCCACGCCGTAACGCTTGCACAGCGCGTCGAGACTGGCTTTCTGGCCGGGGTGCTTGCGCCGCGCCATGCTCAGGGTGTCGGTGATGGTGCAGACATCCTCCAGACGCCGCCCGACCCCGGCCAGAACGAACTCCCGGTTGAGGAATCCCAGATCAAACGGCGCGTTGTGGATGATCAGTTCGGCTCCTTCGAGATAGGTCCACAACTCCCGCGCCAGTTCGCGGAACTTGGGTTTGTCCTTCAGATCCTGATTCGAGATGCCATGAACCTGCTGCGCACCCGCATCAATCGCGCGTTCGGGATTGACGTAATGATGGAAATTATTGCCGGTGACGCGGCGGTTTTTCATTTCCAGGCAGCCGATTTCTATCAGCCGGTGCCCCTGCTCGACTTCCAGGCCGGTAGTTTCAGTATCGAGAATGATCTGGCGGCTCATGCCGGCACCTGCGCCAATAGCGTCATCACCGCTTCATTGGCCAGCCGGTCCGCAGCCTCGTTGCCAGGATTGCCGGCATGTCCCTTGACCCACTGCCACTGAATGTCATGCCGCTGCACCGCCGCATCCAGGCGCAACCACAGATCCTGGTTCTTCACCGGCTTGCGGCCAGCCGTGCGCCAGCCCCGCGCTTTCCAGCCAGGAAGCCACTCATTTAGTCCTAACATCAGATACTTGGAATCTGTATTTAAAGTAATTTTACAAGGCTCTTTCAGGCCTTCAAGCGCGACAATCGCTGCCATCATTTCCATGCGGTTGTTGGTGGTCTGCAACTCACCGCCTTGCAGCGGTTTCTGGCGGCCGCCAAATTCAAGCAGTGCGCCCCAGCCGCCAGGGCCGGGATTACCCTTGCAGGCACCGTCGGTATAGATCGTGATGTGTTTCATGTACGAGTTTCTTCAAAAGCGCTGGCTGGAGTACGGCGTGCCTCGCCAGCCGGCATGCCAATCAGCGGACGCACTTGCGCGCGTTGTGTGCGACCGATCAGGTTAACCGGAATCACTCGCTTGCGCGCCACCAGCAGATACGCTTCCGCCAGCGGCTGCAGCAGCCTGCCCAGATCGAACGGATCGCCATCCGAACGCGACGCGGTCCACGGAAAGCCGACACCATAGCGGCGCACTTCCAGCACCTCGAAATCAAGCAGTTCCAGCCAGTCACAGAGGCGTCCCGCACCGTGGAATTTCGCGCCCGATGGAAAGTCCGGGTAACGCAACCCGAGCCACTGCCGCAAGCCCCAGCCGCCCCAAGGGCTGAATCCAAGCACGAATAGCCGGCCGCGGTCGCTGAGTATGCGGTTGGTCTCGCGCAGAACCGACTGTGGTGTACCCGCAAACTCCAAAGTGTGAGCAAGAATCACCGCATCGACACTGCGGCTCAGTACGGGCAGGTTTTCAGGGTCGGCGACCGCTTGCTCGCCAAGACCGGGGGTCGTGCCGATCACTGCACTGTGCAGGATCTCACTGGCGCGCAACAGTTGTCCGTCACGGCCCCAGCTGCCGACTTGCAGGACATGGCGACCGAACACTTCCGGCAGCACGCGACGCAGCTCCAGCGCCTCCTGCTGCAGCAACTGACGTCCGCGCGGAGACTCCAGCCACAGTTCCAGCGCCTGCCGACTGAACGGTCGCCCGCCCCTGCGTTTACGTAATATCGTCATGCCGCGTTGACGGAATCGTTATTCACGACCACCATCATAATCATGTTGAGCGTCAGTGCCATCCCCGCCTTCCTGGACAATTACATCTGGCTGTTGTCGGACGGCACGAACGCGGTGGTGGTCGACCCCGGCGATGCGCAGCCGGTGCTCGCCTCCCTGCGCCAAAACAGACTGCAACTGACTGCGCTGCTGATCACCCATCATCATCCGGATCACGTGGGCGGCATCGCCGAACTGCTGCTTGAATATCCTGTGCCGGTTTACGGGCCGCGCGCGGAAGCGGACCGCATCAAGGGCTTGACGCAGTGGCTCGACGACGGCGAAACCGTCGAGGTGCTCAAGCTCGACTTCAAAGTACTCGCGCTGCCGGGCCACACGCTGGGTCATATCGCCTTTTATACGCCGGGCGTGCTGTTCTGTGGCGATACTTTATTTTCGGCGGGATGCGGCCGCCTGTTTGAAGGCACTCCTGAGCAGATGCACCGATCGTTGGCGCGCCTTGCAGACCTCCCCGGCGACACTCGCATCTATTGCACGCACGAATATACCCTGTCGAATCTCGCGTTCGCGTCGGTGGTGGAACCCGGCAACGTGGCAATCGTCGCGCACATCGCGCGGGTACGTGCCCTGCGCGAAGACCGTCAGCCGAGCCTGCCGGTGACGATTGCGCTGGAACTGGAGATCAACCCTTTCCTGCGCGTGCGCCAGCCGGCGGTGATCGACGCGGCCTGCCGCTGGAGTGGCCGTAAACTCAAAAGCGAAGTAGAGATTTTTGCCGCCCTGCGGCGCTGGAAGGATGGTTTCCGCGCAACGGCGCCTTGAAGCCTGCCCGCTGTATAGCCGAGCGATGCATTATTTGTTATATTATAATATATAATTTATAATTAACATTATATATTAAAACAATCATCATGGCTGGAAACTTCACAGCGGCTGCGGCTGTCGTAACGTTTCACCGATTGCGCGACGCCATGAACCGCTGGTCGTGTCACTGCCACCACTGAGTTTTCCAAGCACAGTGCGCCGGCGCAATTTGCTAGACTCGAAAATAAAATTGCCACTGAACACATCCTGCATGCTCCCTGATCCGTGCCGCAAGGCCGTGAGAGTTCTTATTTTTGTCGTTGCGTCGGCCACGGTGTGCGCGGCCGCCCAGGCCGCACCGCCTGTCATCGCGCCCGCGCAACCCCAGCGTCCGGCACTGCCGGACCCCAATACCCTCAAGCTCGACAGTGACATTCAGGGCGTCAAGGACGAAGTGCTGAAATTCGACAAAGACGCGCAGTCGGTGGAACAGGACGCACTCTATCCCGATTACAGCCGCGTCACGGTCTTCGTCGGCATGCGTATTGACGACCTGCTGCTCAACCAGATCAGCGTTTCTTTCGATAACGGCGCACCGCAGAAAATCATCTTCGACAGAAATGAAAGTATTGCCCTGCTGCTCAACCGCAAGAATCTGGTGCGCGTTTTGCGCGCCAACCTCAAGCCCGGCTCGCATCGGGTGCATGCTGAATTCAGCGCCCGGTACGCCGACGCAAAACCCGCGGACGCGCCGCTGACTGGCAGTTACGACGCCCTGTTCGACAAGGGTTACGGCCCAGCCGATCTGGAACTGAACGTCACCCGCTACTCGCGCATTTCAAAACCAGCGCTGTCGTTGCGCCAGTGGGGCAACTGAAATGAGATTCCTGCCCCTGTTAATCACCACCGCCCTGGCCATCCCAGCCGCGCTGCTGCCGGCCGGCGCGCTGGCGTCGGAAAGCTATGTTGCCGGCTCCAGCTCCGATCCTTATCTGCACGAATCGCAGTATCTGGCCGACGACGGCCGCAATTTCTCAGCGCTGATCGAATTGCTGGGCACCAGTGCCGGCAATGTCGCCAGCCAGCCCGAGGAATACCAGTGGCAACTGGCAGAAACCTATTTGTCATTCGGCATGGCAGCCAAGGCTGCGCCGATCTTCGCGCGGCTTGCAACGAAAACGAGTGACCACCAGCGATTGGCCAAAGCGCGACTGCGGCTGGCCGAGTTCTATTACGACCGTGGCTACCTCGATCAGGCCGCCACCACGCTGGCGCTGGCCAAAACCAAGCTGCCGCAGAGCATGTTCCCGAAGTGGCAGGACCTCACTTCCAGAGTGCAGCTGGCCCAGGGCAACTATGCCGGCGCAGTGGAAACACTGAGTCATCCGGAGAGCTCGGCACGCGACCAGTCCGCCTACACCCGCTTCAACCTCGGCATCGCTTTGATCAATACCGGGCATGTCGCACAGGGCCGCGACATCATCGACCGCGTCGGCCGCATGCGCGTCGAAACACTCGACGATCTTGCGCTGCGCGACAAGGCCAACCTGACGCTGGGCTGGAATTTCCTGCACGATCAGCTCGGCGGCAGCGCCAAAGGCGTACTGGAGCGCGTCCGCAGCAAAGGCCCATTCTCCAACCGCGCCCTGCTCGGCGTCGGCTGGGCCGAACTGATGCAGCGTGGTGAGCGCCAGCGCCACGTTGATATCGATAGCGACAAGGACAATCCGTTCAGCAACATCTCCACACTCGGTGTGCTGTTGCGTCCGGGTTTTCTCGACCGCGACGTATTGATGCGATCCGGCCTGAACGACTTCAAGCTCAGCGGCATTTCCAGCGACAAGCAGAAATCCTTCAAGCGCGCGCTCTCCGCATGGGTCGAACTGATCCACCGCGACCCGATGGACCCCGCCGTCGAGGAAGGCTGGCTGGCGATTCCCTATTCGCTGGACCGACTCGGTGCGCACACCGAGGCCGTGCAGTATTACGAACTGGCGATCAAAAAACTGGAAATCAGCCGCCAGAATGCCAATCAGGCGATGGCATCAATCCGCCAGGGCCGCATGGTCGACACGATCGTGCGGCGCGACAGCGATGCGGAATCGGGCTGGCAGTGGAGCCTGCATGACCTGCCGGACGCGCCGGAAACCTACTACCTGCAAAACCTGATCGCTGATCATCCGTTCCAGGAAGCGCTCAAGAATTACCGCGACGTGCGCCTGATGAGCCGCAATCTGGACAGCTGGAAACAGCGCCTGGATGCGCTCGAAAAAACCTATCTCAACGAGAACCGCGAGCCGGTGGATCCGGAAATCCTGTTCAGGCGCGCCACCGCCGGCTGGACTCGGCCATGGCCAACGCCGTCGATCCAGTTGCATCCTGAAAATTCCCTCGCTGCTCCTGGCAGTTATGACACTGAGCCCCACCTCGTAACCGCTCCGGTCGACCTTACTCTCGCCCCAGCACCGGCTGATTTTGACGGCGAACTGCAACGCATTCATGCGCTGCAGGCACGCGCCACAGCATTGCAGCCGATCCTCGCCGATCTCGACAAACAGCAGTCGAAACTGTTGCAGGACATGGCCGTCAAGGAACTCGATGGCCAGAAAACCGCCATCGAAAAATACCTGCTGGAAGCACGCTTCTCGCTGGCGCGACTCTATGACCGGCAGATGAAGGGGCAGCTCCATGACAAGTAAACTGCCGCCGCTCACATTGGCGCTCCTGCTGCTGACACTGGTGGCCTGCACGCCCGCCGTGGTGCGAAATGCCGCGCCTCCGATCAGCAGCATCGAGAAGAATGCGCCGGATCAGAATGTGCTGCCGATCATCCCGTCAGAGCCGATTGCGCCAGACCCGCAGAAGGCCATCGACAACTACCGCGAGATGCTCAAGCTGAATCCGGACGCCGACGACAAGGCCGAGGCCAGGCGCCGCCTTGCTGACCTGCAAGTGCAGATCGCAGACGATGCCGGCAACGGACCTGCGACCGCAAAATCCCTGCAATCAGCGATCCAGCTTTACAACGACATGCTGTACACCAACCCCACCGATACACACAACGACCGTGTGTTTTATCAATTGGCCCGGGCCTATCAGAACAATGGCGAAACCGATGCGGCAATCGAGACGCTCGCGCACATCACCCGCGACTATCCGGACTCCGATCTGGCCGGTGATGCGCATTTCCGCCGCGCTGAACTGCTGTTCAACCTGCGCCGCTATGCCGAAGCCGAGACCGAATACAAGGCGGTACTAGACCTCGGTGACAAGACACCGTTTTTCGACAACGCACAGTACAAATACGGCTGGTCTCGATTCAAGCAGTCAAATTATGACGGCGCGCTCGATGTATTCATCGCAATCCTGGATCGCGAGTTGCCGCCAGGCGAGACGTACGAGGTCAAGGATGCGCTCAAGGGCGTAGCAAAAGCCAAGAGCGACATGGCCCAGGATTCGCTGCGTGTGGTCGATCTATCGCTGATCGCGCTGGGTGGCGGCAAAGCCACCAACGACTATCTGGCGAAAAAAGGCGATCCACGATTCTACCCGCTGATCTATTCGTCGCTCGGCGAGATGCTGCTGGAAAAGCGCCGCTATACCGATGCCGCGCAGACCTTCGCCGCCTTCATCGAACGACATCCGACCGATGCTCTGGCGCCCGCGTTCCAGTCTCGCGTGATCAGCGCCGACCTCGCCGGTGGATTCAACGATCTGGTGGTCAAGGAAAAGGAGCGCTACGCCGCCACCTACGATCCCGCCGCGCCCTACTGGGGCGGCAAGCCGGCGACTGCCGAAGTCCTCGGTGAACTGCGCAAGCACATGGGCGATCTGGCCAAGTACTATCAGGCGCGCGGCCAGCAGGACAAGGACAAGAATCGTGCGGATTTCCTGACTGCGGCTGGCTGGTACAAACGCATCATGGAGGTTTATCCCAAGGATCCGCAGATTGCCGATATCAACTTCATGTTCGCCGATTGTCTGCTCGACGGCGGCAAGACGGCTGATGCCGCACAGGCATACATGCACACCGCGTACAGCTACCCCGGTTATGTCCGCGCCGATGATGCCGCCTATGCGGCCGTGGCCACCTACGAAAAATATGCCAAGGAAGTACCCCCGGAACAACAGCCCGCCGCGCTGCGCCAGTCGATTGATGCCAGCAAGAAATTCGCCGATACCTTCCCCGACCATCGCGAGGTGGTGCGGGTGCTGACCCGCACAGGCGAAGAGTTATTCACGCTCAAAGCCTATGACGAGGCCATCAGTGTCGATGCCCGCGTGCTGCACTGGCACCGCGAGGTCGACTACATGCTGCGCCGCTCGGCCTGGACCGTCACCGCCGATTCGCAGTTTGCACTTAAGCACTACGTCCTGGCTGAAGCTGCCTACGATGAAGAGCTCAAGCTGACCCCAGCACAGTCACCAAACCGGCCTGTGATTGTCGAACAACTGGCCGCATCGATTTACAAGCAAGGCGAAGCCGCGCGCGATGCCGGCGACCTGCGCACCGCCGCCAGCCAGTTCCTGCGCGTATCCAAAGTCACGCCCGATGCGAAGATCAGGCCCACCGCCGAGTACGACGCCGCAGCGGCACTGATCAAGCTCGAAGACTGGCCCGCAGCGATTACGGTGCTGGAATCGTTCCGCAGCAGCTTCCCAGACAACACGCTGGCGGCGGACGCCGACAAGAAGCTCGCTGTGGCTTACCAAAAGGACAACAAGCCACTGCAGGCCGCGCAGGCATTTGATCGCATCTCACATCGTGCCGGTGAGACACCCGCAGCACGCATTGAGGCTGCGTGGCTGGCAGCAACGCTGTACGACCAGGCCAAGGATCCTGCACAGACCGAAAAAGCCTACGAGTACTACGTCACTACGTATCCGCGCCCGCTGGATCGGGCCATGAATGCGCGCAGTCGTCTGGTTGAACTCAGCAAGGCTCGCAACGACAACGTACGTCAGCTTTACTGGCTGCACGAAATCGTGAGCGCCGACGATACTGCCGGCGCGGAACGCACCGACGCGACCCACAGCCTGGCGGCGCGCTCCAGCCTTGCCATCGCCCGGCTCGATGCAGCCAATGTCAAGCAGCTGCACCTGAGCCTGCCGCTGGACAAGAGTGTCATCAAAAAGAAAACCTCGATGGAACAAGCGATCCAGTCGCTGAACAAGGCGATGAGCTATGGCTATACCGATATCGATACCGCCGCGACTTACGAACTCGGCGACCTGTATCGCGATTTTGGCCAGTCGATTCTAGATTCCGCGCGCCCGCAAAACCTGTCCGCACTGGAACTTGAGCAGTACAACCTGCTGATCGAGGAACAGGCTGAGCCATTCATTGATCAGGCGGTGCAGGCGCACGAAGTCAACCTCAAACGCATCCGGCAAAAAATCTACGACGACTGGGTTGCCAAGAGCTACGCTGCACTGGTGCAGTTGGCACCGGCCAAATATGCCAAACGCGAAAAGAGCGAGGATATTTATGCAACGCTCAAATAACGCGATGCCGTCCGCCATGCATACGCTGCACTTCACGCGCATAGGCCTTTGTCTGCTGCTTGCGCTGCAGGTCAGTGCATGCAGCACGATACGCCCTAGCATCAAAGGCACTGCCGCTGCGACTACAACCGCGCCGGTACAGAAACAGCCCGATAAAGCGGATGTCAATGCCCGCTTCAATGCGGCACTGGATCTGATGAAACAGAAACAGTATCCGCAGGCTCAATTGGCGCTGAATGAACTGTCCAAGGATTTTCCGCAATATTCTGGGCCACTGACCGATCTCGGCATCGCCTATGGTCGCACCAACCAGAAGTCACAGGCGTTGAACGCATTTGCCCGCGCGGTTGCGGCGAATCCGCAAAACGCAGTGGCTTGGAACTGGCTGGGCATCCTCTACCGGGAATCTGGCGATTACCCCCACGCTGAGCAGGCCTACCAGAAAGCGCTGGGTATCGATGCCGGCAATGCCGATGCACATCTCAATCTGGGTATTCTTTACGACAGTTACCTGAAACGCCCCGCAGACGCACTGGTGCAATATAAGGACTACCAGCGCCTCGGCGGCATGGATGATTTGCGCGTTGCGGTGTGGATCGCGGAAATCGAAAAAGCGCAGGCGGCCAACAGTCCGGATTCCACGCCCGCCGCTGCAGCGCCACAGCAAACGAAGAAAGCACCGTGAAGACTATATTTTTTGCCGCAATTTTGGCATTGTCCGCCCCTGCGTTCGCTCAGGGCACCGACAAGACGCCCCAGGCAAAAGCTGCGGATACCGCATTGGATGACGCGATGCCTGCGCTGAACACCGACGCCAAGTCTGAAGGCGATACTGCGCAGAAATCAGCTGTCGGGCAGCAGCCAACCGAAGCAGGAACAACCATAGTCGGCGACAATAGCGAGTCGCCGATCGGGCTTTACATCACACCATGGCGCAGTTCGTTTGCACAAAAGGATATCGACCGCCCGGCACGGCTATTGCAAGAACAAATGTTACCGATTGATCAGGACGTGTTTCAGCGACAGATTCAGTATTACAACGCGCTCACGGCGGCAGCGGACAAGAAAGCCGGATCACCTTAGAGCCACACACTACGGCTGCGCAGCGGACACGGATGTCTGTGCTGCAGCCAGAACTGAAAATTCAGTCTTAAACCTTAAATTCACCAAAACCGTTCATCACGGCAGGCCACGCAAGAGGATAGCAGCATGGAATTTTTTACCCACATTTTGGGCTTCTTTCAGAAAGGCGGCGCATTCATGTACCCGATCGCGCTGGTATTGGTGGTCGGCCTTGGCATCGCAATCGAGCGCTGGCTGATGCTGGGCAAGGCCGAGCGCGAAAACCGCAAGCTCTGGGCTGAACTGCTGCCGCTGCTCGATCAGGGCGATTTCGATACTGCCGAACGGACCGCAGCAGCCTCTGACAGCGCGGTCGGACGTGTCATGTCCAGCATGCTGACGCACGCACGCACACACGGCGCCAGCCGCGGTGAACTGGAGCTTGCAGTCGAGGAAAGCCTGATGGAAGTGACGCCGCTGATCGAACGACGTACGCACTACATCGGTACCTTCTCGAATGTCTCCACCCTGCTCGGCCTGCTCGGCACGGTGATTGGCCTGATCGGCGCATTCGCGGCGTTGTCCAAGGCCGACGCAGTGGAGAAGGCCGATCTGCTTTCCGTGGGCATTTCGGAAGCCATGAACTGCACCGCGTTCGGCCTGCTGGTTGCGATTCCGTTTGCGCTGATCCACTCCTATCTGCAGACCCGAACCAACGAACTCGTTGATGGCCTGGAAATGTGCTGCATGAAACTGGTCAATGCGCGCAGCGGAAAAAACCGCTAAACCCGCTGATTTCTTTAATTCTCCCGTAGCCAGGTTCGTTTCCGGATGAAATCATCCCATCGCATCCGCCGCTTGCAGCGCCATAACCGCACGCGATCGCTCGCAGTGCGCCTGAACCTCGTTTCGATGATCGACGTGTTCGCGGTGCTGGTATTCTTTCTCCTGTTGTCCGCATCGTTGGCTGCGGACCGGCTTAACGCCCTGGGGCTGGACCTGCCCTCACCCGACTCGGCACCCAACGAACAGCCGCTGCACAAGCAACTGACAGTCGTGATCCATCGCGACCGGCTGGAGTTGAGCGATCGCCAGGGCCGCACCACGCTAATCCCGAATGTTGCTGAAGGACACGATGTCAAAGCCCTTGCAACGGATCTGGCCGAGATCAAGCAGGCCGCTCCCGCCGATGACCAGATAACCTTGCTGCTCGACCCCGATGTGGCCTACAACGTTTTGGTGCAGGTGATGGATGCGGCACGAACCATGCCCGCCGGTGTGCAGGTGGGGGAAAGCGGTTCGCGCGACATGTTTCCGCTAATCTCTATCGGCGATGCGCCGAAGGCAACGGCCGGAGGCGCCCCATGAGATCACCACGCAAAGTCCGCCGCATCGAACGGCAGCACACACAGGGCAGTCGCGACGTGCCGATCAACATCGTTTCGATGATCGATGTGTTCGCGATCCTGGTGTTCTATCTGATGGTCAGCATCGCCGCGGTCGAGATGCGCCCGAACCAAAAAACCCTGCAACTGCCGCAATCCAGCTCGATCAACCGTCCTCCGCCGATCGCCACGCAACTGATGATCACACGCAAGGATATTCTGGTCGACAACCGCCTGATCATGAGCGTAGATGATGCTGATCGTGCAAACGGCGAAAGCCTGTCTGCGCTGGAAAGTGAGTTCGAGAAAAACGTCAACCTGATGCGGCTGCCCGACAACAGCGGCGTCACCCGTGGTGAAATCAATATCCTCGCCGACCAGAACACGCCATATTCATTGCTGAAGAAAGTGATGAAGTCCTGCGCGGATCAGCGCTTTGCGCGCATCTCACTGGCTGTGATCCAGCGCAAGCCTGGAGAGCCGCTGCCATGACCTCCTTTGCCCTCGGCCAATGGGATTACGCTGACAATATCGAACGGCGCTACCGGCGCATCACCGCCACGCTGGTGCTGTTGTACATCATCCTTGGTGTCATTATTCCCCTGATTCATCTGGTCGGGATCCAGCAAGGCGGCGGCGACCAGATGCGTTATGCGCAACTGCTCAATCAACCCAAGGCACCGGTTGCGGCCAAGCAGGAGGAACCAGCGCCAGCGCCGGAGAACAAACCACAGCCAACCCCGCCCAAACCGCAGAAGCAGACCCGGCCCAAGCCAACACCCGCGCCGCCACCGTCGCAGGCGGTACAGATCGAGCATGCACGCCAGATCGCTCAGCGCTCCGGCCTGCTGGCCATGTCCAAGGACTTTGCCGCCCTGCGCAGTCCGGTAATCACCGCACCCGACAGCGCCAACCGCCAGTCGGTGAATGCCAATGCTGGCGGCGGCGGTGCAGCGGCCACCGCGGCTGATGCGGCGGCGTTCTCAGCGACTGCCGGCGACGCCAGCGGCGGCATCACCACCAACACCGCGGGCACCGCCGACCATCGCGCCAGCGGCACGCGCCTGGATCAGCACCGCACCGCCACAGTCAAAAGCCCGATTGGTTTCGGCCGCGACAAAACACGGCCAGGCCAAGGGGGCGACCGCCTTGTCGCAGGACGTACCCTGGAAGAAATCCAGCTGACGTTTGACCGCAGCAAGGCGGCGTTCTATGCGATTTTTAATCGTGCCATGCGCGAAAACGCCAACATGGGTGCGGGCAAGATCGTGGTCAGCCTGACCATCGCACCGGACGGCTCCGTCACCGACTGCAAGCTGGTCTCCAGCACCTTTGGCGATGCCGCACTCGAAAACAAGGTGGTCGAGCGCGTCAAACTGCTGAACTTCGGTGCCAAGGACGTGCCGGCATTTACCTATCCGAATTATCCGATCAACTTCCTGCCCTCCTGAGCGAGTCCGCACTCCGCTCCGAAAGCCACCAGAAAAGGACATCACATGGGTTTTCTCACCGGCAAAAAAGCACTGATTACCGGCGTCGCCAGTGACCGCTCCATCGCCACCGGCATTGCCGAAGCGATGAAGCGCGAGGGCGCGGAATTGGCCTTCACCTACCAGGGCGAACGGCTCAAGGGCCGCGTCACCGATTTCGCCGCCGAATGTGGCTCGAAAATCGTGCTGCCGCTGGATGTCAGCGTCGATGCCGAGATCGACAACGTCTTTGCCGAATTGAAGAAGCAGTGGGGCGCACTCGACGTACTGATCCATTCGATCGGCTTTGCGCCGCGCGAGCAGTTGCAGGGCAAGTATCTCGACGCGGTGACGCGCGAGGGTTACCGCATCGCCCACGACATTTCGGCCTACTCCTTCGCCGCGCTCGGCAAGGCCGCCAAGCCGCTGATGAGCGGCCGCAACAGCGCCATGCTGACCCTGACCTACCTCGGCGCGGTGCGTGCGGTGCCGATGTACAACGTCATGGGCCCGGCCAAGGCCAGCCTCGAAGCCAACGTGCGCTTCATGGCGGCGGAACTCGGCGAGGAAAAAATCCGCGTCAACGGCATTTCCGCCGGCCCGATCAAGACGCTGGCCGCCGCCGGCATCACCGGTTTCCGCTCGATGCTGTCGAAAGCCGAGAAAGCCTCGGCGCTCAAGCGCAACGTCACCATCGAGGAAGTCGGCAACGCCGCCGCCTTCCTCTGCTCCGACCTGGCCTCCGGCATCACCGGCGAGATCGTCTACGTCGACGCTGGCTACAACATGATGGGCATGTCATTCGACAGCGAGGCCTGAAACCCTCCGCCCGCAAAAAGGCCGCCAAGCTCGCTTGACGGCCTTTTTGCCTGAACCGGAGAATATCCGGCGACAGCCTTCTTTGAAGTGTCCGCGGTAACGGGTTAGAACCCGTATTGTTGTGTTCGTGCTGAAGCCTTTTCCATTGCGCCTTCGGTAAGCCACCTAGCTATCTTGCGGTCGTGCTTATGCGGTGTGGAATCAAAAGAGAATCAAAAGGGCCAGGGTGGATATTTTGCCATGCTGCCCGTTATGCCTCACCGCTCGCGTTCATCTTGATGCCCACATCAGCGGTAATTCCAGTGTCTTGTCCTGCGCATCGCGCCCAGCAGGGCGAGAATGAGCATCGAGCCGCCGCCCAGCACACCACCGCCGCCACCGCCGCCGGAACTGGCAGGCGCGGCGGCACCCGGCGACAGCGGCACCGATTTTCCAAGTTCGTTCAAGGCGGCATCGGCCTGGACGAACCCCGCGCCGTTGTCGTAGTCCGGGCTGGCGCCGCTCATCGGCAGCGCGGAGTTTTGCAGCGCCGCGATGACTTGGGCCGGCGTCGCGGTTGGTCCGGCTTGCAGCAGCAGCGCGGCGATGCCGGCGGCATGCGGGGCGGCGGCGGAAGTGCCGAAGAAATTCGGATATTTCGGATTGGTCTGGCACGACGCGATCGATGTATTCAGCAGCCCGCTCGGATTGTTCGATGACGCGAAGGTTTCGCCCAGAAACGTGTCGTTGCCGCCGTTGGGCGCGACGAACTGCGGCTTTTGCCGCGTCTGCGGCGTGGCCAGGCGCGCGCCCGAGCTGTCGAACAGGATTGGATCGCCGCCGGCGGAGGAAAACGACTCCAGCGCCGCCGGCGTGGTGCCGCACAGCGGCGTCCGCAAATAGAACGCCGCGCCGACCGCCGCCGCGCCAGCCGCACCCGGATGCCCCTGGAGGGTCGGGCTGTTGGTCTGGAACTGGTTGATCGTCGCGCCTGCGCCATTGTCGGCCAGCAGGAATTTCACCCGACCCGGCGCTACGCCGCTGGCAAGACCGATGGCAATGCCGATGTTCGCCTGCGCCGTATTGCCGGCGGCGTTGGCGGGATTGTAGATGGTGCCGATGACGACGGGATCCTGCCCCACGCCGTTCGGCCCGGTGCACTGCGTGTTGTTGGAACTGTCGGTCATGCACAGGTCGAGCGCGCTGCTGGCGCCGCCGCTGCCAGGTGCGCCGGTGACATACGGCTGATCCCACTCCACGATCAGGTTAATGAATTCCCCCGGCTGCAGTTCCGGGATGGTCAGCGGCAAGGTGGTGGCGGTGGTCGCACCGGTTGTATCGAAATTAAGCAGCTTCTCGCCGGCGTTCGGCGCGCCGCTGGCCACGGTCACAGGGAACGAAGGCGCGGTATTCTCGTAGGCGTTGCGGCCATCGTTGCCGGCGGCGGAGAAATAAGTCACGCCCTGGGCCGCGACCTGGTCGATCGCCTCTGCGACGATGCCGTCCTGGAACATCGGTTCGTCGGGATAGCCGACATCGTCGACGATGATTTTCGCGCCGGCATTGGCCAGAGCAAGAATGCCGTTGGCGAAATCGGCCTCCGAATTCGCCGCGGTATAAAACGCCAGCGATGCGCCTGGCGCGACATCGTGGACGATCTGCAGCATCGCTCGCCCCTCGTCGCCGAACGGCGGATTGGTCGGTGCACCGTAATTCAGGCAATCGGCTTCCTTCAGCACGCTGACGTTGGCCGGCAGATCGCCGGTCGAAACATCGGTTGCGGCGTCGGCGGCAAAACCATTGGACGCATAGCCGGTTCCGCCAGAAACCGGCACGCCACTGCCGGACTGCTGGTACTTGGCAAAACAATCGAAACTGTCGGACAACACGCCGACCGTGACGCCTGCGCCGCTGAGATTGGGATACGCCGTGGATGCGCGCACCAGGTCGCTGCGCTGCGCAAAGTCGCCCTGGCTGATGACGCTGCCGGCGCGCGTGCGAAAGCGCGATGCGCGGATCGCATGCACCTGGGCCAGCGCGCTGGCCGCACCGATCTGGTCGACGGGCAGCCAGCCGCCGATATCGTTGGCAAAGATCGCGCCGCGCTCGAAGCCCAGCCCCTCCAGCGATCGCGCCAGCGCCTGCGGATCGCCCGACGCCACCACGTCCACCAGCACTGCCGGCATGGCACGCGGCGGCGCAGCGCGCAAGCGCAGCGTCGGGTCGAGATCGCCTGACGCAGCCGCGGATTTCGCCACCGCGCCGGCGTAACCCTGCCAAAGCTGGAACAGCGGGTTATCGAGCTTGGCGTTGGCGCCGATGCTCCTGTCCAGCGCAAGCGACGATTGCATGCCGGAAGTCCTGAAGCCTGCGGCAGGCGCCGCAGCGCTGACTGAAACGCGCGGCAGGACGGGCGGCGCGGCCTGTGCGGTTGTGGCGACCAGCGCCAGCAGGAAATGCAATGCCCGGACGCTCATGCTCGCTCTCCCGTAGTTCTTCTGCCGTGAGGATATCCTGAGTTGCGGCCCGTGATCGTCGTACCCGCCAGAACTTCCGGGGCACCCGCTGTCGATGCAGCAGTGGCACAGATTGTTTTTTATTATATTATAATAATTAACTTATAATATATAATATAACAATTTCGCTGCCGGCTTGCACAACAGCGGGTGGCGTCGCGGCATCCATGACCGGCAGCCGCGACGCAAAAAACCTTCAGTCATCCGGATTCGGGTTTTCCGCCACCGGCGCATTAACGATCTTGGTCTTGATCTGTTGCGCGATGGCCTTGCGATAGTCCGCGAATTCGGCACCCGCCACGGTCTCACGCAACTGGCCGCCGACCTGCTGGATGTTGGCGATCTGGTCCTTGTCCGTGGGAGGCCATGTCGGCTGCACCACTTCGGTCAACGCCACCACTGCGGCATCACCATCGGCAAGCTGCGTATTGACTGCTACGACATCGCCATTCTTCTGCGGATGCGGCAAACGGAACAGCGTATCGATGATCTGCTTGTCCTCGGTGGCATTGTCGCGTTTCACCAGTCCCGGGGATTTCAGGTTGACGCCACGCGCGGACGCCAGTTCCGCCAGCGGCCGGCCAGCTCGCGCCGCGGCCGCCATCTGCTGTGCATCAACCGCCGCCTTGGCTCTGGCGGCCTCGTCCTTGAGGGTTGTACGAATGCTGTCCGTCACTTCCTGCAAAGTCTTCTGGCGCGGCGCCTCGTAATCGGCCTTGCGGATCACCACGACATCGCCCGGCGACAGTGAAATCGGCTTGCTGTTGTCGCCGTCGCTGAGCGTTTCCTTGGCAAATGCGACCTGCTTGACCGCGGCATTGGCAGCAATGCCCGTGCCGCCATCGTGCGTTATCCAGTCGGTGGTCTGTACTTTGAGATTAAGTGCCTTGGCGGCCACGTCCAGCGAGGCGGGATTCTCGAATACCAGTTGTTCAAGCTTTTCAGACTGCTCCTGGAAGCGTTTCTGGAGTTCACGCTGCTGATAAACATTGACCAGTTGTTGCTGCACCCCTGCATCATCGAACGGCTTGACCGTCTTGGCGCGCACCTCTTCAAGCTGGATCAGATGCCAGCCGAATTCACTCTCGACCGGACTACTGGTCTCTCCGGACTTGAGCGCGAACAGTGCCTTGTCAAACGGCGCCACCATCTGGCCACGCTGGATCCAACCCAACTCGCCACCCTTCGACTTGGAGCCGGTGTCATCGGAATCCTGCTTTGCCAGCTCGGCGAAATCGGCGCCATTCTTTAGCTTGGCCGCAATCGCCTCGATCTTCGCCTTGGCTGCCGCCTTGTCCGCGCCGAACGCCACCAGGATATGCCGCGCGCGGCGCTGCTCGGGCGTGGTGAACATCGAATCCTTTTCAGCGTCGTAGATCACCTTGAGCACGTCCTGCTTGGGCGCGTCCGCCTTGGTCATGTCGTTCATAGACAGTTCCAGATAGGACAGCTTGACCCGCTCCGGCGCCATGAACTTCAGCTTGTCGGTCTCGTAGCGCAGTTTCACCTGGTCATCACTGATGCTGATGCCCGCCAGGTATTTCTTGTAATCAAACACCGCATACGCCAGCGAACGCTGCTCGTTGTCCAGGCGATAGGCCTGTGCAATCGCCGCCTCGTTGATGAAAGCGGTATCGACGACCGCATCGCGCAACTGGTCGATTTCCAGGGAATCACGCAACTGCGCCTCGAAACGCTCCGGCGTCAGCCCGCGCTGCGACAGTGCGGACTTGTAGGCATTGTCGGTGAACTTGCCGTTATCCTGAAATGCCGGGATCGCGCTCAGATAGTTGTACAGCGCCGCATCGCCGGCGTAATAGCCCTGCTTGCGGACATACTGCTGCATCATCGATTCCTGGGTCATGTCCGCCAGCACGGATGCGCGGAAACGGGTCTGGTCGATCATGTCCGGGCGGAACTTGTCGCCCATCATCTGCACCAACTGCTGGTAGCGCTGCTCGTAGCTGTTGCGGAACTGCGACTGCGTGATGTCCTGACTGCCGACTTTCGCCACCACCGGATCGCCACCGCCGGTACGGAACGATTCGATGCCCCAGAACGCAAAAGGCACCACGATAATTCCAACGATGAGCCAGACCACCCAGCCATCAAGGCTGTCACGTATCGATTGCAGCATGCTGTCCTCGAAATCCTTTTGAACAAAAAATACCGGCGCACGCCGGGTGACATTGTTTAACTGAGGTACTGAGATATAAACCAGAACCTGTTACCTGCGCCAGTCGCGCGGCAACCGGATGAACAAGGCCGAACAGTCTCATCGGCCAGTGCAATAAGCGGCGTATCTTATGTGATTTGGGCATGCGGAGAAAGGCTGGCAATCTTTGGGTAAGATCGGCATCTGCCCGATTCCAGCGGCTCCGGACTGAACAATGGCTTCCGAGATCAAAAATCCACCTGCTGGCGACGACGAAGAGCCCGGATTGTTCAGCAAGGCCATGTCCGGGATCAAACGCCTGCAGCCGGGTCATGTGACGCCACAGCGGCCGCTACCGCCAACACAGCCGCGCCAGCGCGAAGCCGATGACCGGGCAGTGATGCAGGAATTGCTGGCCGACCCCGGCGAAGACGGCATCGAGAGCGGCGACAGTCTGCTCTACCGTGCTGATGGCGTGCAGGATTCCGTATTGAGAAAACTGCGGCGCGGGCAATACCGGATCGAACGCGAACTGGACCTGCACGGGCTCAACCGTGCGACAGCGCAACAGACGGTCAGCCGCTTTCTGTCGCTGTGCCAGGATCAAGACGCTCGCTGCGTGCGCATCATTCACGGCAAGGGCAACGGTTCACCGAACAGCGGTCCTGTGATCAAGCGCGCACTCGACGGCTGGCTCAGGAAACGCAACGATGTCGTGGCCTACTGCTCGGCCCGTGTGGTCGATGGCGGCACTGGCGCGGTTTATGTGCTGCTGCGTGCGCCGGTACGGCCGCGCTGATCAGGCGGTCGTCAGCAGCACGACCGCGTGCGCGGCGACGCCTTCCCTGCGGCCGATATGACCCATGCCCTCGTTGGTCGTCGCCTTGATGTTGACCCGGCTTTCATCGATGCCTAAATCCTGCGCCAGCGCCGACACCATCTTCGGCGTATGCGCGGCGACTCTCGGCACTTCGGCAATCAGGGTGAGATCGGCATTGCCGACACGCCACTGCCGCGACTGCACTCGCGTCATGACTTCGCGCAACAGGCGGCGGCTGTCGATGCCCTTGTAGCGCGCATCGCTGTCCGGAAACAACTTGCCGATATCGCCTTCGCCAATGGCGCCCAGCAGCGCGTCGCACAGTGCATGTATCAGGACATCGCCATCCGAGTGCGCAATGATCCGCCAGTCGCAGGCGATCGGCACGCCCCCGAGCGTGACACCGTTGCCTGCCTCGATCCGGTGCGCGTCGAAGCCGTGGCCGATACGCATGTCAGTCACGGCTGCTGCTCCTGCCGCGCCAGCCAGAATTCGGCGAGGTGCAGGTCCTCCGGGTAAGTCACCTTGATGTTGCTCTCGCGTCCGCGCACCAGTCTGGGCTTGTAGCCGGCGCGTTCCATCGCGCTGGCCTCGTCGGTCACTTCCAGCCCGCGCTCAGCACACTCCTTCAGGGCCGCGGTCAGCAGATCGAGTCGGAACATCTGCGGAGTTTGTGCGCGCCAGATGAAAGCGCGATCCACGGTCGAGATGATCTTGCCCTGCTTTGATTTTTTCAGCGTATCGCTGACTGGCAAGGCCAGCAGCCCGCCGTGATTGTCGTCGGCTTCATCGCGCAGCCGTTCGATGTCGGTCCACTCCACGCAGGGACGCGCCGCGTCGTGAACCAGCACGAACACCTCGCGAAAACCCTGGCTGCGCTCGGCCACCACATCCAGCCCGGCACGTACCGAATCGGCACGTGCGATGCCGCCGGTCGTCGTCACGATTTTTGGGTGGCGCGCCAGCGGCAGTTTCGAATATTCCTGATCGCTTTTTGCCAGCACCATGACGACACCGTCCAACCATCCCGCATCCAGAAACGGCGCCACGCTCCATTCCAGCAGGGTGCGCCCGCGCAGCGGCAGATACTGCTTCGGTCGTGCATGACCCATGCGAGAACCGCCGCCGGCGGCGGGAATCACGGCCCAGTAGCGGGGCGTATGATTCATGCGGCGCCGCGCTCAGGGTTCGACGACAAGATAGAACGTCTCGCCCGGCCGGATCATGCCCATCGATGTTCGAGCACGCGCCTCGATCGCCTGCACACCGGAATTGAGATCGGCGACTTCGGCATCGAGCGCGGCATTGCGTACTTTCAGCTTTTCATTCTCAGCCTGTTGCCGGTCAACCTGCCGCTGCAACTGGTGCGTCTGCGTGATGCCGCCGTCCGCAACCCACAGTCGCCATTGCAGGGCCGCCAGCAGCACAATCAGAACAATCAGGGTCAGGCGCTGCATCATGGGTGAGTCAGAATTTGACTGGATACGCACTGCGGCCGGGGAATCGGGCGCGACCGCCGAGACGCTTTTCGATGCGAAGCAGCTGGTTGTACTTGGCCATGCGGTCGGAACGGCACAATGAGCCAGTCTTGATCTGGCTGGCGTTGGTGCCGACCGCTATATCGGCAATCGTCGCGTCCTCGGTTTCACCTGAACGATGCGACACCACGCTGGAGTAGCCGGCATCGGTGGCCATCTGGATCGCCTCCAGTGTCTCGGTCAGAGTGCCGATCTGGTTTGGCTTGATCAGGATCGAATTGGCGATGCCCTTGCTGATGCCCTCGGCGAAGATGCGGGTGTTGGTGACGAACAGGTCGTCGCCCACCAACTGAACTTTCTTGCCGAGCTTCTGCGTCAGCAGCGCCCAGCCTTTCCAGTCGTTTTCGGCGCAGCCATCCTCGACCGAGATCACCGGATAACGGTCGCAGATGCCGGCCAGGAAATCGGTGAACTGATCCGGCGTGAAACTCTTGCCCTCGCCTTCAAGATGGTATTTGCCCTGCTTGAAGAATTCGCTGGAAGCAACGTCCAGCCCGAGATAGACATCCTTCCCAGGCTTGTATCCCGCCTTCTCGATCGCATCCATCAGGCACTGCAGCGCCGCCTCGTTGGACGGCAGGTCAGGCGCAAAGCCGCCTTCATCGCCCACCGCCGTATTCAGCTTGCGATCCTTCAGCACCTTCTTCAGCGCGTGAAAAATTTCCGCGCCATAGCGCAGCGCCTCGGAAAAACTCGGTGCACCGACCGGCAGGATCATGAACTCCTGGATATCGACGTTGTTGTCGGCATGCGCGCCGCCGTTGATCACGTTCATCATCGGCACCGGCAGGGTCACGCTGGAAATCCCGCCCAGATGCTGGAACAACGGCAGGAAATTCTCCTCCGCCGCGGCTTTTGCGCTGGCCAGTGAAACCGCAAGGATCGCGTTTGCGCCGAGGCGATCCTTGTTCGGTGTGCCATCAAGCGCGATCATCCGATAATCGACCAGCGCCTGATCCTGCGCATCCAGACCGATCACCGCCTTGGCGATCTCGGTCTCGACATTCTTCACCGCCTTCTTCACGCCTTTGCCGAGGTAACGTTTCTTGTCACCGTCGCGCAACTCCACCGCTTCGCGCGTACCGGTTGACGCACCGGATGGTGCGGCGGCACGACCATGCGCACCTGAATCCAGCACAACTTCCGCCTCGACGGTCGGATTGCCGCGGGAGTCGATGATTTCGAGAGCGGTGATTTCAATGATTTTGGACATGGGCTAAAACTTGGCAGGTGCGTGGTGGGTAATGGTGAATATGCGGAAAGCTCAGGGGGTCAGTTTCGTTTCCAGCAGGCCGCTGCGCTTCGTGATCTTGTCGATCTCCATCAGCGTCTCCAGCAAGGCGCCGATATGTTTGAGCGGCAGTGAATTCGGCCCATCGCACAGCGCGTCGTCCGGGTTCGGATGCGTCTCTATGAACAGGCCGGAGACGCCAGCACCGACCGCCGCACGCGCCAGCACCGGAATCATTTCGCGCATACCACCAGACGCGTTGCCCAGCCCGCCCGGCAACTGCACGGTATGCGTACCATCGAACACCACCGGCGCGAATTTGCGCATCACTGCAAGGCCGCGCATGTCGGCGACCAGGTTGTTGTAGCCGAAGGAGAAACCACGCTCGCAGAGCATGAACTGGTGAGGCGCAACCGCTTTCATTTTTTCGATGACGTTACCCATCTCCCAGGGACTCATGAACTGCCCTTTCTTGACGTTGATCGGCCGTCCGGTGCGCGCCACGTTCTGCATGAAATTGGTCTGGCGGCACAGGAACGCGGGCGTCTGGATCACGTCGATGACAGACGCGACTTCATTGAGAGGGGTGTCCTCGTGCACATCGGTCAGCACCGGCACGCCGATCTGCTTTTTCACCGCCTCCATGATCTTCATGCCGCCCTCAATACCGGGGCCGCGATACGAAGTATGCGAGGAACGATTCGCTTTGTCGTAGGAGCCCTTGAAGACGTAAAGAATGCCAAGCTTCTTCGCGATTGGCGCGATGTGGCCGGCGACATCAATCGCCAGTTGCTGAGACTCCAGCGTATCCGGTCCGGCGATCAGGAACAGGGGATGCTCGATACCGATATCGTGGCCGCAGAGTTTCATGCTGTTTTCACCGGTTGATGGGCGGCCGCCTGATTGGCCAGATGATGTTCGCGCGCGGCAGACACGAATCCGCTGAACAGTGGATGTCCATCGCGTGGAGTAGACGTGAATTCCGGATGAAACTGGCAGGCCACGAACCAGGGATGTTCCGGCAATTCGATCATCTCAATCAGCGAGCCATCCTCGGATTCCCCGATAAGAGCCAGTCCCTTCTGTGAAAGAAGTTCGCGGTAATTGTTGTTGAATTCATAGCGGTGTCGATGGCGCTCGCTGATCAGTTCGGCGTTGTACAGCGCACGCGACCGCGAGCCGGATTTGAGCCTGCAAGTCTGTACGCCCAGGCGCATGGTACCGCCCTTGTGCGACTGGCTGCTGCGCTGGTGTACGGCGCCCGTGGTGTCACGCCACTCCGTGACCAGTGCAATTACCGGATGCGCGGATTTCGGCGAGAACTCGGTGCTGTGCGCGCCTTCAAGGCCGCAGACATTGCGCGCGAATTCGATCGCCGCGACCTGCATGCCCAGACAGATTCCCAGGTAGGGAATCCGGTTCTCACGGGCATAACGCGCTGCCTCGATCTTGCCCTCGACGCCACGCTCACCGAATCCGCCCGGCACCAGGATCGCATCGGCGCCCTGCAGCAAGCGAGTACCCTGCCCCTGCACCGCTTCGGATTCGACGTAGCGGATCTTGACGCGTGTTCTGGTCTGCAGGCCGGCGTGATACAGCGCCTCGTTCAACGACTTGTACGCATCCGCCAGATCCACGTACTTTCCGACCATGGCGATTTCGACTTCGCGGTCCATTTCGCCGCGACCTTGCACGACCCGCTCCCATTGACTGAGGTCGGCCTTGCGGCAATCCAGGCCGAAATGCTCAACCACCAGGTCGTCCAGCCCCTGCTGGTGCAGCCACCCGGGAATCTTGTAGATGTCATCAAGATCAACGGCGGAGATGACTGCACTATTGCTGACGTTGGTGAACAGCGAAATCTTGCGGCGCTCGGAATCAGGCAGCGGGCGTTCAGAGCGGCACAACAGGATATCCGGCTGGATACCGATCGAACGCAGTTCCTTCACGGAGTGCTGCGTCGGCTTGGTCTTGAGTTCACCGGAAGCCTTCACGAACGGCACCAGCGTCAGGTGCATGAACAGTGAATTCTTGCGCCCCAGTTCGACCGCAAACTGGCGGATTGCCTCGAGGAACGGCAGGGATTCGATGTCGCCGACCGTGCCGCCGATCTCGACCATGCAGATATCCGCGCCCTGCGAACCTAGGCGGATGCGCGTCTGGATCTCGTCGGTGATGTGCGGAATGACCTGGATGGTGCTGCCCAGATAGTCGCCGCGCCGCTCCTTTTCGAGCACATTGCGGTAAATCTGGCCGGTGGTGACATTGCTGCTGCGGGCGGTCTTGCCGCGCAGGAAGCGCTCGTAATGGCCGAGGTCGAGGTCGGTTTCAGCGCCGTCCTCGGTGACGAACACCTCACCGTGCTGGAACGGGCTCATGGTCCCCGCATCAACATTGATATACGGGTCGAGCTTGATCATGCTGACCTTGAGACCGCGCGCTTCGAGGATCGCTCCCAGGGATGCTGCGGCGATGCCTTTGCCGAGCGAGGACACCACGCCCCCGGTTACAAAAATATAGCGAGTTTGCTGCGCGTCGGACATGGCACGGCGGGAGGGTCGGGTTTACAGGATTTTACGGCATTGCCCCCCGCTCCCACAATGTAAAGCGCCTTTCTAACCGGCTGTTGGCAGCTTGTGGCTCCCAAGCTGGTCACGCAGCACGTTCTTCTGCACCTTGCCGGTCGCGCCCAGCGGCAGTGCCTCGACAAACACCACATCGTCCGGCGTCCACCACTTGGCGATCTTGCCATCGAAGAACCTGAGCATGTCGTCACGGCTGATTTCCGCACCGGGCTTTTTCACCACCACCAGCAGCGGGCGCTCGTCCCACTTCGGATGCGCGACGGCAATCACCGCCGCCATCGCCACCGCCGGATGCGCCATTGCGACATTTTCGACATCGATCGAGCTGATCCACTCGCCGCCGGACTTGATGACGTCCTTGCTGCGGTCGGTGATCTGCAGATAGCCGTCCGGGTCGATGTTGGCGACATCACCGGTGGGGAACCAGCCGTCCACCAGCGGCGACTTATCGACCCTGTAGTAGGTGTTGATGATCCAAGGGCCGCGCACCAGCAGTTCGCCGCTGGACTTGCCATCGTGCGGCAGTTCCTTGCCTGCGGCGTCCACGGTCTTCATGTCTACGCCAAATGGCGGACGCCCTTGCTTGAGCGCTACCTTGAACTGCGCCTCCTTGGGTAATTTCAGGAACTTGCCCTTGAGCGAACCGACGGTGCCCAACGGCGACATCTCGGTCATGCCCCAGCAATGCAGCATTTTGATGCCGTAATCCCGCTCGAATGTTTCCATCAGCGCAGGCGGACAAGCCGAGCCGCCCACCACCATGCGCTTGAGCGCACTCGGCACCTTGTTGCCCTTCTGCAGGTGTTGCAGCATGCCCAGCCACACCGTCGGCACGCCGGCCGAGAACGTGACCTGCTCGGACTCGAACAGCTCGCACAGGCTTTCGCCGTCAAGCTTGGCACCGGGGAACACCAGCTTGGCGCCGATCATGGCGCCGATGTAGGGAATGCACCAGGCGTTGACATGGAACATCGGCACGACCGGCAGGATTACGTCGCTGCCCGAGAGATTCATCATGTCCGGCAGCGGTGCGGCAAAGGTGTGCAGCATCATCGAGCGATGCGAATACAGCACGCCCTTGGGATTGCCGGTGGTGCCGGAGGTGTAGCACAGGCACAGCGCGCTGCGCTCGTCGAACTGCGGCCATTCCAGATCGCCGCATTCGGCCGCGATCAGATCCTCGTAGCACAGCGCGTTGACGCCCTTGAGCACCGGCATGTGCGCACGGTCGGTCATCGCCACCCAGTGCTTCACCGTCTTGCATCGCGCCGCCACCGCCTCGACCAGCGGCGCAAACGTGAGATCGAAGAACAGTATCTGGTCTTCCGCATGGTTGGCGATCCACACCACCTGGTCCGGATGCAGGCGCGGGTTGAGCGTGTGCATCACCGCACCGATGCCCGAGATGCCGTAATACAACTCGAAGTGACGATAACCGTTCCACGCCAGTGTCGCCGCGCGCTCACCGGGTTTGAGGCCGAGACGCTGCAAGGCCTGCGCCGCCTTGCGTGCGCGCAGTGCGGCGTCGGCGTAGGTGTAGCGATGAATCGGACCTTCGATGGTGCGCGAAACGATTTCGGTATCGCCGTGATAGCGCTCCGCATGCACCAGCAGCGACGACATCAGCAGCGGCATATCCATCATCTGGCCATTCATGTTTTCTGCTCCTCGCGATTGTTGTTCCAGCCCGGCAATGCGTGTTGCCAGACGATGTCCCGCAGGCTTTCAGCGGCATCTGCGGCCCACCAGCGGCATGCCACGCAGAGTAATTG
>JBOICK010000049.1:0-39405 GCA_050739895.1 Stenotrophobium sp.
GAGGACTCGAACCTCCACGGTGTTACCCGCCAGTACCTGAAACTGGTGCGTCTACCAATTCCGCCATCTCGGCAATGGGCGCGCATTTTGTCCACTGCCCCTATCTTTGTCAATGAATAATTCCAAGATTCCCAAGAAAAAATTCCCTCCTTCTACAACGGACTGGCAAAGCCAGGATCCCGAATTTGTGCAGGAGCAGGGGCGCTATGAAAAACCGATTCCAAGCCGCAACCTGATTCTCAAAATATTGAGCGGCGAGTCTGGTGGGCCACGCACGCTAGACGAGTTGATTGCACATTTTGAACTGACTGATTCCGGGCAGCAGGTAGGGCTGGAGCGCCGGCTGGCAGCGATGCTGCGCGATGGCCAGGTCATGCAGAATCGCAAGGGTGTCTGGGGTGCGGTGACGCGGATGAACCTGATCGCCGGTGTGGTGCAGGCGCACCGTGACGGTTTCGGATTCCTGATTCCGGATGGTGGCGGGCAGGATGTGTTCCTGCCTCCGCGCCAGATGCGTTCACTGATGAACGGCGACCGGGTATTGGTACGAATTTCTGGAACGGATTTCAAAGGGCGACCCGAAGGCTCTGTCGCCGAAGTGCTCGAACGCGGCACACGTACCGTGGTTGGACGCTTGCATCTGGACCAGGGCATCAGTTACCTGATTCCTGAAAACCAGCGCGTGCAGCAGGATGTGCTGATTCCGCCGGACCAGCGCATGGGCGCGCAGCGCGGGCAGATGGTGGTGGCGGAGATCACGGCACCACCGGGTTCGCGCACGCTGCCGGTCGGCCGCATCATCGAAATCCTCGGCGATCACATGGCGCCGGGCATGGAGATCGAGGCCGCGCTGCGTGGGCACAATCTGCCGCATGAGTGGTCGCCGGAAGTGGAGCGTGAGGCAGAGCAGATACCGGGTACAGTGCAGCCTGAGCAGATCGTCGGCCGCGAGGATATTCGCAAGCTGCCACTGGTGACCATCGACGGCGTCGATGCGCGCGATTTTGATGACGCGGTGTATTGCCGTCCCGAGAAAAAAGGCTGGACGCTGTGGGTGGCGATTGCCGATGTTTCTGCCTATGTCCGGCCCGGAACGCCGCTGGATACCGAGGCGCAACGCCGTGGCACCTCGGTGTATTTTCCGCAGCGCGTGATCCCGATGCTGCCGGAGAAACTCTCCAACGGACTCTGTTCGCTGAATCCAGATGTCGATCGCCTGTGCATGGTTTGCGAAATGCGGTTGCTGCCAGATGGCAGCGTGGATAAAGCAAAATTCTACGAAGGCGTTATGCGTTCGAAGGCGCGTCTGATCTATGAGGACGTTGCCGAGATTCTTGACCACCCGAACGGTGAGTTGGCGCAGCAGCGCAGTACGCTGGTGCCGCACCTGCAGGCCTTGGATGCAGCGTTTGAAGCACTGTTCGCCGCGCGCCTGAAGCGTGGGGCAATTGACTTCGACAGCACCGAAACCCGGATCGTGTTCGGTGCGGATCGCAAGATCGAAAAGATCGTGCCGGTCAAACGTAACCGTGCGCACCGGCTGATCGAAGAATGCATGATTGCTGCCAACGTCGAATCGGCAAAGATGGTCGAGAAGGCGAAGGTGCCGTCGCTGTACCGCATCCATGATGATCCCGATGCGACCAAGGTCTTGGCGCTTCGCGAATTCCTTGCGGGCCGTGCGCTGCGTCTGGGCGGTGGTGCCAAGCCACAGGCGATGGATTACGCAAAAACACTGACGTCAGTCAAAGGCCGGCCGGATGCTGGACTGGTGCAGACGGTCTTGCTGCGTTCGTTGATGCAGGCCCAGTACAACGCGGTGAACTCGGGGCACTTCGGCCTGGCGCTGACGCACTACGCGCACTTCACTTCACCGATCCGCCGCTATCCCGATCTGCTGCTGCATCGTGCGATCAAGTATGCGTTGCTGGCTGGCAAAGGGCGCGGCATTTTGCGGCGCAAGAAAGTGGAGCCGTTCATTTACACCACCGAGCAGATGATCGCGTTTGGCGCGCACTGTTCGATGGCCGAGCGCCGCGCGGATGATGCGACGCGCGATGTTTCCACCTGGCTCAAATGCGAGTACATGAGCCATCGGGTCGGCGATGCTTATGCGGGCGTGATAACCGCAGTGACAAATTTCGGGCTGTTCGTGGAACTCGAAGGCTTGTATGTCGATGGTTTGGTGCACGTGTCTTCGCTCAAGAGCGATTATTACCAACACGACGCCAAGCAGCATCGCCTGGTCGGCGATCGTTCGGGACAGGTTTACGCCTTGGGTGATCGTGTTCGCGTCACTGTGCTGAGGGTCAATCTGGACGAACGCAAGATCGATCTTGAATTGATTTCCTCCAAGCCAACGACGCAGCACTCCGCAGCCAAGCCTGGCCAAAAGGACAAAGGCCCACGTGGACCAAAAACTTCGCCCGAGCCCACCGGCAATAAACCGGCGAAGAAAGGCAGGAGACGGAGGAAGTCCTGATGAACGGCACAGCACGAGTTTTCGCGCTGGGCTGTGTGCTGGGACTGGCGGCCTGTGCCAGCGTACCCAAGTCTGCGATTGAACCTAATGCAATGGCAGCGGAGGGAAATGCGCCTGCGGGCTATGCCGGTGCAGCAGTGGGCATGCTCGCTTCCGGCGATGATGCGATGTCGTACATGCAGCAGCAGGATAAGGAATTAACCGCACAACTTCTGGCCGCGCAAACGAACGCGTCTACGCCAGTGCAAGTTGAGGTTGCCAGCGATGGCACCTTGCGGATCAGCGTGTCGGCCGATGGCAGCTTTGAGGCAAACAGCGGGGAACTGCGTCCAGCCATGCTGGAAACCTACAGCCTGATTGCCGGTGTGTTGTGCCAGTACGACAAAACCGTGATCCATGTCGTCGGGGTTTCGGGCAGTGACGCTGTGGGCGAGGCACTGCCCAGCCTGTCGCTGCGACGCGCAGAGTCGGCGGCTGCGTACCTTGAGGCGCAAGGCGTTTCGCGCGCGCGCCTGCGTCACGACGTAGCCGTTGCAGTCGCTGTACAGTCTTCAAAGCTGGTGCTGATCGTCCGGCCGGTAATTCAAGGACAGGAAGTGCGGGCATGGATGCCGCCACTTGAGGGTTTTGGCGGGAAATGACCGACCCGCTGTACGGCAATTTGTTGTTTGATATGTTATAATACATATATTTAATTATAAATAATATTATATATTAAAACATTTATTTTAATCCGCAATCGCGGAGCGGGTGGAGCCCTATGACTCGATATACCGTAATTGGCGGCTTTCACGCGGTGCTGGCGGCGCTGGAAGACGGCACTACCAAGCCGCTGGAAATCTGGCTGTCCGACAGTCGCAAGGATGAGCGTGCGAGGCGCGTGATTGCGCTGGCACAGACGCATAACGTACCGGTGCATCAGCGGCCGAAATCCGATCTGGATATGCGCGCATCGGAATTGCGGCATCAGGGCGTGGTGGCGATGTTGCCGGAGCGGCAATTCCAGGGCGAGGATGCGCTGGAGTTGCCGGCGACCGCGGACCGCCTGCTGCTGGTGCTCGATGGCGTGCAGGATCCGCACAATCTCGGCGCCTGCCTGCGCACTGCCGAAGCCGCTGGCGTCGATGCGGTGGTCATTCCGCGCGATCGCGCGGCGGGTTTGTCGGCAGTGGCGCACACCGCTTCGGCCGGTGCCGCCGAGCGCATACCGGTGATTGCGGTAACCAATCTCGCGCGCACGCTGGAGCGGCTCAAGAGCCTCGGCTACTGGCTCACTGGCTTGGCCGGCGAGAGTGAAGAGACCTTGTTCGAGGTGGACTTGACCGGTCCGCTGGTGCTGGTGATGGGCGCGGAGGGCGAGGGCATGCGCCGTCTCACTCGGGAAGCTTGCGACCGCCTGATCAAGATTCCGATGAAGGGCAAGGCCGAGAGCCTGAATGTCTCGGTCGCCGCCGCCATCTGCTTGTACGAGGCGCTGCGCCAGCGTGAGCCCCGCCGCAAGTGAGTCGCTGAATCGTGCGCTCAGGTCGGGTTCAAAATCGCCTGCGCCGCAGCGGAGTGATAGAAACTCTCAAGATTGCGCCGGATCAGTGGTTCCAGCATTTTCTTGCGGTTCAGCGCCTTCAGCACATGCGGTGCATAGCGCATCGCTTCGGCAATCATCATTGGTCGCGAGATGCCCAAGTCCTCGAGCAATTCGGCTAGCGACAGATCGCCATACTTGTCGAAAAAGCTGTCGATGCCTGCGCCGATCAGAGTGCGGTAATAGTCAGTCTTTCGCAGCGCGCGCCAGAACTCATAGGCGCTGACGAAGCCATCCTCCACATCCAGGCTGCTGATGTCGTCGCGCAGAACCGCAATCTTGCTGTGCTTGAGCCGGTCCCACATGCCGAATGCAATCTCACGGATAGTATCGTCATCGGCATGATCCAGCAGGAATTTCGCGCTGCCGCTGGTGGTGGACCGTACGGTCTTGCTGATATATTTTTTGAGACTGTCCTCGATCGATGCCTCCAGTCCAGGTGTCGCTTTGCTCATTACGCTCTTGCCTAATTTCAGCATCGAACTGGCGCCCGGAATGTTGCGCGTGACCGCGTTCTGCGCCAGATAGCCCTTGATGCCGTGATACAGCAGGTCGGATGCGAAAGTGGCATAGAGCGGGTTGGCGATTGCCTCATGCACCAGTTTGCGCCGCAATGATTTGAGCTCCAGCGCTTTGTCCAGTATCTCGCCGAAACCGGTATCGGAAAGGATATCGCCGAATCGGGTGTGTGCATGCGCCTCATGTGCGTACAGCACTCGGGCGATGTCGCCGACCAGTTCGGGAATGCCGCCGCCAAGCTCCAGATCCGCTGCGTAGGTCAGGGCAGTTTCCTTGATCATCTTCCGCGTCACGCAGTCGTTGAGCGTGAGATGGCCGGCGTTGACCAACGCTGCATCGAGTTCGATCTCCACCAGTGCCTGCAGAGATTCGCCTTTCAGCCGGTTCAGGACAAAATGCACATGGGCATCGAGCAGTGCATCGGCGGCGGAGCGTTTCGGGGCAGTCATGCAGGCATTCCGGGATTCGGGTGCGCACGCTAACCGAAAGGAGACAAAAATAAAATCCGGCGAACTGCGCCCGATTCACAAAATGGCCACGAAAGATTGCAACAAGACGCTGATTCCCCTAGAATTCGCGCCCCCGCGCAAGCCGTGCGGGTTTTAACCACTTGCTCCACCATATTAGTTGGGGAGCTATGCCTCAGGGCATATCCACAAGGAGTTTGCATGCGACATTATGAAATCGTCGTCATGGTGCACCCGGACCAGAGCGACCAGGTCCCGGCCATGATCGAACGCTACACCAACATGGTCCAGGCCGATGGCGGCAAGGTTCACCGCCTCGAAGACTGGGGCCGCCGCCAACTGGCCTATCCGATCGCCAAGGCGCACAAGGCGCACTACGTTCTGATGAACGTGGAATGCACCGACGCCGCGCTGGCTGAACTGGAAAATGCCTTCCGCTTCAACGACGCCGTCATCCGCAAGCTGGTTTCCCGGCGCGAAGACATCGTGACCGCGCAGTCGCCGCTGTTCAAGAACCCCGACGACGAGAAGAAGAGCGAGTATCGTTCGCGCGACGACGGCGATGCCGCCAACGAGCCGGCCACTAGTGCAGAGGCCGACGCCCCTGCCGTTGCCACCGAAGCAGGAGTCTGAGCCATGTCCGCCTATTTCCGCCGCAAGAAAACCTGCAAGTTCACCTCCGAAGGCGCCACCGAGATCGACTACAAGGATCTTGCCACGCTCAAGCAGTACATCGGTGAGAACGGCAAGATCGTTCCCAGCCGCATCACCGGCACCAAGTCGCGCTACCAGCGCCAGCTTGCCGTGGCGATCAAGCGCGCGCGCTTCCTGGCGCTGCTGCCGTACACCGACAAGCACGAGTAAGGGAGCACGCCATGGATATCATTTTGCTTGAGAAGGTCAAGAAGCTCGGCGACCTCGGCGACACCGTCAAGGTCAAGCCCGGTTACGGCCGCAACTATCTGTTGCCGCAGGGCAAGGCGCTGCCTGCCACCGAGGCCAACCGCAAGACCTTCGAGGCCCGCAAGGCCGAGTTGGTGAAGAAAGCCGGCGACAGCCTCAATGCCGCAAAGCTGCGCGCCGAACAGATTACCGGCAAGACCGTTGTAGTCAGCATGCTGGCTGGCGAAGAGGGCAGGCTGTATGGCTCGGTCGGTCCGCTGGAAGTGGTAGAAGCCGCTGAAAAGCTTGGCCTGAACCTGAAAAAGAGCGAGGTCGACATGCTGTCCGGCCCGATCCGCCAGACCGGTGCCTACGAGATTGCCGTGCGTCTGCACAGCGAAGTCGAGTTGACGCTGAAAGTCGTGGTCGAGGAAGCCAAGGCGTAATCTGGCGTCGCTCTGCGTTAAACTCTGCGGCCCGCTTGATGCGGGCCGCAGTCATTTTGAGACCTGGAAACCCGCGTGAGCCCATCGCCGAAATTGCCGCCGCATTCCATCGAGGCCGAACAATCGGTGCTGGGCGGTCTCATGCTGGACAACCGGGTCTGGAACGATCTTTCCGACCGTGTGACCGCCGAGGATTTCTACCGCGCGGATCACCAGTTGATTTTCCGTGCCATCGCGGAACTGTGCGGCAGCCACAAGCCCTGCGATTTCATCACCCTGTGCGAGCACCTGCGCCATCATGGCAAGCTCGAGGAGGCCGGCGGCGTCAGCTATCTGGGGACTCTGGCCAACGACACGCCCAGCGCTGCAAACGTGCTGGCTTACGTCGAGATTGTGCGCGAGCGCGCGGTACTACGAACTCTGATCGCCGCCGGCAGCGACATTGCCGAGATGGGCTTTCGCCCCGATGGCCGTACGCATACAGACTTGATCGATCTGGCCGAGCAGAAGGTCTTTGCGATCCGCAATAAATCGCAGCACGCCCAAGGCGGCTGGCACACCATGCCCAAGCTCATGGACAAGGTGGAGCTGCGCATCGAGCAGATGCGTGCCAACCAGGGCGGACTCGCTGGACTCTCGACCGGATTTACCGAACTCGACAAGTTGACGACGGGGCTGCACCCCGGCGATCTCGTCATTCTCGCCGGCCGTCCGTCGATGGGAAAAACCAGTCTTGCGCTCAATATCGCCGAGCATGTAGCGCTTTATGAAAAAAAGAGCGCGGCTGTGTTCAGCATGGAAATGCCAGCCGATCAACTGGCATTGCGCGTGTTGTCGTCTTTTGCCCGCATCGATATGGGCAAGCTGCGTTCGGGAGAACTGGAAGACCGCGATTGGGATCGTTTGGTGTCGCAGGGTGGGCTAGTGCGTGAAGCTCCACTTTACATTGACGATACCGGCGCGCTTTCCCCGCTGGAATTGCGCGCGCGTGCGCGTCGCATGAAGCAGCGGCACGACATCCAGCTTATCGTTGTCGATTACATCCAGTTGATGCAGGTGCCGGGCAGCAAGGAAAACCGCACCAATGAAATTTCTGAAATTTCGCGTGGCCTCAAGACGTTGGCCAAGGAGCTGGAGATTCCGGTGATCGCCTTGTCGCAGCTTAATCGCGGCGTCGAACAGCGTGACAACAAGCGTCCGCGCATGTCAGATCTGCGCGAGTCGGGCGGTATTGAACAGGACGCCGACATTGTCGCATTCATTTATCGCGACGAGGTTTACAACAAGGAATCGCCGGACAAGGGCATTGCCGAGATCATCATCACCAAGCAGCGTAATGGTCCACTCGGCACTGTCAAGACCGCGTTCCTTGGCCAGTTCACGCGCTTTGAAAATCTGGCGCGCAGCTACGGCGATTACAGCGCGCCATGATTCCACGCGTAACCGCCACGATCGATCTCGCGGCCATTCAACATAATTTGAAGCAAGTCCGGCGCTACGCTCCTGGATCGAAGGTGATGGCGGCCATCAAGGCCGACGCCTATGGGCATGGCGCAGTGCCGGTGGCGCGCGCGCTGGAAGCGGCAAAGGCCGATGCGTTTGCGGTGGCTTGCATGGAAGAAGCCATGCAACTGCGCAACGCGCATATCGGCACGCCCATCGCCCTGCTCGAAGGCATCATCTCCGCTGAAGAGGCGGCACTGGCAGTGTACGAACGATTGCAGATCGTGGTGCACGCAGACTGGCAGTTGGCGCTGCTGGAAGCGCTGCCAGAGAGCGCGGAGGTCAGTCTCTGGTTCAAGCTCGACAGTGGCATGCACCGGCTCGGGTTTCCACTTGCCGATGTGCCGAAATTATCGGCGACGCTGCAACGGCATCCGCACTGGCGGTTGCTGGGCTGGATCACGCATCTGGCTTGCGCGGATGAGCCCGATAACCCGGCAACGCACGAGCAGGTCAGTCGTTTCTCGGCTGCGCTCGTCAAAGTGCCGGGCGCGCGCTCTATCGCCAATTCCGCCGGCATTCTCGCCTGGCCGGAGGCGCGCGCGGACTGGGTGCGTCCAGGGCTGATGTTGTACGGCGCTTCGCCGTTGGCGGGAAAATCCGCCGCGGCACTTGGGTTGAATCCGGCGATGACGCTGGAGAGTCGTCTGATCGCCGTACGTGAATACGGTGCCGGTGAACCGATCGGCTATGGCCAGACCTACCATTGCCCGGAGCTCATGCGCATCGGTGTCGTCGCGGTAGGCTATGCCGACGGGGTGCACCGCAGCCTGCCCAGCGGCACGCCGGTGCTGCTGCGCGGCCGGCGGGTGCCGATTGCCGGGCGCGTATCAATGGACATGATTACGGTGGATTTGCGTGGCGTGCCGGACGCGAGGGTAGGCGATGCGGTGCGGTTATGGGGCGCGGACCTGCCTGCCGAGGAAATTGCGGCCTGCGCGGGCACATTGGCGTACGAGTTGTTTTGCGGCCTCACCCAGCGCGTCCGTTTCATCCACAAAGGCGGATGAGAGCTTGCGCCAGCGGGCGCAGCTCAGCGGCTGCCGATGCTGGGATCCAGCTCGCGCAACGCACCCGACAGGGTTGGCGCGCCGGTGTTATGCAGGTCGTCTCGCGTATAGACCCGGCCAGGTGCAGGAATGCACTTGCCCACCGGGCGCGGGATGTATGAGCCGGTGTCGCGCAGGCAGTTGGGCTGGCTGGCAGCTATAGCCTGGGCCTGCGGCGGATTCAGCGTCTGCGGACTTGCGGCATGAGCGGCTGGAAATGCCAGCGTCAGCGTGAGAAGAAGTAGTGACCTGTTTGTCATGTGAACTCTCCTGACCATACGGGATCCAGCGTAGCAATCCCGATACCGGTGAGACAGGTCGGCGGCATAAACGTTCGCTGAAATTGCCCGATTGAACGGATCAGGACAGCAGAAAATTCATTTTTGTGCCCGCCAGTTCGATGCTGTCGTTGTTGGCGAGTCTGCGGGCCTGGGTGTCTATCTCAACGCCGTTGACGATAGGCCTTTTGCTGCCGGCCTGTCCGCCGACATGAACGATGTAATAACCATCCGCGCGCCGCGTGATCGCTGCGACCTGCACGCCGGGTCGACCGATAGTGGTCAATGCCTTCGATAACTCCAACTCCTTGCCAGTGCTTGGGCCGGTCGCAACACGCAGCCTGCCCAGCGCGGGCTTGCTCGACGGAACGACAGTAACGGGGCCCTGCGCAATCGGCGCTTCCGTGGCCTGTTTGACCTGCGAATCGAAGGCAGCGCCGAACTGGCCGGGCTTGAGGATCATGGTTTTTTCAAACTCGTCCTCGCCGCCGGAGTGCTCACCCTCGTAGCGCAGGGTGTTGCGGCCCAGGGTAATCACATCACCGTGGGACAGTGGATGCTTGGTGATTGACTTGCCGTTGACGATGGTGCCGTTGGTGCTGCCGAGATCTTCCAGGAATGAGTCCTGCAGAATGGTAATGACAGCCGCGTGATTACCTGAGACTGCGCGGTCGGGAACACAGATGTCGTTGTCCGGGTGCCGGCCTATCGTGACCCGCTCCTTGGCAAGCGGATATTCCTGACTGTTGCCGCTGCCATCCGTGACGATGAGCTTGCCCATAAAATTCCTCTCAGAACCATTCCATCAGACGTTCGAACCAGCGTCGGCCACGGCTTGTGAGCGCCGATTTCACGCGCGCCATGACGACCGAGACATTATCCTTGCCGCCATTTTCAAGTGCCAGATTCACCAGCGCCTTGGCGGCCGCTTCAACATTATCAGTATATGTATCCAGTGTTAAGCCGATTTTCTCATCGCTGACCATATCGCTCAGCCCATCGGAACACAGTAGCAGGACATCGCCGACTTCCAGGGTTTCTTCGATTACATCGACCTGCACCTTGCCTTCGACGCCGAGGGCTCGAGTGACGATGTTTTTCCGCACCAATTTGACCGCATCCTCACGGCTGTAATGTCCACGGGCGATCAACTCCTCGATCAGCGAGTGATCACGGGTAATTTGCTCCAGTTTGCCGTCGCGGTAGCGGTACAGTCGTGAATCGCCGACATAGGCGATAGACAGCACGGCTTCATGCATGATGCAGGCGACGATGGTCGTGCCCATGCCGGCGCATTGCGGTTGGCTTTGCGCTACCTGAAGAATCGTGGCGTGCGCGTTTTCAATCGCCTGCTTGAGTAGCAGACCCTCAACCCGGTAGCCGCTGTCCGCATCAATATCGCCGTGTTTCAGCGTCGGCCATTCGCGGCTGACATGGTCCTGGATCGTGGCAATCGAAATGCCGCTGGCGATTTCGCCGGCGTTATAGCCTCCCATGCCGTCGGCGAGTATCAGCAGGCCGATCTCCTCGATCTCGGCGACGGCGTCCTCGTTGTTCTTGCGGACGCGGCCGACATCGCTCAGCAGTATCGTATCGACCTTGTTCTTGAGCGCCATGACGGGGTTTCAGGCCGGACCAAGATTGCTCAGGATCAGTCGCAGGTCCGCTGACATCTCGCTGCCGCGTTGATAGCGCTTTTCCGGATCTTTTTGCAGGGCTCGGTCAATGATGGTGCTGACCTGAGGTGGCAGGTCCGGCCGGATCACTATGGCGTCGGCGTGGGGTTCATTGGCGATCTTGAACATCAGCGTCGCCATCGAATCGGCCTGGAACGGCAGGCTGCCGGTCATCAGTTGATACAGCGTGACGCCGAGCGAGAACAGGTCGGAGCGTCCGTCGACGCGCTTGCCGGATAACTGCTCTGGCGACATGTATGACGGCGTGCCGAGCACCATGCCGGTCTTGGTCTTGCTCGAATCGGCGATGCGTGCGATGCCGAAGTCCATCAGCTTGATGGTCTTGCTGTCGGTTTGCAGCATCATGTTGGCGGGCTTGATGTCGCGATGGATGACGCCGTTGCTGTGCGCATAATCAAGCGCATCGGCGGCATCGGCGATGTATTTCAGGGATTCCTGCAGCGGCAACAGGTTGTTCGACTTGTTGTATTTGGCAAGATCATGGCCCTTTATGAATTCCATCGCGATATAGGCGAGGTCGTGCTCTTCGCCGGCATCAAAAATCTGCACGATGTTGGGGTGGTTCAGACGGCCTGCGGTTTCTGCTTCACGGAAGAAGCGCTCTTTCACACCCTGAAGTTCATTTGCCTCGAACTCTTGCGACAGCGCCATCGTCTTGATCGCCACCATGCGGCCGATCTTGGGATCCTTGCCAAGATAGACGATACCCATCGCACCCTTGCCGAGTTCCTTCTCTACCTGGTAGCGGCCCAGCATGGGTTTTTCAAGTTGCTGTGTCGCGTCGAGTACCAGAGTGCCGCCTCCCGGATGACTCTGACTGCCGCCAAGAATCACGGTTTCCGACATTTTCTTGGCGCGACTGAGTTTTTGTCCTACATCGCGGAAATCCTTATTATTTTGTGCGATGTGCTGGTAGACCGACTCAGCCTTGTTGAACTGGCGCTTGCGCTCGAAATCCAGCGCGAGGTTGTAGAGCAGTTCATGCAGCTGGTCATCCGCCGGTTGCACGCGTCGGAATTTTTCGAAAGCCATATCGAGCTGGCCCTGGCCCTGGAATGCCAGGCCAAGCATGCGATTCGATTCGGCGCTTTCGGCCTCGCTGCTCATCTTCAATCGCTCGGTGATGCGGAAACGCTTGAGCAGCATGAACGCATGGCCCAGCGCCAAAAAAATTGCAGGGATGATGAACTGGAACCAGACCGCCTTGTCCGCCAATATCAGGAATTCGGTCAGCAGCAAAACGGCGATCAATGCAATGGTAATGCCCGCGGCCAGGCCCGCGCCAAGACGCGGAACCACGAGACCGAGATAAAATGCTAGTACCAGCAGCAGGCTGATTTCGAGATAGGCGGCCCATGACGGACGCGTGAAGTAATCCTGCTGCAGGATGCTCGACACGGTATGCGCCACGACCACCGCCGGCGCCATCGCAGGCGAGATCGGTGTCGGGAAACTGACGCCGACGCCGCGCGCGGTCGCGCCGATGATCACGATCTTGTCTTTATATTTGCTGGCCGGAATCTTGCCGGTCAGCACGTCATAGAACGAGTCCACCGGGAACGCGGGCCGGCCATCTCGGTCAGCGTAATACTGGATATACATGCGCAGGTCCGGTGCCGTGCGGATGTGGATACCGCCCATGGAAATGCCCTGACCCAGATTCACAGTGATGTCTGCCGGCGTCAGATTGAGCGCCGCTGCCGCGACCATCAGCGAAAACGAGGGATAGAAGCCGTCGTAGTACTGCAAAACCAGCGGCTCGAAGCGCACCGCGCCGTCTACGTCCAGTGTGGCGTTGAGGTGTCCGATGGCCGCCGCCGCACTGCCCAGTTCAGCCACCGGAATCTGTACCGACTTGGCCTGCAGCGGCAATTCGCCATGCGCGCGTGCTTCGACATGATCCTCGATATGGGTCAGCTGGTTTTTGAGCACGTAATCCGGCAGTGGCTTGTCTGGCCGGCCCTCAGGGTGGCCAAGATCGAAAGTCATCGCCAGGATGACATAGCCGAACTGGCTGAAGGCAGTGCTCAGGACATTGTCCGGGGACAAGCGGCTCTGCGCATCCTTGAGCTGGGCGCTGAGAGCGTCGAGCGCTGTCTGATACTGGGTAGCCAGTGCGGATTCGCGATAAGCCTTCGCCACTCCTGCGGCGGTTGCATTGCCACGGCCCATGTCATCGAGCATCGCGCCGAAAGATACCACCTCGCCGGGAATCTGCTGAGTCAGGGGTGATTTCGCCAGGTCAGCGGAGATCGCATTGATTGCCTGCAGACCCGGATCCTGCTCGGTCTCGGAATAAAATATGGTGTTGCCGATGACCTTGGCGCCGCCCTCACGCAGCTTGTCGATCATCTGGGCATGGAGGCTGCGTGGCCAAGGCCAGCGGCCAAGGTTCTGGATCGACTGGTCATCGATGGCGATGACCGCGATGCGGTCCGAGGGTGTGCGGTCGCGCGCACGCACGCCCATGTCGTAGGCCGAGCGTTCCAGCCCCTGGAAACTGTCGCCGAGGATACCGTAAGCGACGATGCAAAAAATCACGGTGAAAACCGCTGCTGCAAAACCGTCTTTCTTCCAGATTTTTTGCTTGGCCACTGAAGTCCCCCAACTCATCGGGCTGCTAAGCTGATACTAAACTGATTTCATTAAAAGGGCGCGTTGTCTCGATGGCTAAAACCAAAACCCAATATGCCTGCCAGAGTTGCGGTGCATTGAGTCCGAAATGGGCCGGGCAGTGCGCCGATTGCGGGGCGTGGAACACGTTGGTCGAGACCGTGGTGGAGGCGTCGCGGCCGCGCAGTGGCTTTGCAGTTGCAACTGCGGCACGCATCCAGCGGCTCGATCAGGTCAGCACGCGTGAGGAGCCGCGCACGCCGTCCGGCCTGGCCGAGATGGATCGCGTGCTGGGCGGCGGCATCGTCCCGGGCTCGGTGATCCTGATCGGTGGCGATCCCGGCATCGGTAAATCCACGTTGCTGATGCAGGTGCTGGCGGCGGTGGAGGGTCGCTTGCCGACCTTGTACGTCACTGGCGAGGAATCGCTGACGCAGGTGCATTTGCGCGCTGCCAGGTTAGGGCTGCCGCGCCTGGACCTGCCGGTGCTCGCGGAAACACGAGTGGAAGAAATCATCGCGCAGATCACCGCGAACAAACCCGGACTGGTGGTGATCGATTCGATCCAGACACTCAGCACCGACACACTGGACTCTGCGCCGGGCTCGGTGTCGCAGTTGCGCGAATGCGCGGCACAGTTGGTGCGCCATGCCAAAGCCAGTCACACCGCGGTGGTGCTGGTTGGGCACGTGACCAAGGAGGGCGCCATCGCCGGTCCGCGCGTGCTGGAGCATATGGTCGATACGGTGCTGTATTTCGAGCACGATGTCGGCAGCCGTTACCGCATCGTGCGCGCGGTCAAGAACCGCTTCGGTGCGGTCAATGAACTCGGCGTGTTCGCCATGACCGACGCGGGGCTCAAGGAAGTCAGCAATCCTTCTGCGCTGTTTCTTTCACGGCATGAACAACCGGTGCCGGGCAGCGTGGTGACGGTGACGCGGCAAGGCAGCAGGCCGCTGCTGGTGGAAGTGCAGGCCTTGGTTGATCGCTCACTGGTCGGCAATCCACGGCGCGTGACGCTGGGGCTGGAAGGCAATCGCCTCAACATGTTGCTCGCAGTACTTCATCGTCACGGCGGCATCGCGCTGGGCGATCAGGATGTGTTCGCCAACGTCGTCGGCGGCATGAAGATTCAAGAGCCGGCCGCGGACCTGGCGCTGCTGTTGGCAGTGCTGTCGAGCTTTCGTGATCGCGCTTTGCCGGCTGGGTGGGTCGTGTTTGGCGAGGTTGGACTGGCTGGCGAGATACGTCCGGTGCAGGGCGGGGAAGAGCGTTTGCACGAAGCCGCAAAGCACGGCTTCAAGAGCGTGATCGTTCCGGAAGCCAATCGCCCGCGAAAATCCGTCAAGCTGGATATCGAGGTGATCGCTGTCGCCCGGCTGGATCAGGCATTGCAACTCATGTGAGTCACCCGCTGTTGCAGGTGACCGATAAAATATTGTTAGTAATTAATGTATAAATACTATTATATTAAATAAAATAAAACAATATTTCAACCTGTTCTGAGGCGAGCGGGTGCTCGCGTTTTTGCTATTTCTCCGCCAAAAGCGCGTCCAGCGTACGTTCAATCTGGCGGGCGTTGCCATCGCCAGCATGCGTTTCGCCGACGTAGGCTGCGCGGATCATGCCGTGGCGGTCAACCAGATAAAACGCCGGCCAGTATTGGTTGTGCATTGCATTCCAGTACGCATAATCGTTGTCGATCATCACCGGATTGGTCAGCGCGTACTGTCGCACTTTTTGCACCAGATTCTTGCGGATGTATTCCTGCGGCAGTTCAGGCGTGTGTAAGCTGATGAGGCGGAAATTCTTGCCGGCGTAACGCTGTTCCAGCGTGTGCAGCCATGGAATGGAGTTGTAGCAGTTCCAGCAATCAAAAGCCCAGAACTCCAGCAGGACCACTTCGCCCGACAGGTCGCTCCAGCGCAGCGGTTTTGAATTGATCCAGTTTTGCGGATCGGTCTGGGTGAGTTCAGGTGCAGCCTGGGCATGGTCCAGCGACACGGCATGAGCCTGATGCATCATCAGGCACTGGATGATGAGGATCAGCGAGCCGCCGACGCCTAGAAGTGCAAACAGTCGCTTGCTCATGATCGTGCTCCATCGCCATTCGCTTCCTGGGAAGCCGTATTGCCATGACGTGAAAGCGTCGTGAATGTTACGGACAGGGGTTTGTGCAAAGGAGTGGTTCGCCAGGCCAGTGGCCAATTACGGAGACTGTATCGGCTGGTGAGCAAGCCGTTGCCGCAGCTAACCGGCTTGGACCGTTGCAGTCTTCGCCTTCGCTGGCGGCTTGCCCGGGGGATGCACGCGAGCAGATTTGACCACGTTCGAACGCGTCTCCGTAATCTCGACTTCGTAACCGGCAATATCCAGGCGCCGGCCGGGCTGGGGTATGTTTTCGAGTTTTTCCAGGATCAGGCCATTGAGTGTCTTGGGGCCGTTCGTGGGCAATTTCCACCCGAGATTGCGATTGAGACTGCGAATGGTGACGGAGCCAACCACGCGATAGCTGCCATCGGCGTCGGCGTAGACGTTTTTCAGACGCGTGGCGGGGTCGGAGGTGAACTCACCGACCACTTCCTCGAGGATGTCTTCCAGCGTAACCAGCCCCTGAATATCGCCGTATTCGTCGACGACAAAGCCAATTCTTCGTTTCTGGTTCTGGAAGTTGAGCAGTTGCTGATTCAGCGGCGTGCCCTCGGGGATAAAATAGGGTTCGCGCGCCAATTTCAGCAGGGCGTCAGCATTCAATTCATCCTTGGCGTACATCTGCACGACATTGCGCAGGTGTACGACGCCTTTCAGGTCATCGATGGAGCCGTCGAATACCGGCAGGCGCGTGTGCTGGCTGCTGGCGATATCGTCGTAGACCTTGTCCCAGGACTCGGAAATATCCAGCCCGAAAATCTCGTTGCGCGGCACCATGATGTCTTCGACGGTGGCTTTTTCCAGATCGAGGATCGACAGCAACATGCGCTGGTGGCGCTGTGGAATCATGGCGCCGGCTTCGGTGACAACGGTGCGCAGTTCCTCGGTACTGAGGCTGTGCTGCGCAGCGTCTTCCTGAGTGACGCCGAAAATACGCAGCAAGCCGTTGCCGATCAGCGTAACCAGATAAACCAGCGGCATGAACGGCCATTTGAGAACGGTGAAAATATAGGCCGCAGGAATGGCGACCCGTTCCGGGTGCAGGGCGGCCAGGGTCTTGGGCGTGACCTCGCTGAAGATCAGCAGGGCGAGGGTCAGGGCGAAAGTGGCGATTGCTACGCCCTGATCGCCGCCCAGCTTTAGGCCGATGATGGTGGCGATCGAAGCCGCCACGGTGTTGACGAAGACATTGCCCAGCAGGATCAGGCCGATCAGCCGGTCCAGTCTTTGCAACAGGGCCAGCGCCAATCGGGCACCCCGGTCGCCTTGCTTGGCACGGTGCTTCAGGCGATAGCGGTTGACCGTCATCAGGCCCGTTTCGGAACCTGAGAAAAACGCTGACAACAGGATCAGTAAAACCAGCAGCGCAAAGAGGGCGGATAAGGGGATGTCGTTCAAGGAAGCGCGGTCTGATGGGCCGTGTCCGAACTATAACTACGGAATGCGAGGGGCCGCGTCAAGCTTGGTTACATGAAGAAGTGATTCTAAGTCCAATGCTCACCAAGGATTTGTTCCAATACAAGCTTGGAACCGAAATACGCGAGTATCAGGAATGCATAGCCCCACAGCGCCCATCGGATGGCTTTGCGGCCACGCCAGCCATGGTGCCAGCGTCCCCATAACAGCACCGCGAAAATCAGCCAGGCGATCAACGACAGCACGGTTTTGTGTATGAGGTGCTGAGCCAGCAGGTTCTCGTGAATGAACCAGAAACCCGAGGCCAGGGTGAGGCTCAGCATGAAAAATCCTAGACTGATGAGTTGGAACAGCAGGCGCTCCATGGTTTGCAGCGGCGGCAAAGTCAGGCGCAGATATGCGCCTTGGGGTCGATGCAGGAACTGGTCCTGTAGTGCCAACGCGCAGGCCTGCACCGCCGCGATGGTGAGTACCCCCGCGGTGAACAGGGACAGCACGATATGGGTGCGTGCACGCCAGTCAGCGTAGGGTATGTCGCTGACCGGTGTGGGAAAGATCGCGACCAGGACCGCGCACAGACCGGACAATGGATAGATCACGATGCCCAGCATGCGCAGCGGCTCTTTCCAGCAGAACGCCCAGAGCAGCAGGGCTGACTGCCACGCAAACAGGGAGATGGCTTCATTGATGCCGATGGTAATGCCGCCACCATTGAAAATCTGGTGACTGAGCGCAGTGGCGTGCAACAGGATGGCGGCGGCCGGCAGCCAGCGGTCCGCACGGGTGTTTTCGCTGTGCCACAGAGCGGCGGCAGCGGCGCAATCGAGGGCAGCGGCGAGTAGGGCAAATGTGAGTATCATGCGGTCACTTTCCTTATGTACTCCAGCATAGCATCGGCGAAGTTTGCGCAGGCATGCTGCGCGGCCCGCAAGGGATAATCGGCATAAATTCGAAAGGCGGAATACCTGTGCCGCCATGCTAGTATCGGATCAACATTTTCAAGGCGCAGGAACGCATGCGGATCAAGATCCTGGGTTGCAGCGGCGGTGTCGGCCCCGGGCTGCGAACGACCAGCATCCTGGTGGATGACGAGATCCTGATTGACGCGGGCACCGGCGTCGGCGATCTCTCGTTGGGGCAGCAACGCCAGATCGCCCATGTGTTCCTGACGCACTCGCATCTGGATCATGTCTGCGGTCTCGCGTTCATGGCGGATAACCTGTTCGATCTGATCGACCGCCCGATTGAAGTCCGCGCCACTGCCGAAACACTCGGCGCCATCCGTGCGCATATTTTCAATTGGAAAATCTGGCCCGATTTCTCACAGCTGCCGGACGAAAATCATCCTCTGATCCGGTTCACCGAAATTCAGCAGGGCGTTTCCACGCTGGTTGGTGCGCACCAGTTGACCGCTTTCAGGGTGCTGCATACGGTGCCTGCAGTTGGTTATGTCGTGCACTGCGGCGCTGGCGTCTTTGCGTTCAGCGGCGACACCTATGCCACCGACGACCTGTGGAATTTCCTCAACGGTCTGCAACGGCTTGACACGCTGATGATCGAGATCGCTTTCCCCGACGAGCAGCAGGACCTGGGTCGCGCCTCGAAGCATTTCACCCCGGCTTTGCTGGGCCGCGAGTTGAAAAAACTGAAGCATCAGCCGGAACTGTTGCTGACCCACCACAAACCAGGCTGCGAGCAGATCATCGAACGCCAGTGCCGACAGGCGCTCAAGGGTTGGGATTATCGCCATCTTCAGCGCGGATACACGATCCAGCTCTGAGCCACCGCGACGATGAAAGCCGATAGAATCGCGCTTTCCGTTCCGCTACCGATCATCCACCGCAATGTTTGAAAATCTGACGCAACGCCTGGGCCATGTGCTGGACTCCATCCGCGGCCAGGGCCGCCTGACTGACGAGCAGATCAGTGCGGCTTCGCGCGAACTGCGCATGGCGCTGCTGGAAGCCGACGTCGCGTTGCCGGTCGTCAAGGAGTTTATTGACCGCATTAAGATTCGCGCTCAAGGCTCTGAAATAAAACAGAGTTTGACGCCAGGGCAACAATTTCTGCAGATCGTCCAGCAGGAGTTGACCGAGACGCTCGGCGGCGCTGCGGAACCGATCAACCTGCGTGCACAGCCGCCCGCAATCATTCTCATGGCCGGCCTGCAGGGCTCCGGCAAGACCACCACGACCGGCAAGCTGGCGCTGTGGCTCAAGCAGCGTGAAAAGAAGAAAGTGATCGTGGTGTCCTGCGACGTCTATCGTCCTGCCGCAATCGAGCAGTTGCGGATTGTCGCCGGCAATGTCGACGTCGAATGGTTTCCATCGGCTGTCGGACAGGATCCGGTGGAGATTGCACAGTCAGCGCTGGCACATGCGCGGAAACAGTACGCCGATGTATTGATCGTCGATACTGCCGGCCGCACCACGGTCGATGAGCCGATGATGCGGGAGATCGCGGCGCTGCACGCAGCGCTGAACCCGGTCGAGACATTATTTGTCGTCGACAGCATGACCGGCCAGGATGCTGCAAAGACCGCCAAGGCTTTTGCCGATGTGCTGCCGCTGACCGGGGTGGTGCTGACCAAGACGGATGGCGATTCACGCGGCGGCGCTGCGCTTTCGGTGCGGCAGGTCACCGGCAAGCCGATCAAGTTCATGGGCGTCGGCGAGAAATCCGACAAGCTGGAAGTGTTCCACCCGGATCGCATCGCCACACGCATCCTGGGACAGGGCGATGTGCTCAGCCTGATCGAGGAAACCTCGCGCAAGGTTGATCAGGAGCAGGCGCTAAAATTTGCCGAGAAGCTCAAGAAGAACAAGGGATTCGATCTCGCGGACTTCCGCGACCAGATGGCGCAGATGCAGAACATGGGCAGCTTCGAGTCGATCATCGACAAACTGCCCGGCGCTGCACAGATCAAGGCGCAGATGAAAAATGTGAATGCCGAGAAGCAGGTCGGTCAGGTGATTGCGATCATCAACTCGATGACGCCGCAGGAGCGCAAATTCCCTGATTTGCTGAAAGCCTCGCGCAAGCGCCGCATTGCCGCAGGGGCGGGTGTGCAGGTGCAGGAGGTCAACAAGCTCCTGCGCCAGTACGAGACCACCCGCGACATGATGAAGAAGATGGCCGGCGGCGGCATGATGAAGATGATGCGCGGTCTTGCCGGACGCATGCCACCGGGCATGATGCCTCGCAGATAGCGGCCTAAAGCCTGTTCATTCGTGGCCATCGACTGACGGGATTGCAGTAGTTTGTCGTAGATCGTGGTCTCACCAATACTGCTGCTTTTTTGCTGCTGCCAATCCTCATTGATTCCCTATGGGCCCTGTTTTGGGCTGCATACGAGGCTTAGACATGTCCAGACAACCCGCGATCACCATTTCATCCCGCGACTTCGACCGGCTCGACCGGTTGCTGGAGTCGATAAAAGGCGTTGAAGCAAACAATATTGCCGCGCTGCGCAGCGAACTGATGCGCGCGGAAGTGGTGGAGCCTGAGAAAATGCCGGCGGGTGTCATTACCATGAATTCGCGAAGTCGGTTGTTGAATGAGTCCACCGGCAAGACCCACGAGTTGACCTTGGTGTACCCAAAAGACGCCGACGGCGCTGCCGGAAAGGTGTCCGTACTTGCGCCGGTCGGCAGTGCTCTGCTGGGATTGTCGGCCGGGCAGTCGATCGACTGGGTGATGCCGGATGGCAATGTCGCAAGACTTAAAGCTTTGGAAGTGAGTTGCCAGCCGGAAGTCGCAGGGGCTTACTGCCGTTGATGCGCCCCGTACATTATGTGGATAACAGTGGCAATTTATAAATAAATCGCTAAAATACGCGCCCTTTACTGCGGCCGGTGTTTCCGGCCGCTCAAGTTATTTGGAAGTCGACTAAGTATGGTTACCATCCGTTTGGCTCGCGCAGGCGCCACGAAGCGTCCGTTCTATCATGTTGTCGCCACTGAAAAAAGCAGCCCGCGTGATGGCCGCTTCATCGAGCGTCTGGGTTACTACAACCCGAGCGCGAAGGGTGCCGAGCAGAAGCTTGTAGTGGACAACGCGCGCGTCGAGCACTGGCAGAAAAATGGCGCACAGACCTCCGAGCGCGTGACCTACCTGCTCAAGAGCGCCGCCAAGGCGGCCTGATTCCATGGCTGAGCACCGTGTGACGCTGGGCCGCGTCGCGGGTGTTTATGGAGTGCGGGGCTGGGTCAGGATCATTTCCTTTACCCGTCCTGCCAGCAACATCCTCGAATATCCACTCTGGTGGATTGCCAAGGGTGATGGTTTCAACAGCAAATTGATTGAAGGCCGCGTTCATGGACGCGGCCTAGTTGCACAGATTGGCGATGCACAGGGTGTGCCGCTGACTGACCGGAATTTTGCAGAGTCGCTGATTGGCTCGGAAATCCAGGTCAGCCGCAGCGAGTTGCCGCCAACGGCAGAAGGGCAGTTTTACCTGGCTGATCTGCTGGGCTTGCGGGTGCAGTCGGAACAGGGTGACGTGCTGGGTGTGGTGACGGAAGTCACCAGCAACGGCGCACAGGATGTACTGGTGATGAAGGACGCTGAGGTCGAACGGATGATTCCGTTCGTGCAGGGTCCCATCATCAAGTCGGTCGATATGGGCAAACGCCTGATCATCGCCGACTGGCTGCCCGAGTATTGAGCGGCCATGAAGATTGAGGTGCTGACGCTGTTCCCGGAACTGGTGGAACAGGCTGGTCTGCACGGGATGCCCCGCATCGCGGTTGAAAGCGGTGCGCTGCAACTGACGACGCGCAATCCGCGCGACTTCAGCGGCAACAAGTGGCGCCGAGTGGATGGGCGGCCTTATGGCGGCGGACCGGGCATGGTGATGGAAGCCGAGCCTTTGACCGCCGCCATCGCTGCCTCGAAAGAGGCGCTGGGGCCGGTCAAGGTGATCGGCCTGTCGCCGCAAGGCGAGCCGCTGACCCAGCAATGGGTGGAGCGGCTGGCGCAGGAAACGGCACTGGTTTTTGTCTGTGGCCGTTACGAAGGCATCGATGAGCGCTTCGTGCGGACGCAGTTGGATATGGAGTTGTCTCTGGGCGATTTTGTATTGTCCGGTGGCGAGTTGGCGGCAATGGTGGTGATTGACGCAATCGCGCGCCTGTTGCCGGGAGTGCTGGGCGATCAGGCTTCTGCGGAGAACGATTCATTCTCTGCCGGGCTGCTGGATCATCCGCACTACACGCGGCCGGAGAATTGGCGCGGGCAGGCAGTGCCGGAGATTTTGCTGTGCGGCGATCATGCCAGGGTGGTGAAGTGGCGATTGCAGCAGGCGCTGGGTGCGACATGGCTGAAACGGCCCGATTTGCTGGACGGGCTGCAGTTGGACGAGGAACAGACCGGGCTGCTGCGCGAATTCATCGCCGGGCAGAACAAATTTGATCAGAGGTGAGTGCGATGCAAGCGAACAAGATTATTGCCGCGATTGAAGCGGAGCAGATGTCCAAGAAGATTCCCGACTTCCGCCCCGGCGACAACGTCGAGGTCAAGGTCAAGGTCAAGGAAGGCGACCGTGAGCGTCTCCAGGCGTTCGAGGGCGTGGTCATCGCCCTGCGCAACCGTGGTGTGAACTCCGCGTTCACCGTGCGCAAGGTTTCGCACGGCGAAGGCGTCGAGCGTGTGTTCCAGACCTACAGCAAGCAGGTCGCGGAAATCACTGTGAAGCGTCGTGGCGATGTCGCCCGCTCCAAGCTCTACTATCTGCGTGATCTCGCTGGTAGGGCTGCGCGCATCAAAGAAAAACTCAGCTAATCAGTTTATTGCGAGCGAAAGTTCGCGTGATTTAGTAAGCCAGTGCCGGTATGTCCGGCACTGGCTTTTTTCGTTTCTGATGCTGTTGTTTTCAGTAAAAGTCCGCGACCCGCTATGCAGCTATACGGTAATTATTGAGTTATAATATATTAATTATATTTATATATATTATATATAATATAACAATATTATCAAGGCTGACAGCCAGAGCGGGTGAGTGGAATTCAGCGTCGCAGCTTCGTATTTACGATCTTGAAATGTGCGTGTGCCGGCCGCATCTCTGTGTCAGTCCTAAAACCATAAGGAAGTTTCATGTCCGTCGAAAAACACGAATTTCAGGCAGAGACGCGGCAGCTGCTGCGGCTGATGATCCACTCGCTTTACTCGAACAAGGAAATCTTCCTGCGCGAGCTGATCTCGAATGCCTCGGATGCCGCCGACAAGCTGCGCTTCCTTGCCATCGCCAAGCCGGAATTGCTGGGCGACGACCCTGAACTGAAAATCGACATCAGCGTCGACAAAACCGCTGGCACACTCACCATCAAGGACAACGGCGTCGGCATGTCACGCGAAGAGGTGATCGAGAATCTCGGCACCATCGCCAGTTCCGGCACCAGGAAATTCCTCGAGTCCCTGAGCGGCGAACAGAAAAACGATGCGCAACTGATCGGCCAGTTCGGCGTCGGTTTCTACTCCGCGTTCATCGTCGCCGACAAGGTCACCGTGCTGACCAAACGCGCGGACATCAGCGACGCAGTGCGCTGGGAATCAGACGGCGAGGGCAGCTATACGCTGGAGCCATCGTTCAAGCTCGACCGCGGCACCGAAGTGATCCTGCATTTGCGCGAGGACGACAAGGAATTCCTGGAGCCGATGCGCCTGCAGCACATCATTCATCGCTACTCCGACCACATCGGCCTGCCGATCCGCATGCAGAAGGACGAGGGCCAGGAGTGGGAGACGGTCAACCAGGCGCGTGCGCTGTGGACGCTGCCAAAATCTGAACTCACGGACGAGGATTACAAGAGTTTCTACCAGCACCTGACACACGACTTCGAGACGCCGCTGGCCTGGGCGCATCACAAGGTCGAAGGTAACCTGGAATACATCTCGCTGCTCTACATTCCCGCGCGGGCACCGTTCGATCTGTGGGATCGCGAACACAGCCCCGGCGTGCATCTGTATGTGAAGCGCGTGTTCATCATGGACAAGGCGGCGGAGCTGCTGCCGCCTTGGCTGCGCTTCATGAAGGGACTGGTCGATACCAACGATCTGCCGCTGAATGTCTCGCGCGAACTGCTGCAAGGCAACCGCACCGTTGAGAAAATCAAGGCTGCGCTGATCAAGCGCGCGCTCGACATGCTCGACGAGATGGCGGAAAAACGCCCCGAGGATTATGCAAAGTTCTGGAAGACCTTCGGCGTCGTGCTCAAGGAGGGTTTGATAGACGATCACGCCAACCGCGAGCGCATCGCCAAACTGTGCCGGTTCCATTCCACAGTGGAAACGGACGCGCCCAAAGTCAGCCTCGCCGCCTATCTGGAGCGCATGCCCAAGGAGCAGGCGGCGATTTACTACATCACCGCCGACACCCTCGTGGCTGCCAAGTCGAGTCCGCATCTGGAAGGTTTCCGCAAGCGCGGGTTTGAGGTTTTGCTGCTGACCGACCGCATCGACGAATGGGTGGTGGCGCACCTGCACGAGTTCCAGGGCAAGAAACTGGAAAGCGTGGCAACCGCCAAGGTCGATCTCGGCGACAAGATCGAGACTGCCGAAAAAGCACTGCAGGAACAGGACTTCAAGGACGTCGTCGGCCGCGTCGCCAAGGCGCTGGACACGAAGATCGAATCCGCGCGTTTGTCCACGCGCCTGACCGAATCGCCATCCTGCCTGGTGGCGGGCGACAACGCGATGAGCCGGCGCATGGAAAAACTATTCCAGCAGGCTGGCGAGAAAGTCCCCGGCTCCAAACCAGTGCTGGAACTCAATGCGGAGCATCCGCTGGTGCAGCGTCTGAAGGAGACGGCGGATGACGAGAGTTTCAAGGATCTGGCGGAACTGTTCTATGCCCAGGCTCTGCTGGCGGAAGGCGGACAACTCGACGATCCGGCGGCATTCGTAAAACGACTCAACAAACTGATTCTGGCCCAGTCGGGTACGTGATAAAGCGTTGGCGCCGAAGCAAAAAGGCCTGCAAGCAAGCTGCAGGCCCACGGAATGCATGCTAGTTAACCGTCAGATTCGATGGGGACGCGACGGTAACTCGGGAACGATGTACAACAAAAAACCCCGCAATTACGCGGGGTTTCGTGTGTTTCCGGCATTATCCGGAACTGTAGATGGCGTCCCCACGGGGACGCGCCGGATATCCAACAATGCGCGCAGTGATTTCAATAAATTTGAGAGCCTGACTATATGTGAATCCCTGTGTGAAAATCGAATTGGATTTTATTGAACGCCGTGCTCGACAACAGGGTCACCTCCACGCGCGACACGCTGTGCTGTTGGAGATCACTGAGAATTGGACTGATTACCTGCCGGCAGCGGCTTGACCGCTTTCTTGAATCGCAGCCACCGGATTCATCGCAGATAAACGCTCCTCAACCAGCGGCCACACCCAGAGCCGTGTCCAAGATCCAGGCAAGTTAGTCTGTCCGCTTCAGACTCCGAATGTCCTGCACTTATGTAATCTGCGGATAAGAAGGCAGCAGCCATGTAGGTGGTCGCTGAAATGTCTGCCGTCAAAAAAAACCTAGTGTACGGCTAGTGCTGGATTGAAATTCTCAAATCTCCTGCTGTGCGTGCCCAGATCCGTATCTGCTGATTAATGCGGGAGTAGGTCCATTCGGCGGCGACGCCGATAAGATGCACATTTAAATCAGGTGCAAGACGGACGGGCCAATAAATTTCGGTCTGTGCCGGGACTGCGGGATCAGCGTGGATTTCGGCGGTTAATATCCGTTTCTGAGTGTGGTATTGCATGCTTTTAAGAACGCCCTGAGTCCGCTGCACATAAGGACGGCAGAATCCTTCCACGGCGCGGCCGCCGGAAGCGGGATCGTAGGGTGTAGTTTGCTGGTCCCGCGAAAATACCGATAGGTCTTCTTGATTCCAGCCGTCGCCGATGCGCAGATCATTGCGATTGCTGGAGGTGTAGTTCCATTGCGTTGATGACAGCAGCAGAGCGTCCATGGCGTCGTAAGTCAATTCCAGCGCAGTCACCTGCGCTTTCCAGGCCCCCGGTCCGCGCTCGCCCGCTTCCCAGCGTGCAAAGGATTCGCCATCGTTCAAGTCGTAAGGGATTCCAAATTCGCCGATCAATGTCGGCGATCCGCCATTGATGCGGTCTCCGAGGCTGCGAAGATAGGCCAGTTCCAAGGTATAGCGATTGCGCAGCGTAATCTTGCCAGCATCGTCCAGATTTGCTACGCGCGGTAGTAAACACCAAGCTGGTCGGGATCGGTTCCAATGCGGATGGCTCCGGCGGAGTTATCGAGTCCCCGCCAATCCAGGCGATTCCATCTCTCAGCCGTGTAGACGAGACGCCGGAATCGTTTAATGGACTTATCACGGGCTATGACGATGATCGGCCGATCATCGATAGTCGCTACAAGCTACCCGCATCGGCGGGAAAGCCGGAGATTGGTGAGGCGTTCGAATGGAAAGACACGGGGCTTAAGTTTGAACGCAAGTCGATCCGGGTAGTTGCAGATGAGCTGCTTTAGGAATTCCGGACCATTTTGCAGTGTTGCTGCTCGCGCTGGATTGATCAGACTGCTCACCGTCCGACTGACCATCGTCTCCAAAACAATTCGATTCTGAATCCGAACCCTACGCCGACAACGGCTGGTCAACGCGGGGTAAGCAGAATGCCCTTCAAATGATCAATTCGACGCGAGCGCCAACAAGTCAGAGAGCGTCAACACGCTGTTCAACATCTTGTACCACCAGAGCCTGTCCCTGAACCTGGGTGACACCTGGTTCTTTGGCGGCGGGATCTATAACACGCTGTCAGACCGCGATTACGCGCAGGCGTATCTCAGGTACCAGTTCTGAAAGTGTGATGAGTGCCTGTTAAGGGCCAACGTTAATGGAGATGTTCATGAGAAAGTTCACAACATTCCTGACCTGTGCCGCACTGGTAGGTATTGCGGCTCAACCGGTCTACGCCAAGGTCAGTGCCGCCGATACGGCAAAACTCGGCAAGGATCTGACCCCGGTCGGCGCCGAGCGCCGGCAACAAGGAGGGCACGATCCCTGCCTGGACCCCGTACAAGGGGCAACTCAATCTTACCAAGGCTGAATATCCCAGCGATCCGGCCATTCAGGCTGAAACGCCGCTGTTCACCATCACCAAGGCGAACATGGCGCATGTATATTGGCAAGCTCGATGAGGGATACAAAAAGCTGTTGACGACCTACAGCGATTACATGATGAATGTGTATCCCAGCCACCGTATCGTGGCTTTTCCGGAGGCGATCAACAAGGCAACCATTGCCAACCTTCCTCGCCGAGGGATTGCGGGCTAAACACGTAGAGGTACATGCCGACTGAGGAGCCGGTAGCGCGGCACGCCTTTCAAGGCGCCGTCGGCAACGGCCCCAGCAGCGGCACCCAGATCTTGCCCGTGACTGTCACCGGCATCACCGTCGGTTGCGCCAGGTTGATCGAACCGGAGATCGGATATTGGTCGCTGCCGCCGTAGAGCAGCAGGGCCAGCTGATCGCCCGGCTGCAGGCGCTGAGTAATACCGGCCATATCCAACACGTGCGGACCGGTGCCGCGTAGCGGCGTGTACTGGTTGTCCACCAAATCCCAGATGCCTGGGGCGGAAGCGTGCATTTGGCCGATGCCGGCAAAGATGATCGGCTCGCCCGGTGCACCGGAAATCAGCGGCTCAATGTCTACTTCCAAACGCGGCAGGCCGCCGATAACATCGCCCTTGACACCGGCGGCGATGCCGAGGTTGACCGCGATGGGCACATCGGTCACGCCGGCGATCACGTTCGTCGCAGGAATATCTTTCTGCACGCCCTGGTGGCCGGTGGTGACCTGATCCACCAGCACCGTGTCTGCGCCGGACAGCGAGAGGCAGACCTGCTTGGGCACCTTGTCGGCGGCGCCGGCGATGCCTTTCAGGTGCTCATCGAAGAAAGCCAGCGCGGCGTCGTGCACGTTGATGCCGCCGCAGCGGTTGTTGGTCTCAAAGTCGCCGGGCGGCTGGAACGCCAGTTCGCCCGGATCGGGCACGACCGGCGTGGTGTTGTGACCTACCTGATAGGTCAGCAACCGCACATCACCGCCGGCTTGCTTGTAGCAGAGGTAGTTTTGATAAGCCTCGTTGAAGTTGAACAGCGGATCGCGCATACCCTGCCAGAACATCGCGTTGATTTTGCCGGGGTGCCGCGGCGGGAACAGAGGCGCGGTGCCGGGTCCGCCATTGGTGGCCACCGACTGGTCACCACAGAAATAGGCGTTACTGTGGTAGTACAAAAAATCAAGCTGGTCCGGGTCAAGCCGATTCTTCATCAGTCCGTCCGTGAAGATGCTCTGTGCATAAGGATCGAGATGGTTGATCGCCTGGCCGTTGCTGGCAACGGTAAGGCGACCGAGCAGGAACGTCCCGATCAAAGTCTTCAATACCTCGTTCGGATAAATGCTGTAGCGTAAATCGTTCCAGGTCGCTTCTGGCACGATCGCGTCAAGCCGGTGCTTGGGATCGATATCCTGGATCAGCATCTGGAAGCCACCGCCGTAGGACGCGCCGATTGCGCCGAGCATGAGGTTGTGTGGATCGCTACCGTCCACGCTCGGCCCGTAGGCGAGCCAATCCAGTTTTGCCTCTGCCCAATCCAGCAGCGCCAGCAGGTCCAGGCCTTCGTAGTCGGGGTCCATCAGGCGGATGGTGCCGCTCGATTCGCCGTGGCCGCGCTGGTCCATGCTGATCACGCCGTAGCCATGGTCAATGAAAAACCCGACGTTGTCATTGAACGGGCTGTTGGCTGACTGCGGATCGTTCTTGTTAGTGATGCGCTGATCGCCGCCGCCGTGGCCGTACAGCAGCAGCGGATATTTCTTGCCACCTTCCAGCGTGCCGGGCTCAAACACGGTGAAAGCGAAAGTGTCGCCAGTCGCCGGCACCTTGATGTAGATCGAGTAGGTCAGCCCCGCGCGCGACTGACCCGGCTCCGGCGAAGGCGGCACGTTGTTGGTGTGCCCCGGCGCGTCGGGTGGTATCTGGGCCATGCCGGCAACGGCAGTGACCGGCCCACTGTGATGGCCGCAGGCTGTGAGCAGCGCCGCAACGGCAATGGTAATGGTAATGACGACGAGTTTGGTGCGAATCGCTTGCATACGGACACCACTAAAAGTATGACCCCCGCAAACGGGGTCAGGAAAATCCTACATAAAAATCAGCATAACGGCGTCAACGGGTCCACACGAACGGCGTATTATTTTTAGTGTTCCAAATGGTTCAAATACCATATGGTACACAATAGTCAGATGCAATGCAGTATCTGCTGCATTTCACAGGATCATTTCGTTACTCCAACTATTCACGAGGAGATTTAAAATGCACTTTCGTTCGCTCAAGACGGCTGGCAGTCTTCTGCTCGCCGCACTCGCCTTCGGCACCCAGCCGGCTTCGGCATCCACACCGCGAATCGGCTTCTGGGCTGGTGAATCCGTCAATGCTTGCGTCGGCTACGATCCGCTCACCTGCCCGCGCAATGTCGCCAACTACACCCCGGCGCTGTGGAATCTGCTTAAGACCAACAACAGCTTTCTCGACATGGACCTGATCTACGGCTCGGACTTCGGGCCGGCGCTGCCGGGTGCCAACCAGCGGACTGACGGTCTGGCCCTGGTGCACCAGGCCAACGCCGCCGGCGTGTCGATCAGCGCCTGGATCACGGTGCCGCTGTCCTACGGCACCTTCGCTAACCAGCAGAATGCCGCGACCATCCAGGCGGCGGTGCTAGCGTTCTACACCTGGAAGACGCAGAACAACCTGCAGATCGACCAGGCCATCCTCGACCTGGAATTCCCGCTCGGCTACCAAGCGCTAGCACAGGCCATCCAGGGCAACTATGCCGCGGCGCAGAACATGGCGTCTTCCAACCTCAACCCCGCCGCCCAGTGCACGGCGATGGGTATCTACCGCGACACCATCACCTGGGCGCACCAGCACGGCATGAAGCTGTCGGGCTCACCCCTGCCGTTCTCGCTGTCTGACGTCGCCGCCGGTAATATGGCGGAGCAGAGTCTTCTCGGCATGGTGAATTACCCGCCGTTCGGCTTTGACCAGTTGTACAACCAGGCCTACCGCGCCGAGGGCGTCGACCTCGGTTCCGGCTATGTGGCATCCATCTACAACAGCATGCGGAGTTACTTTGGAGCCGCCGGACAGGTCAGCCTCGGCAGCACCGGCACTTCGCCCTATAACACGGTTGCCCCGGTCGTCCTCGACGTGCAGATGCTGGCCGGGCTGGGCGCCACCATCATCCCGATCTTCGATCTCGATGGCGCGATGAACAGCTACGGCCTCAACGGCATCCAGCAGATCTTCGACGCCGCGCATAACCCCTTGACAGGGTCCGCTCTGACGACGGCGACGCAACTGTCGTTTACTGGCAGCCAGGCGCTGGCGGCCTACAACGATCTGCAGAGCTTCGCAACCGGCGCCACACCCTGGGTGACCGGCGCTCAGGGGCAAGTGCAGTACCCCAACACTTACCCCAACGGCTGCGGCAACATGACCGCCGCTCCACTGCCCTAATATTCATCGCAGGACCCGAGGCCGGACGGGAAGGATTCCCGCCCGGCCTTTTTTGTGCACCGTTCAGATGGACCGCTACGTGCCGAGGCGTCCGCCAGTTCGGCGTCCGTCTCGCTCGATGTGGAAAGTCCCTCAATGACTGGAAACCCACAAACTTATCGCGTACCATTCGGTACATGAACCAACAAAACAAATCCAAATTCGTACCGGAAGCAGCCAGCCAGGACGGTCGCTATACGCGGCATGCGGCACGTCGTCGCGATCTCATGGACGCAGCCGTCGACTATGTTTTCCGCCATGGGTTATCCGATCTTTCGCTGCGGCCGATGGCCGAGGCGCTGGGCATCACGCATCGCACGCTGTTGCATCACTTCAGCACCAAGGAAGAACTGATTGAGCGCGTGCTGGCCGAGGTGCGTTCAAGGCAGTTGCTGCAACTGCAGGAGCAGGCGCAGCGCCAGGGGCAAGACGTCGTGACGATGCTGGATGAATCCTGGGCCCAGGTGTCGGCGCCGGAACGCTTGCCGTTCTATCGCGCTTTCTTTGAAATCTACGCTGTCGCCGCCAAGCACCCTGAGCGCCACGCTGAATTCCTCGACGGCGTGGTGACGTCCTGGTTGAAGGCCTGGACCAAGGCGCTGATGGCGCAGGGGTTGCCAAAGACGCGCGCCGAGGCGCTGTCGACGATGGTGCATGCCACCTGCCGCGGCTTGCTGCTCGATCTGCTGACAACCGGTGATCGCGTGCGCGTCGGCAAGGCCTACAAGCTGCTGCACGGCTTTCTGCAGAACGAACTCGCTGCCATCCATAACAAAGACCGCTGAATCATGAACGCAAATCAACATCCTGGCGCCCGCTTGGGCCACATTCGTCAGCTCGGCTACATCGTCGAGGATGTCGACGGCGCCGTCGCGGCCTGGAGCACACGGTTAAAGGTTGGGCCCTGGCTGATAATCCGCAACGTCCCGCTGCAAGCGGTTTATCGCGGTCTATCCAGCGTGCCCGTGATTGATTGCGCGTTCGCCTATCGCGGCGAGATGCAGATCGAGCTGATCCAGCAGAAGAACGACGCCGCCTCGCCGTATCGCGCGTTCATCGAGCAGGGCCGCTACGGCCTGCACCACACCGCTTTCCTGTCAGAACAGATCGCCGACGACGTCAAACGCCTACAGCAGGCGGGCCTGACTCTCGCCTGCGACATCAACATGCCTACCGGCGGGCGCTATGTGTATTTCGATGCGGCGGTGCCAGGCGAGCAGACCTACATCGAGCTGCTGGAACTGACACCGGCGCTGAAGCAGATGTTCGAGCAGGGCATGCCGGCCGCGGCGAGTTGGGATGGTCGCGGCGCGCCGACGGTGATCGATTTTGCTGCAATGGCGCAGCAGGGTGGCGGCTGATGAGCGCCGGCGCATTCGAGGTTCTGCCGGCGACACAGGTCGAACAGTGGACCGATAGCGCCGACGTCGTCATCGTCGGCCTTGGTGCAGCCGGTGTCTGCGCCGCGATCGAAGCTCGCGCGGCCGGGGCTGACGTGCTCGCAATCGAACGTGCCAGCGGCGGTGGCGGGACTACCGCGCTCGCTGCAGGGCATCTGTACCTGGGCGGTGGCACGCCGGTGCAGAAGGCCGTCGGTGTCGAGGACAGTGTCGAAGCGATGTTCGCCTACCTGATGGCGAATACGCCGGTTCCGGAGGAGGACAAGATCCGGTTGTATTGCGAGCAGAGCGTCGCGCATTTTCATTGGCTGGAAGCACAGGGCGTGCCGTTCCAGCGCACGTATTACCGCGGCAAGCATGTGGTCCAGCCCACTGCCGAATGCTTGATCGAATCCGGCAACGAAAAAGTCTGGCCGTTCCGCGAGCAGGCCAAGCCCGCCGCGCGCGGGCACAAGGTCGCGCGCGAAGGCGAAGCCGGCGGCGCGCTGCTGATGGAGAAGCTGCTGGCGAAAGCTCAGGCGCTGGGCCTGCGCAGCATCCTCGACGCCGGTGTCACCAACCTGATCGTGGACACGGGCGGGCGGGTGGTTGGTGTTCGCTACAAGCGCGAAGGCGCACATGCCTGTGTGCGCGCGCGCCGTGCGGTGGTTCTCGCCGCAGGCGCCTTCAGCATGAACGAGACGCTACTGAAGAAACATTGTCCGGTGCTCGCTGATGCGCGTATCTACAAGCTCGGCAATCCGCACGACGACGGCTCCGGCATTCAGCTGGGCCAGTCTGCCGGCGGACAGGCGCTGCACATGGACGGCTGCCTCGTCACCTCGCCGATTTATCCGGACGAATCGCTGATCAAGGGAATCCTGATCAATGAGCGTGGCGAGCGTTTCGTCGCCGAGGATTCCTACCACGCGCGCACGACCACCGCGATGCTCAAGCAAGCGCGGGGCAAGGTCTACCTGGTCGTCGATCAGGCCTGCCACGGCAAGCCGCAGATGATGAGCCAGGCGCTCATCGACGCCTGGGAGACGGCCGAGGAGATGGAGCGCGCACTCGATCTGCCGGAAGGTTCGCTACAGAAAACCCTGCGCGAGTACAACGCGCAGGCCGCACTCGGCAAGGACCCGGCATTCCACAAATACGGGCATTGGCTGCAACCGCTGACCAACCCGCCCTATGGCGCATTTGAATGTTCGCTGGGCAAGGCCGGCTACGTCGGCTTCACGCTCGGCGGCCTGCGCGTGTCGGCGGATGGTGCGGCGCTCGATGCACAAGGCCGCGCTATCGCTGGCCTGTTCGCCGCGGGCGGCTGTGCGTCCAACATCGCCCAGGATGGCAGCGGCTATTCCAGCGGCACCTGCATCGGCGAGGCCACGTTCTTCGGCCGGCGCGCCGGAATTGCGGCAGCGCGTGCATAAGGATCATCAACATTTAAGGAAATGAGTATATGAACGATCAAGACCAGGCGGCCTTGCGCCAGCTGCTCGATCGGCAGGCGATTCTGGATTGCCTGCACCGCTATACCCGCGGTGTCGAGCGCCTGGACCGCGAACTGCTGATTTCGGCGTATCACCCGGACGCGATCGACGATCACGGTCTGTTCGTCGGCACGGCGGCGGCGTTCGCCGAATGGGCGCTGCCGTATCACCGCGACAACCAGCGCGTCACCAACCATCTGATCCTCAACCACAGTTGCGAGCTGGCCGGCGACACGGCGCACACCGAAACTTATTGCGTCTACATCGGCGTCAACAACAACGGCAGCATTGATGTCATCGGCAACCGCTACATCGACCGCTTCGAGCGCCGTGCCGGTGTCTGGGCGATCGCGCTGCGCGTCTGTGCCGTGGAATGGGTCAGCAGCCTGCCGGGCGAAGACACCATCAGTCCGCAGATGCTCCAGGCGATTGCCGCGCTGAAGGCCAATGCCAGGACTGCTCGCGACAAGACCGACATTTCCTACCAGCGGCCGCTGCAACTCGCTCCCGGAAGAAAGGCAGCGTGAACGCCAGCTACATGCACAACCCAATGGATGCGCACCTATGAACCCCTACAGCGGCAAGACTGCCGTCGTCACCGGCGGTGCCTCGGGCATCGGCTATGCGCTGTGCCGCGAACTGTGTCGGCGCGGCGCGATCGTCTACGCCGCCGATCTGAACGAACCCGGCCTTGCGCGGCTGCAGGAGGAGTGCGGTAACGCCAAGCTGCTGAGAACCGCCAAGCTCAACGTCACCGACGAAGCGGCGGTCAAGGCACTGCTCGAGCGCGTGGTCGCGGAGCAGGGACGGCTCGATTACCTGTTCAACAACGCCGGCATCGTGGTCGGCGGCGATTTCGAGAACATGGACATGGCCGCTTGGCGCAAGATCGTCGACATCAACCTGTGGGGCGTGATCTACGGCACCCAGCACGGCTATGCGCAGATGCTCAAGCAGGGCAGCGGACATATCGTCAACACCGCCTCAACGGCCGGCGTCATGCCAGTCGCCAAATCCGCGGCCTATGCCGCGACCAAGCACGCGGTGGTTGGTCTTTCCGTCTCGCTACGCGAAGAGGCACGCAAGCATGGCATCCGTGTCAGCGTGGTCGTCCCCGGACTGATCGACACCAACATCTTCCAGACCGCCACCAACCTCAAGGGCCACGACTACAACGCGGCAATGAACAAGGTGCCGATCCGCAAGATCTCGCCGGACCAGGCCGCGCAGGCGATTCTGAAGGGCGTGGCGAAGAATCAGCAGTTCGTCGTGTTTCCGGGATACAACCGCGTCATCGTTGTGATGAATCGCCTGATGCCCGGCTTCATGGGCTGGTTGATCAACAAGGACACCTGATGTCTTCCAACAGGAGCGCTCACCACTCATGAACCACCAGCCCATCCCCTTGCTGCAGCGGCCGGGCGACATCGCCCTGCTGCTGTTTTTCTTCATCAGCCTGTTCTACGTCGCGCTCGTCGTCGACATGGAACAATTGGTCATTCCAGACGCCGCGAATTTCACCTACCCGGTCTGGCCGCCCGCCTTCCTGGTGGATAACGTGCACTGGTACGGGCACAAGTTCGATCCGTTGCAGATCGCGCGGCCGGCCTGGTGGCGGGCCTGCATCTGGCACGAGATGACCTTCGGCGTACCGTTCTATATTTTTGCGATCTATGCCTTCATCAAGGGCCGCGAGTGGATTCGCGTCCCGGCGCTGCTCTACGGTGCGGGCCTGATCACGATTGTCCTGATTATCCTCTACGAGGAGCGCTTCGGGCCTTATGCCGCGCCAAACTATCTCGATGTGGTCCTGTTCAACCTGCCGTGGCTGCTCGCGCCCGCGTACATGATTTATCGCATGTGGCGCTATCCGCATCCGTTCACCCGGCCTGCGGATTGAGGCAAAGAGCGGCCGCAACAACTCGACGCGTTAGGTAGCCATGAAAATAGTCCCCATCATTTTTACGCTCAGTCTGGCTGCGGTCGGGCTGGTCGGTTGCGGACGCTCATCCACGCCTGCGGGCGTTTCACTTACAGGCAACCCGAACCTGCCGGGAACGAGCTGCGCGAAGCCGGCGCCCGCCAGCACGATGGACGCCACGGTCACGGTCAACGTGCCCAGCGACTTCGATCCAACGGCAAATCCCACGCCGACGACGGTGGTGCCCTTCACAGTGCTGATGCCGCAGCGCTGCCCAAGCGAGACTTTTCCGTTGATCCTGTACGGTCATGGCTTCGGCGGTTCGCGCATCAAGACGATCGACGATGGCATCATCGACGACGATCATGCAAAGCCCCTGCTCGACCGCGGCTACGTGGTGATCAGCTTCGACGAGCGCGGCCACGGCGACAACCGGCCACCCAAGGGCGGCGGCTTTGCGCGCCTGATGGACCCGAAGGCGGAGACGCAGGATGCGCGCGCGATCCTTGACTGGGCTTACGACCACGCGGCCGAAATCTCGGTGCAGACCGAGCCAGACAGCGGCATCGCCAAGGATCTCAAAGTCGGCACGCTCGGCGGCAGTTACGGCGGCATGTTCCAGTGGCCGCTCGCGGCGCTCGACCCGCGCATCGACGTGATCGCGCCGGACCGCAGCCCGCACGACCTGCTCTACAGCCTGCTGCCCGGCGATGCGGTCAAGGGCTGGTTCCGGCTGTTTTCGCTGCTGATCCAAGCGGACCAGGTTACGACCCTCAGGGGCACGCCCTTTGGAGACAGCGTCACCGCCACGCCGCTGGCGCGGTCCGTAGCCAACCTGGTTGGGCCCTTGGCGCCCACCGCCGCGCTGGTGCGCACGCGCGCCGACCTGGTGATGTTTGCAGCGGCCGGGGTGCCGCGCCCGGTGACCGAGCAGGAGGTTCAGGAGTTCACTTACACCCACAGCATGGATTATTTCGAATCGCAGCAGGCCGCGGGAAAGCCCTGGGGTTTCGGCGAGAGCAGCGCGAAACTGCGTCCGGTTCCGGCGCTATTCACGCAGGGCCAGCGCGACAACCTGTTCAACGTCACCGAGGCATACTGGAATGCGCGCTACTTCGCCGCCACCGGCGCCGACGTGCGCGTACTCACGCACGAGGACGGGCACATGAACCCGTTCGCCGGCCAGGCGCGCGGCCTGTGGGCCTGCGGCAAATACGACGTGCAGTCGGCGATCCTCGCCTGGTTCGACTACTACTTGAAAGGCGTGGATTCCGACACCTTCCGCGCGATACCCAAGCTGTGCATCTCGCTGCTCGACAGCAGCGACAAGACCGCGAAGCCGGTGGGCGTGACGCTTGAGAGTTTCCCGGTCGGTTCGCTCGGCGGCGCAGGTGCGGTGCCGGCCATTGCGCCAACGCTCAATGCCAGCGTCCCGGCAGGCAGCGGCACGAAGCCCGTGTTCGTCCCCATCGTCACGATCCAGGGCAACGACAAAGTACTCGCCGGCATCCCGCGCATCGCCAGGCTCACGGTCGCGCCGGGCACCGGGTCCGTGCAGACCGCGATCGCCATCGTCGGTGTCGGCGTCCAGCGCGCAGGCCAGACCATGCTCGTCGATCAGCAGGTCACGGCCTTTGTCGCCGGCGATCACGACAGCAACCGCGGTGTGCTGCATCCGGGCGAAGGCGTGCTGCTGCCGGGTGTCGGCGAGCAATTGAAAGACGGCGACCAGGTCGGCCTGTTGTTCTACGAGCTGCACGCGCAATACGCGCCGATCGTTTCCACTCAAGACGTTGGCGGTTTGTTCGGCATGCCGCAGCTGAGTCAGGCCGCGCTGCCTAATCCCTACGACGTGACCGCAACCGGCGTGGAACTGCCGATTCTGGTTCCGGGACAGTATCCGGGCAGCGAGCTTTCGCAGTAACGGGAGAATGTCATGCGTAATCTGATTCAGATTTTCTCCGCAGCGGTTGTCGCGCTCGTGCTCGCCGCTTGCGGCACCAGCAGTCCAGTGAGCACCACGCTGGGCTTTACACCGCCGGCCCCTGCCGGAGTAAACGGGCCACGCCCGCTGACGATTCCGGCGCTGCGCGAGTGGGCACCGGCGGCGGGCGCATTCCACTGGACGCCAACATCACGCATCGTGCTGGGCTCCGACGATGCGAGACTGGGCGCGGATGCCGCAACCTTCGCCGACGATCTGGGCGCACTGACCAGAACGACGCCAGCCGTCGTGCGCGGCGGAACCGTGCACCCCGGTGATATCGAACTGGATCTGCAGGCGAACGACACACAGCTCGGCAGCGAAGGCTATCGTTTGAGCATCGGCCCCGGCATCGTGATTTCCGCGAATGCGCCGGCCGGTGCGTTCTATGGCACACGCAGCGTGCTGCAGCTGCTGCATCAGAACACGGTGATCCCGGCCGGCATTGCGCGCGACTGGCCACACTATCCGGAACGCGGCCTGGCAATCGATTCCAGCGGCAGCCTGTACACCGCGCCGTGGATCGAGGCGCATCTGCGCGAGATCGCCTATCTGAAGATGAACACCTTCCACCTGCACTTCAGCGACACCCAGCAGTTCAGCATCGAGAGCGACACTCATCCGGAAATCGTCGGCGCACAGCACCTGAGCAAGCGGGAGGTCGCGGACATCGTCGCGCTGGCCGATCGCTACCACATTGATGTGGTGCCGGAAATCGACATGCCCGGCCATATGGCCGCTATCCTCAAGGCGCATCCGGAGTTCCAACTCAACAACGCACTGGGACAGACCGGCTCGACCGGCGCGCTGGACATCACCAATCCCGCCGCAGTGAAGTTTGTGCAGGAGCTGATCGGTGAATACCTGCCGCTGTTTCCAGGGCCGTACTGGATGATCGGCGGGGACGAGTACCTGCCCGCGGCAGAAGTTCCGACGTTCCCGCAGTTACAGACTTATGCCCAGGCGCAGTACGGCGCAAACGCGAACGCCAAGGACGCGCTGCTCGGCTTCTTCAACCGCATGGATGAATTTCTGCGTGCGCACGGCAAGATCGCGCGCGTCTACAACGACGAACTTGGTGGTGGCAGCGCCGTCGCCCTCAGCAAGGATGTGGTCGTGGAATGGTGGACCGACTTTTCGCCACTGTCCGATCCACTCCCGCCGCGCGCGCCGACGTTGCTGGACCAGGGCTACACAATCATGAATATCGGCTCCTTTCCCACCTACTACAACGGCGGCACCGAGGGCGCGGTCATTCCCACGGCGGACCCGCAGAGTGCCTACGAGCATTGGGAGATCAACGAGTTCGCCGGCTCATGCTTCTCGCCAGGAGTCGACGGCAACGTCGTGCATTGCGTGTCGCCCGACATCATCGCCGCCGATGAGCCGCGCAACCTCGGCACCAAAGTCTTCGTCTGGGGCGGCGGTGAATCGCAGGAAAGTATCGCCGACAAGATTTATCCGCGCCTGCGCGTGATCACGCAGAAAGCCTGGGATTCTCCACCGCTGGTCGCCACCTACGCCGACTTCCAGCCGATCATCGACGCGATCGGCTACGCACCCGGCTATGCCCCGTGACCAGCACCGTAAAGCCTCACGGCAGATTTTTTCGCATCACCCGGTCTTGTGGTTTGATGCGGGAATTTTGTTATATTATGAATATTAATTATATATTTATATAATAAAATATAACGATTTTCCCAGGAGAAATATCGAGAGTGGGTTGCGGGTTTTCAACCGTTTAGCCGTACGGAGCGACGTAGATTCCCTTCTCCTATTTGCAGGTGAGGGAACAAATTTCACACCAGCTTGAGCGCATCACATCAGCTAGGCCACGCACTTTTATTTTCACGCCCAGCGCGGCGAACTTGCCCTCGATGTCCTCGTAGCCGCGATCAGGGGTAGTCGTATCAATCGTGCAAAACGAGCGGTCATACAG
>JBOICK010000050.1:0-19730 GCA_050739895.1 Stenotrophobium sp.
GTAGTCCCACATGAAGCGGCGCAGTTCCAGCCAGTTGTGCGAGACCACCACGTCCTCGTCGGAATCGGTCACGCGGCTGGCGTCCCAGGGGCGCGGGCTGCCGGGCGCCGGCAACGCGGGCAGGCGGTTGTGGATGTCCTGCGCCGCGGCCTCGGCGAACACCAGGCATTCGAGCAGCGAATTGCTGGCGAGCCGGTTGGCGCCGTGCAGGCCGGTGCAGGCGACTTCGCCGATCGCATAGAGGCCGTCGACATCGGTGCGCGCACGCAGGTCGGTGACGACACCGCCGCAGGTGAAATGCGCCGACGGCACCACCGGGATCAAGTCCTTGGTGATGTCGATGCCGAGTTTCAGGCAGTGCGCATGGATCGAGGGGAAGTGCGTCCGGATGAACTCCGCGGGTTTATGGGTGATATCCAGGTACACACAGGGAATGCCGAGCCGTTTCATCTCGTGGTCGATGGCGCGCGCGACGATATCGCGCGGCGCGAGTTCGGCGCGTTCGTCGAAGCGCGGCATGAAGCGTTCGCCATCGGGCAGTTTCAGCAGCGCACCTTCGCCGCGCAGGGCTTCGCTGATCAGGAACGAGCGCGTGTCGGGGTGGTAGAGGCAGGTCGGATGAAACTGCATGAATTCCATGTTGGCGACGCGGCAGCCGGCGCGCCAGGCCATCGCGATGCCGTCACCAGAGGCGCCGTGCGGATTGGTCGAATACAGGTAGACCTGGTTGGCGCCGCCGGTACAGAGGGCGACGACCTTGGCGGGGATCGCCTCGACGATTCCACGCGGGATATCCAGCAAATAGGCGCCGAGCACGCGGTTGCCGCCGTTCTGGGCGGCGCCGCGGTCGAGGATCAGGTCCACGGCGACGCTGTTTTCGCGCACGCGGATATTCGCATGCGCCGCCGCCAGCGAGGCGAGGGTGGTTTCGACCGCGCGACCGGTGGCGTCGGCGGCATGCACGACGCGACGATGGCTGTGGCCGCCTTCGCGGGTCAGGTGCAGGCTGCTGCCGCGCAGTTCGCCTTCTTCGTGGGTGAAGACCACATCCTGTTCAATCAGCCAGCGGATGCAGTCAGGACCACGCCCGACGGTAAAGCGCACGGCCTGTTCATTACACAGGCCGCCGCCGGCGACCAGCGTGTCGCGGACATGGTTCTCGATCGAATCGTTGGCATCCAGTACCGCGGAGATGCCGCCCTGCGCCCACAGCGTGCTGCCGCTGGACAGGGTGCTTTTGGAGACCACGGTGACCACATGGCCCTGCTGGGCCAGCCGCAGGGCGAGGGACAGGCCGGCAGCGCCGCTGCCGATAATGAGCACTTCAGTGTCGCGCATGGAAAGGGGACTGTTAGAATGTGTGGGCGTTGCGTTCCGGTTCAAAACCGGCGCCGATGGCGACAGCCGATGTATGCACAGATTCTGATATGGAACAGGAAGTTTAGCCATTTTGCGGTCATCAAGACCGGCCGGATGGCTTTTGAACAAGCAGGGATTAAGTGGATAAACAGCGGTTATTTCTCAGGCAGACGGATCATCCGCGTGCAATGGATCGTGCAGGGATGAGCCGCGCATGAGCGAAGAGCAGACCGACGAACAACTGGTGGTGCGTGCGCAGAAAGGCGATCAGCGTGCCTTTGAACTGCTGGTGCGGAAATACCAGTACAAGATCGTTCAGCTGGTCAGCCGGCTGGTGGGCGATGCCGATTCGCAGGATGTGGCGCAGGAAACCTTCATCAAGGCTTACCGCGCGCTCAACGGTTTCATGGGCAACAGCGCGTTCTATACCTGGCTGTATCGCATCGGCATCAATACCGCCAAGAATCATCTGGTCGCGCGCAGCCGCCGGCCCTCGAACCAGGATATCGATATCCAGGATGCCGAACAGTACGGGCACACCGAATTCCTCAGCGATATCGATACGCCGGAAGCGGTACTGCTGACCGAGGAAATCAAGAGCACGGTGGGTCGGGCCATCGCCGAACTGCCGCCGGATCTGCGCCAGGCCATCACTCTGCGCGAGTTGGAAGGACTCAGCTACGAGGAAATTGCCGAGGTCATGAGTTGCCCGATCGGTACCGTGCGCTCGCGCATTTTTCGCGCCCGCGAGGCGATCGACGTCCTGGTTCAGCCGTTGCTCGATTGATATGAATTCTCATCCCCTTGTTTTTGACGACCTCCCCGGAACTTTCCGTGATTTCCGGGGTTTACTAGGTATGCGTTGCCGAGGTGCACCCTATGTCCCATGAATCCCTTTCCGCGTTGCTGGACGGCGAGTGTACGGCCGAGGAGACAACCCGGTTGCTGGATCAGATCGGCTCGACGCCGGAACTGAAGTTGCAGTGGAGCCGGTTGTGCCTGACGCGCGAGGCCATTGCCGGCACCCGCGTGCGCAAGGCGCAAGCCTGCATCTGCGCGAATGTCATGGCGCACCTGGACCCGGTGCCGGAAGCGGTGGTCAATTCCAGGGTGGTCGAACTGACGCGGCGCCGGCCGATGCGCCGCTGGCAGTCGCTGACCGGACTCGCGGCAGCGGCCTCGATCGCCGCGGTGGCGCTGCTGGTATCGTTCAACACCAGTACGCCGGTCACCGGCGACAGCGCGTCCGGCGCCAATGTCGCGCTGGTCAACCCGCAAGCGGCCGTCAGCGGCGGTGCGGCGGCTGCCACGCGCAATGTTGCGCTGCGGCAGGGTGATGGTTCACAGCAGTGGACCGACGCCGGCGACGATCTCGACAACTATCTGATGGAACACAACAGCAGCGTTGCCGGGCAAGGTGTCGCGATGGGCGGCACCCTGCGCTATGCGCGCTTTGCCGCACATAGCGCGGATTACCAGCCTGACCCGTCCGGGAGCAGGCCCTGATGCGTCTGCCCGCGCTGGTCGGCGCGATCGCCATCACCGTCGCACCGGCCGTTTTTGCTGCCGCCGATGACTCGGCCGAGTGGCTGGTGAAAATGAGCAATGCCGCGCACGCCGCGACCTACGATGGCGTGGTGCTGTACCGCAGCAACCGCATGCTCGACACTTTTCATGTGATCCACCGTAACCAGAACGGCAACGAGGTCGAGCGGGTGCAGTCGCTCAACGGCGAGATGAGCGACATCCTCAAGACCGGCAACAAGCTGATCTGCCTGTTGCCGCGCGATCGCCGGCTGACCATCAACCCGCCAACGCCCAAAGGCATGTTTCCGGGGCTGACGCTGGACAAGGTGCGGGAGTTTTCGCAGATTTACATGCTGGACGATCTGGGCAAGGCACGTGTCGCCGGGCGCGTCTGCCGCGGCATCGCGATCACGCCGCGCGACCAGTACCGCTATGGCTACGAGGTCTGGGCCGACGACCAGACCGCGGTGCCGCTCAAGGTCAATCTCATCGGCCGCGATGGCTCGATGCTGGAGCAGATGATGTTCACCGAGGTGAGTTTCCCGGCGACGATTCCAGACAGCGCATTCCAGATGCCGCCCGCAGACAAGGACCAGAAGCGCATCACGCGCAACCTGCCGCCGCCCAACATGGCCACGACCGTCGCCACTGCGCCGCCCACCGAGAGCGTCGATTGGACGCTGAGTCATTTGCCGCCGGGATTCAAGGTCACGATGCGCGACGTACGCGTGCTGCCGAATAACGGCGGCACGGTCGAGCACCTGATGGTTTCCGACGGCCTCTCAGCGATTTCGATTTTCAGCGCGCAGCATCCACATGCCGACAAGCCGCTCAACGGCATGTCGGAGATCGGCGCGGTCAGTGCCTACGGACGCATGATTGGCAGTTTCCACATCACCGTGGTCGGCGAGGCGCCGCCGCAGACGGTGCGCATGATCGGCGACGGATTGCAGCAGGCGGACGCGAACCCCGTCGTCGCGACTCCCGTTGCCGCGCCGGTGGCGGCCGAGATTGCCAGCCCGGCACCGGCACCGGCACCGGTTCACGCGCCCGCACCGTAAATATCACCTGTCAGCACTATTTGGACCCGCGCTATGCCACCCGCTGTATCGTTTGATCAGAATAAAATTGTTTCATAATATATTATTTAATATAATCAAGTTAATATTATAAAACATAGAATCTGGGCATACTGGCAACAGCGGGCGCGGTGCCTGGCACAAAAGTTTGAATTTCAGACTCATATGCTTTGAAATCAACGGCCACAGTCAGCCGCGAAGCCGGTCGCCGGGGAGTCCCACAAAATGTTTCCAGTTTCCAGCCGTGCATGGCGCGTAGCCGCTGCGCTGATGCTGTTCGCTGCGGGCGGTTGTTCGCGCACTTCGTCGAGCATGGGCGCGCCGGACTTTGCCGACCTGGTCGAGGCGGTCAATCCATCGGTGGTGAATATCAGCGCCGTTGCGGATGCGCCGGCCCCGCCGCAGACAACGCTCAACAGCCCGGATGGCAGTGACGCCGGCAAGGATGCCGACAGCGAAAAACTGCCGGAATGGTTCAAGAAATATTTCGCCGACCATGCTGGCGACCAGAACAACGGTCAGGACAATGGCCAGGACGATGGCTCCACCGACATGCAGTCGCTCGGGTCGGGTTTCGTGCTGTGGAGCGATGGTTATATCCTGACCAACTACCACGTGGTCAAGGATGCGCGCGAGGTGGTGGTGCGGCTGCTCGACCGCCGCCAGTTCACGGCCAAGGTGGTGGGTTCCGATGAGCCCAGCGATCTGGCCCTGCTCAAGATCAATGCAAGCGATTTGCCGGCAGTGACACTGGGCAATTCGCGCAAGCTGCGCCCCGGTCAGTGGGTACTGGCTATCGGCTCGCCGTTCGGCTTCGATTATTCGGTGACGGCCGGCATCGTTTCGGCCAAGGGCCGCGCCCTGGAGACCGAGCAATATGTGCCGTTCATCCAGACCGATGTGGCGATCAATCCGGGCAACTCCGGCGGGCCGCTGTTCAATCTCAAGGGCGAAGTGGTCGGCGTCAACTCGCAGATATATTCGCAGTCCGGAGGCTATGAAGGCTTGTCGTTCGCGATACCGATCAATATTGCCGCCAAGGTCGCGGCGCAGCTCAAGGCGCGCGGTCATGTGACCCGGGGCTGGCTCGGCGTGGTTGTGCAGGAAGTTGATCGCGCCACCGCGCAGGCTCTGGGCATGGACAAGCCGGAAGGCGCGCTGGTGGCTCGCGTGGTTGGCGGCAGTCCGGGTGAGCAGGCGGGCATCAAGGCCGGCGATGTCATTCTCAGTTACAACGGCGAGGAGCTGCCCAGTTCCACCGCGCTGCCGCCGCTGGTGGGCAGCACGGATCCGGGCCAGATCGTGACGCTGCAAGTAATGCGCGAACATAAAAACATCACCATCAAGGTGGAGGTGGGCACGCTCAACGGCCAGCAAGATTCGGTAATCGCCGATGCGCCGGCACCGGCGAGCATTGGTCCGCTCGGGCTGGCGGTGCAGCCGCTGACACCGGACAAGCGCCGTGAGGCGCAAGTGGTGTCGGGCGGCGTGCTGGTGATGAATGTCGTCGATGGCCCGGCGCTGCGTGCGGGGGTACGGGTTGGCGATATCCTGTTGCAGATCAACGGCCAGCAGGTCGATACCCCGGATCGGCTGGCGGTGGTAGCCAGCCGCCTGACACCCGGCGTCAGTGTGCAGGTGCTGGTGCAGCGGCGCGGTTCACCGCTGTTCCTGACGATGGATGTGCCGGCGGCGGCTGCGCCATGACGCCCAGGGTTCTGCTGCTGACCCGGCCCGGCTGCGGTTTGTGCGAGGAGTTCGAGGCCGAACTGCTGGCACACTTCGGCGGGCAGGCTTTCGAGATCGAGCGCGCAGATGTCGACAGCCGCGCCGAATGGCGCACCCGCTATGGCCTGAAAATCCCGGTGTTGCTGTCCGCGCAGGGCGAACTGCTCTGCGCCACGCGTTTCGATGCGGCAGAACTGGAACCCTTGCTGGCGCCGCCGCTTTGACCGTCCGCGACAGCCTAAACCGCTATACTCCGCGCCCATTTGGAGCCGTACCCCGCTGCGCCCCATGAAACAAGAGAATATCCGCAACTTCTGCATCATCGCGCACATCGATCACGGCAAATCCACGCTGGCGGACCGTTTCATCCAGATTTGCGGCGGCTTGCAGGCACGCGAAATGACCGCACAGGTGCTGGATAACAATCCGATCGAACGCGAACGCGGCATAACCATCAAGGCGCAGGCGGTGTCTCTCGATTACCTGGCGCGCAACGGCGAGACCTATCAGCTCAACCTGATCGACACGCCGGGACACGTCGATTTTTCCTACGAAGTTTCGCGCTCGCTGGCGTCCTGCGAAGGTGCGCTGCTGGTGGTGGATGCGTCGCAGGGCGTGGAAGCGCAGAGCGTCGCCAACTGCTACACCGCGCTGGAGTTGAACCTCGAAGTGCTGCCGGTGTTCAACAAGGTCGATCTGCAAAACGCCGAGCCGGATCGCGTGGCCGATGAGGTCGAGCAGGTCATCGGCATCGCTGCCACCGACGCGATTCGCATTTCCGCCAAGACCGGTCTCAATGTGCCGGATGTGCTGGAAGCGATCGTCGAAAAGCTGCCCTGTCCGAAGGGCCAGGTCGACGCCAAGCTGCAGGCACTGATCGTGGATTCGTGGTTCGACAATTATCTGGGCGTGGTGTCGTTGATTCGCGTGATCAATGGCCGCGTACAGAAAGGCCAGAAAATCCGTGTGATCTCGACCGGCAAGGATTACGAAGTCACCATGCTCGGCGTGCATACGCCCAAGCGCGTGTTCAAGGACGCGCTGGAAACCGGAGAGGTAGGCTTCCTGATTGCCGGCATCAAGGATATTTTCGGCGCGCCGGTCGGCGATACGCTGACGCTGGCGTCGAATCCCGCGCTGGTGCAGTTGCCGGGTTTCCGCAAGGTGCAGCCGCGCGTGTTCGCCGGCATGTTCCCGGTCGATGCCGAGGACTTCGAGGATTTCCGCGAGTCGCTGCAGAAGCTGCGCCTGAATGACTCCGCTTTGCAGTTCGAGCCGGAAAGTTCCACTGCGCTGGGTTTCGGTTTTCGGATCGGTTTTCTGGGCATGCTGCACATGGAAATCGTGCAGGAGCGGCTGGAACGTGAATACGACCTCAATCTCATCACCACCGCACCGAGCGTGGTCTATGAGGTTCTGATGAGCAACGGTGAGGTGATCCGCATCGACAATCCCGCCGAACTGCCGGAGCCGGGGCTGTATGAGGAAATCCGCGAACCGATCATCCTCGCGCGCGTGCTGATGCCACCGGACTATGTCGGTGCGGTGATGCAGTTGTGCATGGAAAAGCGCGGGGTGCAGAAAAACCTGCGCTATCTCGGCACGCAGGTGCAACTCGAAATCGAGATGCCGCTGTCAGAGGTGGTGCTGGATTTCTTCGACCGCCTCAAGAGCGTCTCGCGCGGCTATGCCTCGTTCGAATACGAGCTGCTGCGTTTCGATGCAGGCGATCTGATCAAGCTGGATGTGCTGGTCAACGGCGACAAGGTAGATGCGCTGGCGACCATCGTGCATCGATCGGTGTCTGCCAACCGCGGCCGCGATCTCTGCGAACGCATGCAGGAGGTCATTCACCGGCAGATGTTCGATATTGCCATCCAGGCTGCGATTGGTGCAAAAATCATCGCACGAACCACGGTGAAGGCACTGCGCAAGAACGTGATCGCCAAGTGCTACGGCGGTGATGTCTCGCGCAAGCGCAAGCTGCTCGACAAGCAGAAGAAAGGCAAGAAGCGCATGAAGCAGGTGGGGAGTGTTGAAATTCCGCAGGAAGCGTTTCTTGCGGTGCTGGGGATGGATAACAAAAAGGGCTGACCGCGCAGCTGTTGAGAGGCAGCGCCATTGCATAGGAAATAACGATGTCTGATTTTCATTTGGATTTTGCCGTGCTGCTGTCGGCGTTAACGCTGGTGACCGGTATTTTCTGGGCGCTGGATAAGTGGTGGCTGGCGCCGCGACGCGCAAATGTTCTGGCCTCTGATGCCGACAACAAGCCCAATGCGTTCGTGGATTTCTGCCGGTCGTTTTTTCCGGTGATCGCGATCGTGCTGTTCGTGCGCTCGTTCATCGTCGAGCCGTTCCGAATTCCGTCCGGCTCGATGATTCCAACCCTGATGGTCGGGGATTTCATCCTCGTCAACAAATTCGCCTATGGCCTGCGCGACCCGGTGTTTCATGAAAAATTCGTCAAGCTCGGCGAGCCACAGCGTGGAGATGTTGCGGTGTTCCGCTGGCCGGTGAATCCCGGCCTTGATTTCATCAAGCGCATCGTCGGCGTGCCCGGCGATCACATCGTTTATCGTGACAAGACGCTCTATGTGAACGGACAGAAGGCCGATCAGGTGCCTGATGGCGTCTTTTCCGCGCCGGGTTTGCAGCCGCCGGGCGTGGCCTATCGTTTCGACGAGAACCTGCTGGGTGTCAAGCACCACATCCTGATCAATCCCGACCGGCCGACCGAGGATGTGGCCGAGTTCGTGGTGCCGCCGGGCAAGTATTTCGCCATGGGCGATAATCGCGACGGCAGCGACGACAGTCGCAGCTGGGGGTTTGTCCCGGAAACCGACCTTGTCGGCAAGGCGTTTTTCATCTGGATGAGTTGGGACGGGGCGAATACGACGATTGATTTCTCCCGCATCGGGATGCGGATAAAGTAGACATAGTCAGACATCAAAAGGAGATCGCTCATGCACATACGTCATCGGCAATATGGTCTTGGATGGTTCGGTTTTTTGATCCTGTGCGGCGCCATTGCATTCATTGCCATGACGACGATGACCTGCTTGCCGCTATATCTGAACCAGATGAATGTGACCCGCGCGGTGCACGCAGTGGCCAGCAGCGGCAGTACCGGGTCGGCAGCAGAGGTGCGTTCCGCGCTGCAGCACTACTGGGACGTGGATTACATGGACAACGATCTTCAGCCCAAGGACGTCATACTCAAGCGTACCGACAAAGGACGCTTCCTGTCCTACAACTACGAAGCGCGCGGACATCTGTTCTACAACATCTCCGTCGTGATCGATTTTTCGGAAGATGTGCCCATCAGCGGGGCAACGGTTGAATGACCGTTACCATCGCCTGTCGCGGCTACTCGGACACGAGTTCCGTGAGTCGGCGCTGCTGTTGCAGGCGCTGACACATCGCAGTCACAGTCATGTCAACAACGAGCGACTGGAGTTTCTCGGCGACGGCCTGATCAATTTTGCCGTCGCTGCCGCCCTCTACGAGGCTTGCCCCAGAGCCGAGGAAGGTGGACTGTCGCGCTTGCGGGCAAGTCTGGTGCGAGAAGAATCGCTGGCACGGATTGCCCGTGAACTGGCTCTGGGCGATATGCTCAAGCTCGGCGAAAGTGAGCTCAAGAGCGGCGGATTTCGCCGTGATTCAATACTCGCGGATGCGCTGGAAGCGTTGATTGGCGCGGTTTACCTGGACGCCGGATACGCGGCCGCTCAGGCGGTGTGTTTGCGGCTTTATGCCGTGCAGCTTGCCGCTCTGCCCGATCCTGAAACACTCAAGGACCCCAAGACCCGGCTACAGGAGTGGCTGCAAAAATTATCGCGGCCTCTGCCGCGCTATGAAGTGCTATCCGAGGAGGGCCCGCCGCACCAGCGGGTATTTGCCGTGCGCTGTCACTTGGTTGACAGCGATGAAACAACTGAGGCCAGCGGCGCCAGCCGCCGCCAGGCCGAACAAGGCGCCGCGGAACAACTTCTGGAAAAATTGAACGGAATCTCCCATGCGTAGTGGCATCGTTGCAGTGATTGGCCGGCCCAATGTCGGCAAGTCTTCCCTGGTCAATGCCCTGGTCGGGCAAAAGGTCAGCATCGTGTCGCACAAGCCTCAGACCACGCGGCACCGCATCCAGGGTGTGCTGCATCATGCGGACGCACAGGTGGTTTTCGTCGATACACCGGGCCTGCATCGCATTCAGAAAAAGGCGCTCAATCGTGCGATGAACGAGACTGCCGCCAGCGCCATGCACGATGTCGATCTGATTCTGTTCGTGGTCGAAGTCGGCCGTTGGACCGATGAGGATGAGGCTGTGCTGACGCGGCTGAAGAACACCAGTACGCCGGTGGGCATCGTGCTGAACAAGGTGGACAAGGTTGCCGACAAGGAACGCTTGTTCCCGGAGCTGGCAAAGCTGGGCGCGCGTCATGATTTCGCCTTCGTGGTGCCGCTTTCCGCCCTGCGCAAATCCAATCTCAACGGCCTGATCCAGGAACTAACCAGCCGCATGCCGGAAGGCGACCCGCTGTATCCCGCGGACATGGTGGTCGGGCACGATCTCGGGTTCACCGTAGCCGAGGTGATTCGTGAAAAGCTGACCCGAATTCTGCATCAGGAACTGCCGTATGCATTGACCGTGCAGGTACAGAAATATGAGCGCGAGGACAATATTGATCGCATCGAGGCGGTGGTCATGGTCGAGCGCGAAAGCCAGAAAGCCATCGTCATCGGCAATGGCGGTGCCACGCTCAAGGCGGTGGGTACCAGCGCGCGGCGCGAACTCGAAAAATCACTGGACCGGAAGATTTTCCTCAAGCTCTGGTGCAGCGTGCGCGAGAACTGGAGCGATGACATGCAGGCGCTCAAGCGCTTTGGGCTGACTCACGAATAGCGATGTCACGTGTTCGCATTCAACTGGAGCCGGGTTATCTTCTCAGTGCCAGGTCGTATCGCGACACCAGTCTGCTGATCGAGGTTTTCACATCCACCCAGGGCCGGGTCGGCCTGATTGCCCGTGGTGCGCGCGGACCGCGCTCCAAAACCCGTGCCCTGCTGCAGGTTTTGCAACCCTTGTTGCTGAGTTGGCATGCCAGCGGAGACCTGGGCAGCCTGGTTTCGGTGGAATCGGCCGGGCCACCGTTGCCGCTGTGTGGCGAACGGGTGTTCTACGGCTGGTATATCAACGAATTGCTACTCAAGTTGCTGCAAAGACACGACCCGCACCCGGCCTTGTTCGAGGCGTACGCAACGGCGCTGGCGCAACTCGCAGGCGAGCATGCCGAGGCTGCACTGCGGATATTCGAGAAGCGGCTTTTGGCTGAACTGGGCTACGGTTTGCACCTGCCGGAAACGCTGCTCCCCGAACAGCGCTACCTCTACGATCCGAATATCGGGGTACTGCCCGCCGGCGCCGGTGGTGCGAGTTACGCTGGCACCAGTCTGATTGCGCTGGAGCAGGAGACGCTGGATAGCCCGGCAGCTCTGGCCGATGCGCGGCATTTGCTGCATCAGGCGCTTGAGGTGCAGCTTGCCGGAAAGACGCTGGAAACGCCGAGACTTCTGCGAGAATTGCGCGGCAGGCGGGTAGCGACGGCAAACCCCGTCGGGCAGGAGAATGAGTGTGATGGCTGAAAAAATACGTCTGGGCATCAACGTCGATCATGTGGCCACGGTGCGGCAGGCACGCGGGACCGATTATCCGGATCCGGTCGAGGCCGCGCTGCTCGCAGCCAGTGCCGGCGCCGACAGCATCACCGTGCATTTGCGTGAAGATCGCCGTCATATTCAAGATCACGACGTAAGGCGTTTGCTGAAGTGCAGCCCGGTGCCGGTCAATCTGGAAATGGCGGTGGCGCGAGAGATTGTTGCGTTCGCCTGCAAACAGCGGCCGAGCCACGCCTGTCTGGTGCCGGAGCGCCGCGAAGAAGTCACCACTGAGGGTGGATTGGACGTGGCCGGACAGCAGGCCGTGGTAATGGGTGCCTGCCAGCGGATGGGGCGCTCAGGCATCGCCGTGGCCTTGTTCGTCGACCCCGACCCGCGGCAACTCGCAGCTGTCATCGCCAGTGGTGCACCGCATCTGGAGATCCACACCGGTCACTATGCCGACAGCCGCGGCGCGGCGCGTCGTGTTGAGTTCCAGCGTATTCGACGCTTCGCACAGGCAGCGCACAGCGCGGGTATAGAAGTCCACGCCGGTCACGGACTCACGCTGGACAATGTTGGTGCGATTGCCAGTATTCCTGAGGTCGTCGAACTGAATATCGGCCACAGCATCATCGCGCGTGCGCTTACGGTTGGGCTGGCAGCGGCGGTCGCGGAAATGCGGCGCGCGATGACTGAGGCACGCAGCGCATGATTTATGGCATCGGCGTCGATATTCTGAGGCAGTCGCGGATTGAGAAGGTCTGGCTGCGTCACGGCGACCGGCTGCCGGAGAAAATACTATGCGCGGCCGAGCGCGCCGAGTTTGCGCTGACGAAGAACCCGGTGCGCTTCCTGACAATGGCCTTTGCCGCCAAGGAAGCCTGTGTCAAGGCGCTGGGCACCGGCTTTCATGGCGTCGGCTATCGCGATGTCGGCTCTGTTCATGAGCCCAGCGGCAAGCCGGTACTGACTTTCAGTACTGTCCTGCAACAGCGGGTCGAGAGGCTGGGCATCAGCGCCAGCCATGTCTCCCTGACCGACGAGGGTGGCCTGGTCTGTGCGATGGTGGTGCTGGAAAAATCCTGAGAAATATTCAGCCGCCGGGTGCTCGGACCTTTTGATAAAACTCCTGGAGCTTTTGCTCCGCGGGTTGTTCCAGTGCGATGCCGGAACTGTTGAGAAAGCCAGCGACCATTTCGTAATGACCGATCAGGATGATGATCTCGATCAGCAGCTTGTCGCTATGGCGCTCCGACAGAATCTCCCAGGTTGGAGAGGAGATGCACTTGTCACGAAAAGTCTCGTCGCAGGCCTGCATCAGTGCGCGCTGGTGCCGGTCGGACCAGGCCTCCGGGCCTTTGGTTACGCGCAGGATTTCGTCATCCGGTACGCCCACCGACAGTGCGATGTCCACATGCTGGCCCCACTCGTAGCGGCTGCGGCAATTCCACGCGGTGCGCAGGATGATCTTTTCGCGGTCGCGCGCGGGCAGCCGGCCATAGGGCATCAGCCGTGAGGCAAAAAACAGCCAGGCCCAGAACAGCCGCGCATTGACGTGGAACACCGGGAATATATCAGGCACTTCTTTCCTGCCGAACAGCCGCGCAGCCAGCGCCACGCTGCGGAAAAATGCACCGCGATCGGCGGGTTTGGGCGGCGCGATCCGCGCCTTGGGAAGATGGAGCCAGCCGCCTTCGGGTTGCAACTCATCGGTGGTCATGGGGTGGTTTCTCCGGGCTTGTGTGATTATCGTCGGGTGATGCCGGCGTGTGCGTCCGATATTCGCCAGGTGTTTTGCCGGTGGCCTGCTTGAACCAGCGCAGAAATGCCTGATGCGAACTGAAGCCGATGGATTCCGATATCTGGCTTATCGAATCCTCGCCATCGAGCAGGCGGCCTTGTGCAAACTCCAGGCGTACACGATCGAGAATGACGCGGTAGCCGGCGCCGGCTTCTTCAAGTTTCCGATGCAGGCTGCGACTGCTGATGCCGAGCTGTGCGGCGATGGCGTCTCGGGTCAGTGTGCCGTCGATCATCATGGCACGAATCAGCTGGGCGACTTCGTCGGGCAATGTCGCCGCATGTTCACGTTGCCGAAGCATGTTGTTGGCGTGATGCTCCAGGGCTTCTTTGATGAAAGCGTCGCCGTGGCGCAGCCTGATTTTCAAAGCGCCGGTGGGAAGTGTTAAACAGGAGCAGGGCTTGTCAAAATAGACCGGGCATTGGAAGAACGAAAAATATTCGCGCACCCGTTCGGGGTCGTCGGGCCGTGCGTGAGTGAAATGCACGGAGAGCAGAAAATTCTTTTTATCAGTTAGCAACAGACGAGCAAGGACGACCAGTGCGCCCAGCACGTATTCCGTCGCCTGCCGCTGCAATGCGGCGCTGCCTGCCAGGCATTTCCAGCGCAGCTGTACTTGGCCCGGTCCATGCACGACCGAGGTCTCGCCGATGTTGCTGAGCAGGCCGTTGTAGCGGGTTGCGACATCCAGGACATCGGCGAAAGTGGCACAGGCTTGCGAGATGTAGCCGATGGCACCGAAGGTTGCCGGCTGGATGTCGCCGGCCAGGTGCAGCCCGATCAAAGGGTCGGCATAACGCGCGGAGATCGCGGACAGCATGGATTCGATCGCGCTGAGCGGAATCGTGGCGTTGGCATCTTCCAGTCGGGCCTTGACCAGTCCGGCATCGTCCAGTACCTGATCCACGTGCAGCCCTGCAGCTTCGGCGCGGGCTATGAAGTGCTGCAGGTGCCGCGCTGAAATCCAGCCCAGTGCGGAATTTTTGATCGTCACGGCCGGTGTTCCTTGAGCGGCTGAAAAAAGCAGGGCGGAAGACGCCGCAATCTTGTCACAAAATCAGCCATGAACCGGGTTGTTGGCCGAATCTGGACCATCGGCTGGCTGTTCCGGGAACTATCAGCACAGGACGCCGGGGTTTAGCATCATTTATCTGTTCAGAGGGCAGGCCATGCGCATCATCAGTCTTGAAAACAAGAAGTGCCTGATTACCGGCGCAGCCAGCGGCATCGGCAAGGCGGTCGCAGTTGCCGCGGCGCGGGAAGGCGCTGAGCTGTTCCTGACCGACATCAACGCGCCGGCGCTGAAAAATGTCGCTGCTGAGATCCGCAGTTCCGGCGGCAGGATCGGCGCCTGCGAGGCCATGGACATTGCCGACTTCGAGGCAGTCAAGGCTTTCGCAGAACGTATACATGCGAAATCAGGCAGCCTCGATATCCTGATGAACATTGCCGGCATCGCAGTCTGGGGCGGCGTCGACAAGCTCGAGCACCGCCAGTGGAAGAGAACCATCGACATTAATCTGATGGGACCGATCCATGTCTTGGAAAGCTTCATCCCGGCAATGATCGAGGCCGGCAGGGGCGGTCATCTGGTCAACGTGTCTTCGGCGGCCGGCCTGTTCGGCCTGCCGCTGCATGCCGCCTACAGCGCCAGCAAATTCGGCCTGCGCGGTGTTTCCGAAGTGCTGCGCTTCGACCTGCGGCGTTACGGCATCGGCGTCAGTCTGGTGTGTCCCGGCGGCGTCAACACCGGGCTGGTCGATACTGTCGAGATTCAGGGCGTCGACAAAAACAATCCCAAAGTGATCAAGCTCAGAAAGCATTTTCAGAAGCGCGCCGTCACTCCCGAAAAAGCCGCGGCGGCGATCATCAAGGGTATCAAGGCCAATCGTTACATGGTCTTTACCTCGCCCGATATACGGGTCGGCTACTGGTTTCAGCGCAAGTTCGCCTGGCCCTACGAATTCGTCATGCGCAGGCTCAACGACCGTCTGCAGGCGGTCCTCCGCTAGGCGCACAGCATGACTCCGGGTACTGCCTGGATACAGTCGCGCGGCGAGACATCGTCGCGTGTGCCGTTCTGTCCGGAACTGCTGACGCTGATGTTGTGCGTTGGTTTGTGTGCCTGCGGCAGTTCCGGCAGCGTTAACCTGTTGGCCGGCAAATCCGCGCCGTTCGTTTTGCCGTCGCCGACATACAGCAAGACCGTCGCGCAGGAGATTTCGATACCGATGGATGACGGCGTGCTGCTCGGCGCGACGGTCACTTTCCCGTCGCTCGATGGCAGCACACCGTCGCCGGGAAAATTTCCGGTGGTGCTGTCGATGACGCCGTATGGCCGTGACGGCCTCAGCAGCGCACCGGATCAACCGACTTTCGCCACGCGCGGCATCATCGGCGCAGTGGTCGATGTGCGCGGCACCGGCGGCAGCGAAGGCAATCTGAATGACAACTATTTTTCGCCGCGCGAGGCGCGCGATGGTTACGAGCTGGTCGAGTACTTTGGCACGCAGCCGTATTCCAGCGGCAAGGTCGGCATGGCCGGCGGCTCCTATGTCGGCATCACGCAGTTGCTGACCGCGGAACAACAGCCGCCGCACCTGAGCGCGATCACGCCGCAGGTGGCGTTGTCCGATCTGTATCGCGACGGCTATACCCACGGCGGCATTCCCAACCTGTTCTTCGACGCGCAATACCTCGTGGTACAGGGTGGTCCGGGCTTGGTCACACCCAATACCAGTCCGGCGCAACTGCAGATGACGGTGCTGGCCAAGCTGCAGCAACTCACCGGCACGCCGATCGCCTTCGATTACCTCGCCAATCCCGACGACGACAAGTTTTACCAGGACCGTTCGCCGATCTACAACGCCAGCAAGATCCAGGTGCCGGTGCTGGTGCTTGACGGCTGGCGCGACGGCTTCGTGCGCGGTGACATCGAAAACTACCGCGCGCTGGCACAGCGACCCGGCGTCGAAACGCGACTGCATCTCGACCCCTGTACGCACAAGGGCTGCGGTGCGCCGTTCGCGCCATTGACAGATCCGCCGGGGCTGGACGACCAGGCCGCCGTGGTTTTCGAGTTTCTCAGCAAATATCTGCTGGGCACGCCGGCACCGGTGCGCAGTCCGGTGCGTGCTTACGTGCAGGGCGCGGACCTGCATCTGGAAACCGATCAATGGCCGCCATCGCAGACGCAGTTCCAGCACCTGTATCTGGCTCAAGGCGCGCTGGTCGACGCGGCACCTGCGACATCCGCCAGCGAAAGCTATTTCACCAATCCGCTGGCCGGCTTGAGCATGAGCTTCGACGACTACGGCACGGTTGCGATCAGCCCTTACATCCCGACCGACCAGCGCCTCGAAGACGCACAGGGCCTGACCTGGCGCAGCGCGCCATTGACGCAGCCGCTGGTGCTTGCGGGGCCGGTCGCGTTGCACCTGGTGGCGACTTCCACCGCGACCGATACCGACTGGATCGCCAAGCTCGCCGATGTCGCACCGGACGGCAGCGAGGCCATCATCAGCAACGGTTATCTGCGTGCGTCGCACCGCGAGCTGGATGCCGCGCGCAGTCACACCGGTGCGCCGTATCACACGCACGTCAATCCCACGCCGATTGTCGCCGGCAAGGTTTACGACTACGACATCGAGGTCTGGCCGACCGCCTACGCGCTGGCCGCGGGCCACCAGTTGCAAATTCGCCTGACCAGCTACGACGTGCCGACGCATGCGCCGGCGATGATCCAGTTTGACCGCAACAATCTCGTAGCCACGCAGATCGTGCCGTTGCTGCCGGCGACCAACGGCGTCATCGAAGGCGGCAGCGATCCGAGTTCACTGCTGATTCCGGTTTACACCGGTGCAATGCAATGAATCCGCATGTGCGATGGCGCCGTGCAGCGCCAGACAGGGCAGGAGTAGTGATGATGAAGACCTATTGTTTATTAATGACGCTGTTGCTCGGCGCTGCGCTGAGCGCTTGCGGAGGCTCAGGCCAATCGGGTGGTGGTCAAACCGTCGTGTCGGCCGCGGACAGCAGCGCCGCGTCGTCTTCCAGTGGCGGCACTGCGTCGCAGGCATCCGCTGATGGCGCGCTCACAACCAGTCCGCTGACCTTCACCGCCAGCGACGGCGTGCAGTTGCGCGCCTATATCAGTGGCAATGAGGACAGCAGTTCCGCGAATTTTCCGGCGCGGCCGCTGATCGTCGAATTCAGTCCCTACGCGCCGACATCCTTCAGTAGTCAAAACGGGCAGACTTTCGGCCCGGCCTACAACTACCTTGAGGTCAATGCGCGCGGCACCGGCTTGAGCGGCGGCGTCTGGGGTGCAGTCGGGCCGCGTGACCAGCAGGACGTGTCGGAATTTCTCGCCTGGGCCTGCAAGCAGCCCTGGAGCAACGGTCATATCGGCCTGTATGGTTTTTCCGCAAGCGCGATCGCGATTTACAACTCCTTGCACCTGCCGCTGGCCTGCGTTGATGCAGCATCGCTGATGGCCGGCTCCGATGATCTCTACCGCGACCTGCTGTATCCGGGTGGCATGTTCAATCTCGGACCGGCGACGGTGGTGGCGTTTGGCGTCGGCGCGCCGCTGGCGGCGGATTCGTTCGGCGCCATTGGCTCGGGCACTTCTCCAATTACCCAGTTGCAGACTGGTGCCGGCCTGCTTGGACTGTTCGTCGACATCCTCTCGCATGCCACCGAGGACAGCTACTGGACCGATCGCACCGAGCGTCGCGATCCGGCCGGCCCCAACACGTTTCCAGTTCTCGCTGACACCAGCTTCTACGACCCGGAGCCACGCGGGCCTTTCGAGAGTTTCAAGCTGCTGCGCTCGCTGGGCGTGCAGATCCACCTGATCACCTTCGGCGCGCATGACGGCTTTCCGGCCACCACGCCCGGCCCGTTCCCGCAGTACCAGCGCTGGTTCGACCACTACCTGCTCGGCGTGGACAACGGCATCGACAGCGATCCGGCGGTGCAGCTGCTACTCGGCAATGGCGGCCGCGATGCGCTGAGGGCCGGCAACTTCACCCGAGTCGACGCCAGCGACTGGCCGGTGCCCGGCACGCGCTGGCAGAAGTTGTTCCTCGACCCGGCCAAGTCCGGCAGCGCGACTTCGATCAACGACGGCAGCCTGGCCGCCGCCGCTCCGGCAGCGTCGACGACACAGGTCTACCCGGCGCTCGTCTCGGTGCCGACCGCCACCGATCCAGATACGACCTCGACCGTCGGCGTCATGGCTTTTGGCGGATACAGCATCAACACCCTGTTCGACATGGTGCCGATACTGACCCAGATGAAACTGACCGAAGCAGTGTCGCTGACCTACACCACGCCGGCGTTTTCGCAACCGGTGGATGTTGCCGGACAGGGCAGTCTCGATGTGTTTGCCTCATCTATATTGCCGGAAACCGATCTCTACGCGGTGGTGTCCGACGTATGGCCCGACGGCACTGCCTATGCGGTCGGCGTCGGACGTTTGCGCAGCAGTTCTCCCAACATTGACCGTTCGCGCTCAGTGATCGACCCCAGCGGCGAAATAGTGCAGCCCTACGGCGACTACAGCATCAAGACAGCGGCATTGCCGTTGCAAACGCGCGAATATCACGTCGAGTTCTGGCCGATCGGCAATCACTTTGCCGCCGGTCACCGATTGCGCCTGACGCTGGTTGGCACCTCGGCTTACATGCTGCCGTCGCCGGGCCTGCTCAACCTGGTTTCCATCGGCGGCGCCACGCCCTCGCGGCTGCTGCTGCCGGTGCTGCCGGGCAGTGATGCGCTGGCCGCCATGGGTGAAAATCCATGAAAAAAACGTCACCCGCTGTCGTAGCGATGGGATAAAAGTTTGTTTTATATTAATTAATAATTATTATATATATAAATATATAAAAACAAACGTATCCTGAGAGTGGAGCATAGCGGGTGACGCCGGGACTCATAGAATCGTCGGATTCGGAGCGTCGCCGTAGATTTTTTTCGGATCGAACATTTTCTGTTGTTCTTCGAACTTGAGCACATGCTCACCGTCACCGGTCGGCACCGAGCGGTAGAAGCAGGAGCGGTAGCCGACGTGGCAGCTGGCGTCGCCGGGGATTTCAACGCGGAGCCAGATGGCGTCCTGATCGTCATCGATGCGCAGTTCGAGTACTTTCTGCACCAGGCCGCTGGTCGCGCCCTTGTGCCAGAGCACCTGGCGCGAACGGCTCCAGTAATGGGCCTCGCCTGTGCTGATGGTTTGCTTCAGCGCTTCGGCATTCATATAACCCACCATCAGCACTTCGCCGCTATTGGCGGCGGTGGTGACGCAGACGATCAGGCCGTCGCGGTCGAACTTGGGGGCAAGGTCATTGCCTTCTTCTACCTGTTCGATGGTGAGGCGTTTCTGGAATTCGACTTCAGTAGACATGGCAGTACACACGGTTCTGGCGAAAAAACGGGCGCGATTATCCCACAGGCGGCTCTTAATTGGGGCAATAATGGGGCCTGCAAGGGCCGCAGGAGGTATCATGCGCGGCCTTGTCAGGCTGTATCTGCCGTCCCATGTCCCAGATTGTCGTCGCCGCCCTCTATCACTT
>JBOICK010000051.1:0-48185 GCA_050739895.1 Stenotrophobium sp.
GTTCCTCAACGACCAGCTGCTCAAGAAGAAAGCCAAGGCCGCGCAGAAACTCGGCAAGCCGGTGAACCAGGCCGCAGTGCTGGGCGCCGGCATCATGGGCGGTGGCATTGCGTATCAGTCGGCGGTCAAGGGCACGCCGATCGTGATGAAGGACATCGCCGACAAGGCGCTGGCGCTGGGCATGTCGGAGGCCAACAAGCACCTGAGCGTGATGGTCGATCGCAAGAAGCTGACGCCGGCCAAGGCGGGCGACGTACTGTCCGCGATCCGCCCGACGCTGAGCTACGGCGATTTCCAGGGCATCGACATCGTGGTCGAGGCGGTGGTCGAGAATCCCAAGATCAAGAAGAGCGTGCTGGCCGAGGTCGAAGGCGTGGTCAAGCCCGGCACCGTCATCGCGTCGAACACTTCCTCGATCTCGATTGACGAGCTGGCTACGGCGATGAAGCGCCCCGAGGATTTCCTCGGCATGCACTTCTTCAATCCGGTGCACAAGATGCCGCTGGTCGAGGTGATCCGCGGCAAGAAGACTTCGCCGGAAGCCATCGCCACTACCGTCGCCTACGCCACCAAGATGGGCAAGACCGCCATCGTCGTGAACAACTGCCCGGGCTTCCTGGTCAACCGCATCCTGTTCCCGTATTTCGGCGGCAATCTCGCGCTGCTGCGTGACGGCGCCGATTTCGCCAAGGTCGACAAGGTCATGGAAACCTTTGGCTGGCCGATGGGTCCGGCCTACCTGCAGGACGTGGTCGGCATGGATACCTCGCATCATGTCGGCGACGTGCTGGCCGAGGGCTATCCCGACCGCATGAACAAGACTTTCCGCACCGCGCTGGACGTGATGTACGAGAACAAGCGTTTCGGTCAGAAGAACGGTGTTGGTTTCTACAAATACTCCACCGACCCCAAAGGCAAGCCGAAGAAGGAAGTGGACCCGGCCAGCTACGAATTGCTCAAGGCTGTGCAGCCCAATGGTCCTAAGGATTTCAGCGACGAGGAGATCATCGATCGCCACATGCTGCCGATGATCATCGAGACCGCGCGTTGCCTCGAAGATGGCATCGTCGAAACCGCGCAGGAAGCCGACATGGGCCTGATCCTCGGCGTCGGCTTTCCGCCGTTCCGCGGCGGCGCGATGAAGTACGCCGACACGGTGGGTCTCAAGACCATCATCGAAAAATGCGCCAAGTACGCCAGCCTCGGCAAGCTCTACGAACCGACCGCGCGCATGAAGCAGATGGCCGCCAAGGGCGAAACCTACTACGCGAAGTAAACACTCGCCCGATCACGTATTTGGAGATTCAAACAATGACTACAGAAGTCGTTATCGTTGATGCCGTTCGCAGCCCCATGGGCCGCTCCAGGGGCGGTGCATTTCGCAATGTTCGCGCCGAGGACCTGTCCGCTCACTTGGTGAAAGCCATCCTCAAGCGTAATGCCGCGCTCAAGCCGACCGAGATCGAGGACGTGATCTGGGGCTGTGTACAGCAGACCCTGGAACAGGGCTTCAACATTGCCCGCAACATTTCACTGCTCGCCGGACTGCCGCAGACGGTGCCGGGTCAGACCGTCAACCGACTCTGCGGTTCGTCGATGACCGCGATCCACAGTGCCACCAACGCCATCATCGCCGGCATCGGCGACACCTATATTTGCGGTGGCGTCGAGCACATGGGCCATGTGCCGATGACCTACAACTTCGATGGCGATCCGAGCCTGTCGGTGGTCGTGGCCAAGGCCGCCGCGATGATGGGTCTGACCGCTGAGATGATTACGCAGATCTACCAGATCAACCGCCAGCAGCAGGATGAGTTCGCGCTGACCTCGCACCAGCGTGCCTACAAGGCATGGAAGGACGGACAGTTCAAGAACGAGATGATTCCGGTCGAAGGGCACGATGCCGACGGCCTGCCGATCCTGGTGGACTACGACGAAGTAGTGCGCCCCGACGCCAATCTCGCCGACCTCGCCAAGCTCAAGCCCGCGTTCAATCCCAAGGGTTCGGTCACCGCCGGCAACAGTTCTGCGATTTCCGACGGTGCCTGCTGTCTGCTGGTGATGAGTTACGACAAGGCCAAGTCGCTGGGGCTCAAGCCGCTGGCCAAGATCCGCGCTACTGCTTCGGCCGGATGCAATCCGTCGATCATGGGTATCGGCCCGGTGCCGGCGACGCAGAAGGTGCTCAAGCGCGCCGGCCTGGAACTCAAGGACATCGAGTATTTCGAGTTGAATGAAGCCTTCGCCGCGCAATCGCTGGCGGTGATCAAGGATCTCAAGCTGACCGACCGCATGGACCGCATCAACATCAAGGGCGGCGCGATCTCGCTCGGACATCCGCTGGGCTGTTCCGGCGGACGCATCACCGGTGCGCTGGCACACGTGATGTCGGAGAAGAACGCCCAGTTTGGTGTTGCCACCATGTGCATCGGAATGGGGCAGGGCGTAGCGACTGTTCTGGAGCGCGTTGCCTGAAGTATTCAGTAGATTCCGCTGAGAACAGAAAGGCCGGAAGAAATTCCGGTCTTTTTTTATCTGTTTTTTGCGTGAGCCGTGCGGGGCGAGATGTTCTGCCAGCGTTTGTAGGCATGGATGAAGCTGGCGGGTTCTGAGTAACCTAGGCGCATGGCGATCTCTTCGAGTTTCATCCCTGGCAGGCTCAGAAGTTCCTCGGCCAGCATCTGCCGCACTTCATCGAGTAGCAAGCGGTAGCTGGTGTCTTCTTGCTCGAGCCGGCGGCGCAGGCTGCGCGGAGACATATTCAGAGTGCGCGCGATATCGTCGAAACCGGGCATTTCGCTGGGAGTTGCCAGCAGGCGATCCCGCACGTGGCCGGCGATGCCTGAGCGCACGCGGCGCTTCTCCAGCAGTTGTCGGCACTGATTCAGGCACAACTGCGCCATGTCGCTATCGCTCTGCGGCAGCGGGTCGTCGAGAAGCGCGGTGTCGAACAAAATCATATTGTCCGGTGCATCGAAACGTGGCTCGATGCCGCAGATCTCACGGAAGCGCTCTGCATAAATGGGGCGCGGGAAGCGGAACTCGGCGCCGATCACCGGCAAATGAGCCGGTCGTATCTCGCGCATGGCATTGGCCCAGGCACTGAAATCGCGCTCAAACAGAAACTGACGCACATCCTCGGGAATCATGCGGTCGTCCAACTGCAACTGATAGACGTGCTTCGTCGCCAATACTGGGTGGAAATGCACAAAGGCGTAAGTGAGGTCAAGGAAATTGAGAGCGACGCTCATGGCGCTGCGCAGACTCGGACTCGTTATCAGTGCAAAGCCCCAAGTCCCATAGGCCGAGAGGTGATATTGCAGCCCGGCGTCGAGTCCGATACCAGGCTTGTGGCCGATCTCGCGGACCAGGTTGCGAACCAGTTGCAGCTCCTGCGAGGCGAGGATTTCGGTTTTCGCATGCGCCAGTCCGGCCTTGTCGATCCCGGTGTCGCGCAGGCAGGTTGCCAGAGTCACGCCGTGACCCGCCGCAAAGCGCGTCAACAGTTGTACGCTGACGATGGACCGGCGGACTACGGAAACCTGCATGGGGTACGGCTCTGGCGAACTGGCCGGAATTATCAATCGAAAGGCTGCTGCCGTCATTCAAAAATAATGACGTAACCGCCATTATTTGGCTTAATCAGCATTCAACAGACAGGGTGACCCGCATGTACGACCCGGCAGGCAACAGACTCAAGGTGGCAATCATCGGCGCCGGTTTTGGCGGCCTTGGCATGGCTTTTTCGCTGCGGCAGGCCGGCATTGATTCCATCGCGATATTAGAGAAGGCCGACGACCTCGGTGGCACCTGGCGCGAGAACACCTACCCGGGCTGCGGTTGCGACGTGCCCTCGCACTTTTATTCATATTCCTTCGAGCGGCACTATCCGTGGGCCTGGCGCTATGCCAAGCAGAGCGAAATCCTGGCCTACCAGCATCACGTGGCGCGCAAGTACGATCTGGAAAAGCACATCCGCTACCGCAGCGAGGTTGAGAGCGCGGTGTATGACGATGCGCGTGCGCTCTGGGTGCTGAAGATGAAAGACGGCAGCATGGTCGAGGCCGAGAGCGTGGTCAGTGCGGTGGGCCAGTTGCATCAGGCGGCGTACCCCAAGATCGAGGGCCGTGAAAAATTCGGCGGCAAGACATTCCACTCCGCGCACTGGGATCACGGCTATGACCTCAACGGCAAAACCGTTGCGGTGATTGGCAGCGGCGCCAGCTCTGTGCAGTTTCTGCCGGAGATCGCCCCCAAGGTGAAATCGCTGGCCTTGTTCCAGCGCTCACCGGGCTGGACGTTTCCCAAGGCCGAGAAAAAATTATCCCGCTTAGAGCTCTGGCTGTTCAATACTTTCCCGATTCTGCATGACCTTGATCGTCTGCGCGTGTTCCTGTTCATCGAGATGGTCGCTAAGGCCTACAACGGCAACCGGGCTTTACTGTGGCTCGTCACTTTAGTCTCCAAGATCCAGATGCGCTGGCAGGTGCGTGATCCAGCCCTGCGCAAGAAACTGACGCCGGAATTCTCGATCGGTTGCAAACGCCTGCTGCTCAGCAACGATTGGTTGCCGGCGTTGACGCAGCCGAATGTTGAAGTGGTGGTGGATGGGATTTCCGAGATCACTGAGACTGGCGTGCGCACGGCAGACGGCAAGCTGCGCAAAGTTGACGCGATCATTTACGGCACCGGCTTTGCGGCCACGCAGTTTCTCACGCCGATGCGGGTGAGCGGACGCAACGGCCTCGATCTGCACGCGGTATGGGCCAAGGGCGCTTCGGCTTATCTGGGCATGGCGATATCCGGGTTCCCGAATTTCTATGTGCTGTACGGCCCCAACACCAATGTGGGTGCCGGATCGATCATCTTCATGCTGGAGCAGCAGCAGAACTACATCACCAAGCTGATGTTGCAACGCGCACAGCAGAACTGGGGCAGTGTTGAAGTGACCGCGGCGGCACATGCGGCCTACAACGACGAGATGCAGATGCGCAGTGCGGGCACGACCTATGCAGGCGATTGCCAGAGCTGGTACAAGACCGCAGAAGGCATCAATACCAACAACTGGGTTGGCTCGATGGTCGAGTTCCGCCGCCGCTGTTCGGCGCCAATCCTGTCGGATTTTCAAGGTGGGAAAGCATCTACTGCGACGGCATGAGGCGTGGCGTTACCGATGTAAGACAACATAAAAAAATGGAATCGACGAGATCGATTTCCGCAGGAATTATTGATGGTGAACAAGTGACAGCGGGCATGCCTCGCACTTAACGGCTGAGAATTATTTGCGTGCTGGCGGTTCTCAATCGACCGCACAGTCATTTACAGCAGCTTGGTCACCATGCCGATCAACGAGCGGCACCGTCGAGTATCCTTGACCCGATGCGGATCATGCGGGCGCGGTCCGGCAGACTGTTGATCCCGTCAAGGAACAGGCGCGTGACGAATCGCGCGGCTTCCTCGGGGTCATGCCGTGGCTGCTCGGTGAGCAGGCGTGACAGTTCGTATCCGGCTCCGTACGAGATTGCCGTCAGGATATCCACGTCCACTTCGGGAAAAACGCCGCGGGTGATCGCCGCGCGGGTATCGTTCTTGAGCGAACGCATGATCAGCCCGAAGATGTTGTCCTGGTAAAACACGCGCATGACTGATTCGTTGCGGAACATCAAAGCAAAGAATTCGGGGTCGGCGCGTACTTCCTCGAAGATCGCCAGGTATGACTGGTAGAAGAAACTCTCGATTGACTGCGCGTTCAGGCGCGTCGCATGCACTCGTTCCTGCACCGGCCCCAGGCGTGACTCGACCAGTGCGCGAAACACTGATTCCTTGTCCGGAAAATAATTATAGAAAGTGCCCGCAGCCAGGGTGCCTTTGCGGATGATGTCGCGAATCGTGATCGCGTCGTAACCGGCATCGATAAAGCAAGCGCGCGCAGCGGACAAAATCGCTTCGCGATTCGCCTGTTTATTCAGTTCCCGTTTTCCGGTTGCACGCGGCATCTGGAGTGTTCCCGCGGATCAGCTGAATTTCGAAAAATCCGGCTTGCGCTTTTCCATGAATGCGGTCATTGCTTCGCGGGCTTCGCCCTTGCCGAGCATCGGCATGAAAAAGCTGGCCTCATGTGCAATGGCTTCGAGCACCGTCTTCTGGTCCCATCCGCGCAGAAGCGCCTTGGCGGTGCGCATGGCCTCGGGCGGCTGCGCTGCGAGGCGTTGGGCGCGGTTCAGTGCGCGCGCTTCGCATTCGTCGTCCGGCAGTATCTCGTTGATCACGCCATAGGCCAGGGCTTTCTCGGCGTTGAAGGCTTCGCCCAACAGAACCAGTTCAGCTGCGCGCGGGTTGCCCATGATGCGCGGCAGCAGGTAGCTGGAGGCAAGTTCCGGGCAGATGCCGATATTGACGAAGGGCAACTGGAAACGTGCGCCGGTACCGGCGTAAACCAGGTCGCAATGCAGCAGCATGGTGGTGCCGACGCCGATGGCAAAGCCGTTGACCGATGCGACCAACGGCTTGGGCAGGGTTGCGACTGCGCGCATGAACTGTGCAACCGGTGCGTTGGGGTCCAGCGGCGGATTCTGCAGAAAATCCTGCAGGTCATTGCCACTGGAGAAACAGTCCTTGGTGCCGGAAAGCAGCACGACGCGCACGGCGGGATCGGTAGCGGCGTGGGTCAGAGCATCAGCGGTAGCCTGGTACATCACGGCGGTCAGCGCATTCTTTTTTTCAGGCCGGTTGAAGCGGATGTGAAGAATGCCATCCTTGATTTCGCGGGTAACGTGAGACATGAATGCTCCGGGTGAATAATGGTTTTTAATCTCTGGCGGCGCGGATCATCAGCTTGCCGAAATTCTCGCCGCTGAACAGCTTGAGCAGGGTTTCGGGAAACGTCTCGATGCCGTCGACGATATCCTCGCGCGATTTCAGCTTGCCCTGTGCCATCCACTGGCCCATCTGCTGCGCGGCCTCGCCGTAACGCGCGGCGTTGTCGAACACGACGATGCCTTCCATGCGCGCGCGGTTGACCAGCAAAGACAGGTAATTGCTCGGACCCTTGACCGGCATGGTGTTGTTGTACTGCGAGATGGCGCCGCAGATGACAATGCGCGCCTTCATGCGGATCTGCGTCAATACCGCGTCGAGGATCTCGCCACCGACGTTGTCGAAATACACATCGACGCCCTGTGGACAGTGCTGGCGCAGTTCCTTCTTGAGATCGCCGGATTTGTAGTCGATGCAACTGTCGAAGCCAAATTCCCTGACCACGGCATCACATTTGTCCTGGCCGCCGGCGATGCCAACGACCTTGCAGCCTTTGATCTTGGCAATCTGCCCGACGACCTGACCGACCGCGCCGGCGGCACCCGAGACCACCACGGTTTCACCTTCCTTCGGTGCACCGGTGTCGAGCAGGCCGAAGTAAGCGGTCATGCCCGGCATGCCGAGTACGCCGAGGTATTTCGGCAGCGGCGCAAGCTTGGGATCGACCTTGTGCAGATCCTTGCCATCGCTCACGGCATAGGTCTGCACGCCCTGCGAGCCGGCGACGTGATCACCGACCTTGAAATGCGGATGCTTCGAGGCGACGACCTTGCCGAGGGTGCCAGCGCGCATGACTTCGCCGATCGCCACCGGGCGGATGTAGGACTTGCCCTCGTTCATCCAGCCGCGCATGGCGGGGTCCAGCGAGATGTACAGGATCTGCACCAGCAGCTCGCCGTCGCGCAGTTCGGGCACGGGCACTTCCGCGTAGGCGAAGTCGCTGCGCTTGACCAAGCCCTGCGGGCGGGCGGCGAGGGTGAACTGCTTGTTGATTGTCGTCATCTCAATCTCCAGAGTGCCGCGGCAGAAAGCCGCTGCGGATGATTTAGCGAAACATCAGAACAGGTCGGCCTTTTCGGTGGTGCTGGCGACGGCCGCTGTGCGTGAGGGAATCCAGTCGCCGGTAATCATCTGCGCATAGGACATGCCTGGGCCGACCATCGGATAAACCGACGCCATCGGATCGATGATCACTTCCAGGAAAGCGGGTCCCTTGAAGGCCACGAACTCGGCGATCACACGGTCCAGTTCCGCCTTGTCCTGCACGCGCACCGCGAACTCGTAGCCATCCGCCTGCGCGGCCTTGATGAAATCCTTGCGGTGCAGCGACTTGTCGCTGCCGGAATAGCGGCTCTCGAAGAACAGGCGCTGCCACTGCTTGACCATGCCGTCGCCGTTGTTGTTGAGCACGACAATCTTGACCGGCAGGTTGTAGGTGGTCGCGGTTTCCAGCTCGCCAAGGTTCATGCGGATGCTGGCGTCGCCGTCGATGTCGATCACGGTCTTGCCGGGCTGGGCGAAGGCGGCGCCAATTGCTGCGGGCAGGCCGAAGCCCATCGTGCCCATTGAGCCGGAGGTCAGCCACAGGCGCGGCTGGCGGAAATCGAAATACTGCGCGGCCCACATCTGGTGCTGGCCGACGCCGGTGGAGACGATGGCTTCGCCCTTGGTGATCTTGTTGATCGCCTCGATTACCGCGTGCGGCTGGATCATCGCGCTGTCGTGGTCGTAGTTCATCGCGTGCTTCTGCTTGAGCGCCGCGATGTGCTGGTGCCACGTACCGTAGTCCGGCTTGAAGCTCTGTGCCTGCGCGTATTTGCGCAGGGCAGTCAGCGCTGGCGTCAGTTCGCCGACATGGTGCCAGTGCACGCGCTTGACCTTGTTGATCTCGGCGACATCCACGTCGAGATGCGCGATCCACTTTGCGCTTGGCGCAAACTTGTTCGGCACACCGGCGACGCGGTCGTCGAAACGTGCGCCGATGGCGATCAGGAAGTCGCAGTCATCGGTGGCGTAGTTGGCGTAAGCCGTGCCGTGCATGCCCAGCATTTGCAGCGACAATTTTTCAGTGGTGTCGTAGCAGCCGATGCCCATCAGCGTGGTGGTGACCGGGATGCCGAAAGTCTGCGCCAGTTCGCGCAGCGCGCTGGAGGCTTCGCCATTGACCACGCCACCGCCGGCGTAGATCAGGGGGCGCTTGGCTTGCGTGAGAATGTCCAAAAATTCTTTGCAGGCTTCGTCGTCGAGAAGACTTTTCGCTACGGCATTCAGGCGCGCTCGGTAGCCGGGAATCGGCAGCACGCCTTCGCCCTTGAACACGCCGCTCCAGTTCTGCACGTCCTTGGGAATGTCCACCACCACCGGCCCCGGACGGCCGGTGCGGGCGATCTCGAAGGCGGTGCGCAGCGTCGCCTCCAGCTTCATCGGGTCGGTGACCAGGAACACGTGCTTGGCGCAGGCGCCCATGATGTTGCTGATTGGCGCTTCCTGAAATCCGTCGGAGCCAATCGCCGCGGTCGGCACCTGGCCGCAGACCACGACGATGGGGATTGAGTCCGCCATGCAGTCGCGCACCGGCGTCACTGTGTTGGTCGCGCCCGGGCCGGAGGTGACCAGCGCCACGCCGACCTTGCCGGACGCGCGCGCATAGCCGGCCGCCATGAAGCCTGCGGCCTGTTCATTGGCGGGCACGATCAGCGGCATCTTCTCGCCGTGTTCGTTGTTGTAGCGGAAGATTGCGTCGTAGGTCGGCAGGATTGCGCCGCCGCTGTAGCCGAAGACCGCGCTGACGCCTTCATCCGCGAAAATCTGGACGGTCATCTCCGCGCCAGTCAGGGTTTTGCCGGCGAGAGGGTGGAGAACGTCTAAGGGTGCGGAGGCGGTCATGATGCGTGCGGCGGGGTCATTAAAAGGGTGCGTTTTATAGCACGACAGGCCCTTTATCTGCCGATTTGGGCCATCCGCTTAACAGCTCATAGGCAACCGTGATGTTATAAAATATCTTATTAATAATAAAATATAATATAAATAAAAACTGATGTCATGCGCGATACACGAAGAGCGGGTGACGGCGGGGGCAAGCCACGGGGCGCAAACGCTTTTATGCCAATTCCTGTTGCGCCACAGCACGCGGATGGCTTAAGGTGCGCGCCCTATGCGCCACATCATCTCCATCCTGCTGCAGAACGAGGCCGGCGCACTCGCACGCGTGGCCGGCATGTTTTCGGCGCGCGGCTACAACATCGAGTCGCTGTCGGTGGCGCCGACTCATGATCCGGCGGTGTCGCGGCTGACGCTGGTGACGCTCGGTTCCGACGCGGTGATCGACCAGATCATCAAGCAGACCCGCAAGCTGATCGACGTGGTCGAAATCGCCGATCTTTCCAGCACCGACCACATCGAGTGCGAACTGCTGATGATCAAGATCGAGATGACCCAGGGCAGCGCGCAGGAGGTCATCGAGTCGGTGCGCAAGCACCGTGTCGCCGTGCTCGACGGCTCGGACAATACCCGCATGCTGCAGCTGGCCGGCACCGGTGCCGAGGTGGACGCCTTTGTCGCCGAAATTTCCGGCATGGCCAAGGTCCTGGAAATGGTACGCAGCGGCGTTGCGGCGATGACGCGCGGCCATCAGATCCTGTCAGTTTCCCAATAATCCTGTTTTCACTACGCGGAGCATCCTGTGAGCATTAACGTCTACTACGACAAAGACGCCGACCTGTCGATCATCCAGTCGCGCAAGGTGGTCATCCTCGGTTACGGTTCGCAGGGCCACGCCCATGCGCAGAATCTCAAGGACAGCGGCGTGGATGTCACCGTCGGCCTGCGCAAAACCTCCAAGTCCTGGGCCAAGGCGGAAGCCGCCGGCCTCAAGGTCAAGGAAGTCGCCGACGCCGTGAAGGGCGCCGATCTGGTGATGATCCTCGCGCCCGACCAGGACCAGAAGAAAATATACGAAGACAGCGTGCAGGCCAACCTCAAGAAGGGCGGCGCGCTGGCGTTCGCGCACGGGTTCAACATCCACTTCCAGCTGATCGAGCCGCGTGCCGATCTCGACGTGATCATGATCGCGCCCAAGGGCCCCGGTCACACCGTGCGCAGCACTTACAAGCAGGGCGGTGGCGTGCCTTCGCTGATCGCGATTCACCAGGACGCGTCCGGCCAGGCCAAGCAGATCGCGCTGTCGTATGCCTCCGCCAACGGCGGCGGCCGCGCCGGCATCATCGAAACCAACTTCCGCGAAGAAACCGAGACCGATCTGTTCGGCGAACAGGCGGTGCTTTGCGGCGGCGCCACGGCGCTGGTGCAGGCCGGATTCGAGACGCTGGTGGAAGCCGGCTACGCGCCGGAAATGGCCTACTTCGAGTGCCTGCACGAGCTGAAACTGATCGTCGACCTGATGTACGAAGGCGGCATGGCCAACATGCGCTACTCGATCTCCAACACCGCCGAGTACGGCGATTACACCCGCGGTCCACGCGTGGTTACGGCGGAGACCAAGAAGGAGATGAAGAAGATTCTCGGCGAGATTCAGCGTGGCGAGTTCGCACGCGATTTCGTGCTCGAGAACCAGGCCGGCCAGCCGACGCTCAAGGCACGCCGCCGCATCGGCGCCGAGCATCAGATAGAGCAGGTCGGCGCCAAGCTGCGTGCGATGATGCCGTGGATCGCCAAGAACAAGCTGGTCGACAAGACCAAGAATTGAAGACCGGGTAGTTAGCGAGGGCGCGTTCAAGCGACGGACGTGATATCTGTAGCTGCAATCAGGGGCGCGTTAGCGCCCCTTATGTTTTGTGTGCCGCATCAGTAAGATGCATCCATACAAAAACAAAGGGACCACACGCATGGATGAGCAGGCTGTTCCAAGCAAGCGACGCCGGGGCATCTATCTGTTGCCCAATCTGTTCACTACCGGCACTCTGTTCGGCGGGTTTTACGCCATCATCGCCGGCATGAACGGCGAGTATTCGCTGGCGGCGATTGCGGTCTTCATCGCAATGATCTGCGACTCGCTCGATGGCCTGATCGCGCGCAAGACCAATACCGCGAGCGAATTCGGCAAGGAATACGACTCGCTCTGCGACATGGTTGCCTTCGGTCTGGCACCGTCGTTGGTGACTTATTCCTGGAGCCTGCATTATCTCGCGGAATACCGCTGGCTGGGCGGCAAGCTCGGTTGGGTCGCGGCATTCATGTATGCCGCCTGTGCGGCTCTGCGCCTCGCGCGCTTCAACGTGCTGGCCTCACGCGGCGGTGCCAAGGGAAATTTCTTCGGACTGCCTAGCCCTGCGGCGGCAGCGGCGGTGATCGGCTTCGTCTGGGCGGCCGACGATCTGGGCTGGAACGGCGCCGACCTGTTGCTGCCGGCGACAATTTTGACCATCTGCGCAGCGGCGCTGATGGTGACCAATTTCCGCTTCTTCAGCCTCAAGAGCCTGAAGCTGACCGAACGTGTGCCGTTCCGCTATATCGTTTTTGCGGTCCTGATTCTGGTGCTGTTCGCGCTCAAGCCGCCGGAGATATTCTTCCTGGTATTTATTTCTTACGCGATGACCGGGCCGATCAATGCGCTGCGTCAACGCATGCTCAAGCCAGGCGGCGCCAAGGCCTGAACACATGGGTGCGCTGGCATGGACGGCATCCGGTCGAATGATTTATAGTCGCGCCGCCATGATGCAGATCAGCCGCAGCCCACTTTCGGATTCACGCGCGTGTTTTAGCGCCGTGGTTCTGCGTCTGCTTGGTCGTTCGCTTCTGCCGTAGGGCAGATACGAACCAGCGCCTGCACGGGGCCGATACCGTGCAAATCCATCGCTTTGAAAATTACCACGCCAGGTTCAGCCGTATTGCGGCTGTGCCGGCAGTACAGGAACAGCAGGTTTCCAGATGAAACAGCCATTGATTATTTTTGATACGACGTTGCGCGACGGCGAGCAGTCGCCGGGCGCGGCCATGACCCAGGAAGAGAAGGTTCGCATCGCGCTCGCGCTCGAAAAGCTGCGGGTGGACGTGATCGAGGCCGGCTTTGCCGTCGCCAGCCCGGGCGATTTCGCCGCTGTGCAGGCGGTGGCGCGCGAGATCAAGGACAGCATCGTCTGCTCGCTGGCGCGCGCCAATGCCCAGGACGTGACTGCCGCTGGCGAAGCGCTCAAGCTGGCCAGGCGCAAGCGTATCCACACCTTCATCGCAACTTCGCCGATCCACATGGAGAAGAAGTTGCGGATGGCGCCGGAACAGGTGCTGGAATCCGCCATCGGTGCGGTCAAGCTGGCGCGCCAGTTCACCGATGACGTCGAGTTTTCCGCCGAGGACGCGGTGCGCTCGGAAATGGATTTCCTGGTGCAGATTTTCACCGCGGCGATCAAGGCCGGCGCCACTACTCTCAATGTGCCGGATACCGTCGGCTATTCCATTCCCGGGCAGTGGGGCGAGCGCATGCGCCAGTTGATCGAGCGCGTTCCGGGGTCTGATCGCGTGGTCTGGTCCACGCATTGCCACAACGATCTGGGCATGGCGGTGGCCAATTCGCTGGCGGCGGTGCAGGCCGGTGCGCGCCAGGTCGAATGCACCATCAATGGTCTCGGCGAGCGCGCGGGCAATGCCTCTCTGGAAGAAATCGTGATGGCGGTGAAGACACGTCATGACGTGTTCGAAGTCGAAACCCGCATCGACGCCACGCAGATCGTGCCGTGTTCGCGACTGGTTTCGGCAATCACCGGTTATCCGGTGCAGCCGAACAAGGCGATTGTCGGTGCCAATGCTTTTGCCCATGAATCCGGCATTCACCAGGATGGCGTACTCAAGCATCGTCAGACCTACGAGATCATGTGTGCCGAAGATGTCGGCTGGGCCGCGAACAAGCTGACCTTGGGCAAGCTCTCCGGACGTAATGCCTTCCGCGCTCGTTTGGTAGAACTGGGCTATCGATTCAAATCTGAAGGCGAATTGGCGGAAGCTTTCGCCCGCTTCAAGGCGCTGGCCGACAAGAAGCACGAAATCTTCGATGAGGATCTGCAGTCGCTGGTGACCGAAACGGTACAGGCTGCCAACGATGAGCGCGTGCGCCTGATAGATCTCGAAGTCACATCGAAGACCGGTACGCGGCCGCAAGCCAGGGTGGCAATCAGCATCGACGGCGAGCGTGCCGATGCCAGGGCTATTGGCGACGGTCCGGTGGATGCGGTGTTCGCCGCCATCGAGCAAATGGTGGGCACCGGGGCCAAGCTGTTGCTGTTCTCGGTGAACAACATCACCACCGGCACGGACGCGCAGGGCGAGGTGACGGTGCGCCTGAACAAGGACGGCCGCACGGTCAATGGTCAGGGTGCGGATACTGACATCGTCATCGCTTCGGCCAAGGCTTATGTCAATGCGGTCAATCGCCTCGGCACCGTGTCCGCGCAACGGGCCCATCCGCAGAAGGACGAAACGCTGGGGACCCCGTAAAGTTCGCTACCCGATCCGTCCCGGTACCATTTGGAATCGAGGCGGATCGGGCATTGCGGCGGATTTTCTGAAAAACTTGCGGGCTTCGCCATCGATGTCGCAGACTCCTGACAACATCATCAGTGAACATGCAGGCTACGCATGAGTCGCCGCGAATGCCGATGCAGCGTCAAGGAGAATGCACATGCTGCTCAGGAAAATCATTCCCTACCGCTACTCCACCTGGCTGATTTGCGGCCTGGCCCTTATCGCCGCGCTTGCGCTGAGCTGGAAATTTCCTGACGCAGGACTGCCCTGTGCGCTGATATTCGGCGTATTGACCGGTGTGGGATGTCTGGATTATTTCCAGAAAAAGCAGGCAATACGACGCAATTATCCAATCATCGGCCACTTCCGCTTCTTGTTCGAAGCGATCCGCCCGGAGCTGCGGCAGTATTTTCTGGAGTCGGATACCGAGCAGATTCCGTTTTCGCGCGCACAGCGCTCGCTGGTCTACCAACGCGCCAAGAACGTCGTCGACAAGCGGCCTTACGGTACTTTGACGGACGTCTATGCATCGAACTACGAGTGGGTCAACCATTCAATGAAGACGGTACGCATCACCGATCACAACTTCCGCGTCATGATCGGTGAGCACAACGCCAGACAGCCTTACTCGCTGTCGGTCTACAACATTTCCGCGATGAGCTTTGGTGCGCTTTCGGCCAATGCCATTCTTGCGCTCAACAAGGGCGCCAAGCTGGGCGGTTTCGCGCATGATACCGGCGAAGGCAGCATCAGCCGTTATCACCGCGAACATGGCGGCGACCTGATCTGGGAAATCGGCAGCGGCTATTTCGGTTGCCGCAATCCGGATGGCACCTTCAGCGAAGAGAAATTTTCTCAGAACGCGACCAGTCCGCAGGTCAAGATGATCGAGATCAAGGTCAGCCAGGGCGCCAAGCCGGGTCACGGTGGCGTGTTGCCCGGCGCCAAGGTGACGGCGGAGATCGCCGCGGCGCGCGGCGTGCAGGAGGGCGAGGATTGTATTTCGCCATCCAGTCATTCCGCGTTTTCCACGCCGATCGAGATGTTGCAGTTCATCGCCAAGTTGCGCGAGCTATCCGGCGGCAAGCCAGTAGGGTTCAAGTTCTGCCTCGGCCATCCCTGGGAATTTTTCGCCATTTGCAAGGCGATGCTCAAGACTGGCATCACGCCCGATTACATCGTCGTCGATGGCGCTGAAGGAGGCACCGGCGCTGCGCCGGCGGAGTTTGTCGATCACGTCGGCACGCCGATGCACGAAGGACTGGTACTGGTCCACAACACATTGGTCGGCCTCAACCTGCGCGACAAGGTCAAGGTCGGCGCAGCGGGCAAAGTGATCTCGGCGTTCGATATCGCGCGCGCACTGGCGCTGGGCGCCGACTGGTGCAATTCGGCGCGTGGCTTCATGTTCGCGATGGGCTGCATCATGGCGCAGACCTGCCACACCGGGCGTTGTCCCACTGGTGTCACCACCCAGAGCTGGTTGCGCCAGCGTGCGCTGGTGCCGGAAGACAAGGCCCAGCGGGTCTATCACTTTCATAAAAATACGATGATTGCGCTCGGCGAGATGGTCGGTGCTGCGGGATTGTCCCATCCCAACCAGCTGAAACCGCATCACATCGTGCGCCGGGTTTCGGTCAACGAAGTGGCGCTGGTGTCGACTCTGATCAAATATCTGCAACCTGGCGACCTGCTGGAAAACCGCGCGCATCATCCGGTCTATGCGATGTACTGGAATATCGCCAGTGCAGATACATTTGCGCCGATTTCTCAGCCCGTGAAAATGCCGCCTGCGGCGCCGGTGCCCGCGTAGAATTGACGCATGGAAAAATTTAAACGCCAGCAAGTGCTCAAGGCCTTGGAGATCGAAAACTGGCAACGCCGCGATACGCCGCGCGAGTCAGCCGACATCTCCATTGGGGCGGGCGCAGTTGCAGATTCCACAGTGGTCGCCGCAGCCTCGGCCGAAGTTCAACCGCGCCGCCGTGGACGGCCGCCACTCAATCGTGTCGCAGACGCAACCGCTGCAACATACGTGGTTTCCACGGTGCCGGCCGCGCCGGCAGTAGCGACCGACTATATCGCGCCATCTGACTGGGCAGGTTTACGCGAAGCGGTGAAATCCTGCACGCGCTGCAAGCTGTGCCCTACGCGCACACAGACCGTGTTCGGCGTGGGCCCCGAACGGGCGCCGCTGATGGTGGTCGGCGAAGGGCCGGGCGCCGACGAAGATGCGCAGGGCGAGCCCTTTGTCGGCCGCGCGGGCAGATTGCTGGACGAAATGCTCAGCTCCATCGGCCGCTCGCGCAAGGACAATGTGTTCATCGCCAACGTCGTCAAGTGCCGGCCGCCGGGCAACCGCGATCCGGCGCCGGAAGAGGCTGAGGCCTGCCGGCCATTTCTGGAGCGGCAGATCCAGTTGGTGAAACCGAAATTGATCGTGGCGCTGGGCCGCATCGCCGCACAGCGCCTGCTGCAGACCGACGAACCGCTGTCGCGGCTGCGCGGCCCCATGCACACCTACGGGCCCGAGCGCACACCGCTGTTCATTACCTACCACCCGGCCTACCTGCTGCGCGCACCGCGTGAAAAAGCCAAAAGCTGGGACGACCTCAAGAAAGTGCACCGCTACCTGGAGCAGGCTTGAGCGCAGTCGTGCAAGTGGATGCCTGGCATCTGGCGCCGATGCAGGCATCGCATGTGCCGCAGGTGATGGAGATCGAGCTGCGCGCCTACCCGTTTCCGTGGACTGAGGGCATTTTCAACGACTGCCTGCGCTCCGGCTACAGCGCCTGGGTGTTGGCTGATGCAGATGGCAGCTTGCACGGCTACGCGGTGATGACGATGGCGGTGGGTGAAGCGCACGTGCTCAACCTCTGCATCGATCCCGATGTGCAGCGCCAAGGTCTGGGACGCACGCTGCTGGCGCACTTGATGCGGCTGGCCCGCGCGGGCCACTGCACGGTGCTGCTGCTGGAAGTGCGCAAATCGAACAAGGCGGCACTGCGCCTCTACGAGAGCATGCAGTTCGAGCGTGTCGGAATCCGCAAGGGCTACTACCCGGCAGCGGACGGCCGCGAGGATGCCTGCGTGCTTTGTCACGACATCGTCTGAGGAAGTTCTGAATAAGCTACTGCGCTCGGCAGCTGGCGCGAATCCGGTGCTCGGAATGCTCATTTACGGCTTGTAAACTCGTCGATGTCCTCTGGACATCGACCCTGCGCTCCGTGTTCGCGCCACCTGCCTTCGCTCGCTACGCTTATTCAAAACTTCCATGATGACGATGATGACACCGCGCTTCCGCGCACAGTTGAGTTGGGCGCTCAATAGCTGGGCCAACCATGCGTTTGCGACCACCGTGCTGGTAGGGTTTTTCCCGATTTTTTTTGACCGCTATTGGGCGCAGGGTGTCGCCGGCACCACTTCCACTTTTTACCTGGGGCTGACCAATTCCATCGCCAGCTTTGCGGTGATGCTGATGGCGCCGTGGCTGGGCGCGCTGGCGGACCGGCGTGGCTGGAAGAAGCGGCTGCTGGGCATATTTACCGCCATCGGCGTGATCGCGACCGCGACACTGTTCTTTGTTGGAGCGGGGCAATGGCCGTGGGCGGCGGCGGTTTTCGCCGTGGCCTCCATCGGTTTCTTCGGCGGCTCGTCGTTTTCGGACGCGCTGCTGGTGCAGGTCGCGACGCCGACGGAAAGCGACCGTGTATCAGCCTTCGGCTACGCGCTGGGTTATCTTGGCGGTGGACTGCTGTTCGTGGTCAATGTGTTGATGGTGCTGCACCCGGCTTGGTTCGGACTGGCAGACGCCACCATCGCGACGCGGCTGTCGTTCCTCACAGTGGCGGCCTGGTGGGCGCTGTTCGCCCTGCCGCAGTTCCGCTACGTGCAGGAGCCCGCGGCGATTGCGGAAACCACCGGCTGGCGTGAATTGTGGCAGACACTCAAGCGAGTCATGCTCAATCGGCCGGTACGCAATTTCCTGATCGCGTACTGGCTCTACATTGATGCGCTGGGCACCCTGCAGCAGATGGCGGTGGACTTCGGCGCCAAGCTCGGATTCTCAACCAGCGCGCTGATTACCGCACTGCTGATGGTGCAGTTCATCAGCTTTCCGGCAGCCATCGCCTTCGGTCGGTTGGCCGGATACATCGGCACCAAGCGCGCGATCTATCTGGGTTTGGTTGTGTTCATGTGCCTGACGATCTGGGCCTATACGCTGCAGACCGAGCGCCAGTTCTTCCTCATGGCCAGCGTCGTCGCGCTGGTGCAGGGCGGCGTGCAGTCGCTGTCGCGATCCTATTTCAGCCGCCTGATTCCAGCGCAGCAGTCCGGCGAATACTTCGGCTTCTACAACATGCTCGGCAAGTTCGCCGCGGTGCTCGGCCCGCTGGTGATGGGCAGCGTCGCGATCCTGCTCGGCAACCAGCGCCTGTCAATCATGGCGCTGGCGCCGATGTTCGCCATCGGCATCTACCTGTTGTCGCGGGTCGATGAACCGGATTTGCTTCGGGGCTAGCGGTAACAGATGACCCGCTGGTGGGCTATTCAGCTTGAAGATTGTTATATTAGATTAATATGTAAATATATTAAAATATAATATATCAAGATATTTTTCTGTCTTAGAAAACAGCGGGCTGGATTGAATCTGCTATTTCGTTGTCAAGTTGGCGCAGCAACGCCAGAGCGCTGCCCGATAGCGTGCGGCGCTCATGCCAGACCACACCGAGATCGCGTTGCATGGACAGGCCACCGACATCCAGGGCGCGGATAGAAGGGCTCAGCATCGAACGCGGCAACACACTCCAGCCGAGGCCGATTTCCACCAGCATCTTCAGCGTTTCCAGATAATTGGTGGCGAGGCGTATGCGCGGTGCGACGCCGTGTTTTTGCAACTCGGCCTTGACGATACGATGGGTGTAGGTCGATTCGTCAGGCATGACTGCGGAATGCTTGGCCAGTTCGGTTAGTTTTACTTTCGGTTTTTTCGCCAGTGGATGATCCGGTGCGACCACTACGCACAGGGGGTCGGGCCAGATCAGGCGCACTTTAAGATGCGGCAGTTCCTGAGCTGGCAAGGTGACGACGCCGAGTTCGAGTTTTCCCGCCAGCACGTTTTCACAGGCAATTTCCGAGTCCATGAAGTGAATATCGAGATCGACCTCAGGATAAGCGCGGGTGAATTCGCGCAGCACTGGCGGCAGGCGATGCAGGCCGATGTGATGGCTGGTGCCGATCGAGAGCCGGCCGCTGACCCGGCCCGACAGGTGGGACAGGGCTCGACGGCCATCTTCCATATCGTGCAAGGCGTGTTTGGCGTAGGGCAACAGCGTGCGGCCGGCATCGGTAAGACTGATGCCGCGGCCGACGCGATCAAACAGGGATTTACCCAGCTGCTCTTCAAGTACGGCGATGCGCTTGCTGATTGCCGGTTGCGACAGGTGCAGGATCTCGCCAGCGCGTGAGAACGAGCCTGATTCGGCGACCTCCACGAATGCCGCAAGGGCCTGGGTATCCATCGATACGAAAGGGTGAAAGATGACGGCATTAAGTATGCCATATTGGAATGTAATACATAAAAACGATTCATTTGAGTAATGAATTCGCGAAGCCTAAGATGCGCGCCATCAACGAGGTGATTCATGAACAAGACGCTCTATGACAAGTTGTGGGATGCGCACATCGTTCGCGACAACGGCGACGGTTCTGCGTTGATCTATATCGACCGCCATCTGGTGCATGAAGTGACCAGCCCGCAGGCCTTTGATGGCCTGCGCATCAACGGCCGCAAGCCCTGGCGTCTGGCTGCCAATCTGGCAGTGGCGGATCACAACGTGCCGACCACCGACCGCAGCAAGGGCATCGCCGATCCGATCTCGCGCACGCAGGTCGATGCGCTGGACAGCAACTGTGCCGAGTTCGGCATTACCGAATTCCGCATGAACGATCTGCGCCAGGGTATCGTCCACGTCATCGGCCCCGAGCAGGGTGCAACCTTGCCGGGCATGACCGTGGTCTGCGGCGATTCGCACACCTCCACGCATGGTGCGTTCGGTGCACTGGCCTTTGGCATCGGCACCTCCGAAGTCGAGCACGCCCTGGCGACGCAGACGCTGGTGCTAAAGAAGTCGAAGAACATGCGCGTCACCGTGCGCGGCCACGTCGGTCCCGGCATCACCGCCAAGGACATCGTGCTGGCCCTCATCGGCAAGATCGGCACTGCCGGCGGCACCGGTTACACCATCGAGTTCGCCGGTGAGGCGATCCACGCGCTGTCGATGGAAGGCCGCATGACAGTCTGCAACATGGCGATCGAGGGTGGTGCGCGCGCGGGCATTATCGCGGTGGATGACACCACCATCGAATACGTGAAGGGCCGCCCGTTTTCACCGAAGGGCGAGAACCTGGACAAGGCCATCGCCTGGTGGAAGACCTTGCATAGCGATGAAGGCGCGAAGTTCGACCACGAAGTCGTGATTGATGCCGCCAGCATCCAGCCACAGGTGACCTGGGGCACGTCGCCCGAGATGGTGCTGCCGGTGGATGCGCGCGTACCCGATCCAGCGCAAGTGACGGATGCGGTGAAGCGTTCCGGTATGGAGAAGGCGCTGGCCTATATGGGCTTGTCCGCGAACACGCCAATAGCGCAGATCCAGATCGACAAGGTGTTCATCGGTTCCTGCACCAATTCGCGCATTGAGGATTTGCGCGCCGCGGCCAGTGTGGTCAATGGCCGGCAGCGCGCCACCAACGTCAAGCTGGCGATGGTCGTGCCTGGTTCCGGTTTGGTCAAAAAGCAGGCTGAGGCCGAAGGGCTGGACAAGATTTTTATCGCCGCAGGCTTTGAGTGGCGCGAGCCCGGGTGCTCGATGTGCCTGGCGATGAACGCCGACCGGCTGGAGCCGGGCGAGCGTTGCGCCTCCACTTCCAATCGCAATTTCGAAGGCCGTCAGGGCCGCGGCGGCCGCACGCATCTGGTCTCGCCTGCAATGGCCGCTGCCGCCGGTATTGCCGGTCATTTCGTAGATATCAGGAATTTTGGGAGTTTCCAATGAGAGCTTTTACGCAAGTGACAGCACACGTCGCGCCGCTGGATCGGCCTAACGTTGATACCGACGCGATCATTCCCAAGCAGTATCTGAAATCGATCAAGCGCACCGGTTTCGGCCAGTACCTGTTCGATGACTGGCGCTATCTGGACAAGGGTGATCTGGATGTTCCGGTTGCTACGCGCCGGCCCAATCCCGAGTTTGTGTTGAACAAGCCCGAGTTCAGCGGCGCGCAGATCTTGCTGGCGCGTGAGAATTTCGGTTGCGGTTCGTCACGCGAACACGCGGTGTGGGCGCTGGAAGATTACGGCTTTCGCGCCGTGATCGCGCCGAGCTATGCCGACATTTTCTTCAATAACAGTTTCAAGAATGGCTTCCTGCCGATCATCCTGAAGCCGGATGAAGTGCAGGCGATTTTCGACGGCGTGGCAAAGAACCCGGCGGCGGCATTCACCATCGACCTGCCTGCGCAGGAAGTGAGACTGCCCTGCGGCAACGTGTTCAAATTCGAGATCGACGAGTTCCGCAAGGATTGCCTGGTGCGCGGCCTCGACGAGATCGGGCTGACCTTGCAGAGCGCCGATGCAATCCGCGCCTACGAAGTGAAACGGCGTATCGATGCGCCTTGGTTGTTCAATTGAAACAGCAAACGATGAATAAGAAAATCCTGATTCTGCCCGGCGATGGCATCGGGCCCGAGATCATGGCCGAAGCCGTGAAGGTGCTCGAGTTGTTTCGTGCAGAGGGCGAAAAGCTGGAATGGTCTTTCGGCCATCTCGGTGGCACGGCCTACGACGCCGAGGGCCATCCGTATCCGCCATCCACGCAGCAGGCCGCCCGCGCGGCCGATGCCATTCTCATGGGCGCTGTCGGTGGTCCGAAGTACGACAACCTGCCGCGCGAGTCGCGGCCGGAGCGCGGCATCCTCGGCATCCGCAAGGATCTGGGCCTGTTCGCCAATCTGCGTCCGGCGCTGGCGTATGAAGAACTGGCGGCGGCTTCGTCCTTCAAGCCTGAAGTGATTGCAGGCCTCGACATCCTGATTCTGCGTGAGCTCACGGGCGATATTTATTTTGGCCAGCCGCGTGGCCGGCGCACCAATGCCGAAGGTCACGCTGAAGGTTTCGACACGATGCACTACAGCGCGCCGGAAGTGGAGCGCATCGCACGCGTCGCCTTCGAGGCCGCGCGCAAGCGCAGCAAGCGTGTCTGTTCGGTGGACAAGGAGAATGTCCTGGAAACCTCGCGCCTGTGGCGCGAGGTTGTCATCGGTGTCGGCAAGGAATATCCAGATGTCGAACTGACGCACATGTATGTCGATAACGCGGCGATGCAGTTGGTGAAGAAGCCCAAGCAGTTCGACGTGATCGTCACCGGCAATATCTTCGGCGATATTCTTTCTGACGAAGCCTCGATGCTGGCCGGCTCCATCGGCATGCTGCCATCGGCATCGCTGGACGTGAACAACAAGGGCTTGTACGAGCCGATACACGGCAGCGCGCCGGACATCATGGGCCAGGACAAGGCCAATCCGCTGGCGACCATCCTGTCGGTGGGCATGATGTTCAAGTACACGTTCAACTGCGCCGATCTGTCAGATCGCATTGATACCGCCGTAAAGAAAGTTTTGCGTGACGGCAAACGTACCGGTGATATCGCACAAGCCCGCGAGAAAATCATTGGTACGAAGGAAATGGGCGACGCAGTCGTCGCAGCGCTACGCAAGTAATTTGAGATAGAGAAGCGACATGAAGAAGCTGGGAATGGTGGGTTGGCGCGGCATGGTGGGTTCGGTGCTGATGCAGCGCATGCAGGAAGAAAATGATTTCGCGCTGGTGGAAACGCAATTCTTCACCACGTCGAACGTTGGCGGGCAAGGGCCGAAGATTGGTGGCATGGACACGCCTGCGCTCAAGGATGCGAATAGCGTCGACGCGCTGCGGGCGATGGACATCATCATCACCTGCCAGGGCGGCGATTACACCAACGCCGTGTTCCCGAAGCTGCGCGCAACCGGCTGGAATGGCTACTGGATCGACGCTGCCTCCGCGCTGCGCATGAAGGACGATGCGGTCATCATCCTCGACCCGGTCAATCGCGCGGTGATCGATGCTGCCTTGGCCAAGGGCATCAAGAACTATATCGGCGGCAACTGTACCAACAGCATCCTGTTGATGGGCATCAACGGCCTGTTCCGCGAGAACCTGATCGAATGGGTCAGCTCGATGACTTACCAGGCGGCATCGGGCGGCGGCGCCAATCACATGCGCGAGTTGCTCAAGGGCATGGGCGTGGCTCACGACGCGGTCGCCGCTGAGCTGGCGACGCCGGCCTCGGCGATCCTCGACATTGACCGCAAGGTAGCGGCGGCCATCCGCGAAGACGTGCCGACCGAGTTCTTCGGCGCACCGCTGGCCGGCGGACTGATCCCGTGGATCGATGCCCAGCTCGACAACGGCCAGTCCAAGGAAGAATGGAAGGGCCAGGCCGAGGTCAACAAGATTCTTGGAAACGCTACGCCTGAAACCGTGATCCCGGTCGACGGTCTTTGTGTGCGCATCGGCGCGATGCGTTGCCATAGTCTTGCGCTGACCATAAAGCTCAAGCGCGATCTGCCTTTGACCGAGATCGAAGCAATCATCCGCTCCGGCAACGACTGGGTGAAGTGGGTGCCGAACGAAAAGTCGGTCACCGTCCGCGAACTGACGCCGGCCTTGATCACCGGCGGACTGCAGGTCGGCGTCGGCCGCGTGCGCAAGCTCAATCTCGGGCCCGGCTACCTGTCGGCCTTCGTGATTGGCGATCAGTTGCTGTGGGGCGCGGCCGAACCCTTGCGGCGCATGTTGCGCATACTGTTGCAGCACTGAACCCGGCATCTTTCTTGCCCTGCAAGGAGACTCGGTGCGACTCTGGCTGATTGCCTCTTGGTTAGTGACTATTTATAGTGTATAAAAAGGCTTACATGCGTTAATTAACGAAGATCGTTAATATGCGCGCCATAGGTGCGGTGGCTACTGATTGAGTGCGGGGTGACATCAATGTTGCGAAAAATTGCTCTGGTTATAGCTCTGGCGCCTAGCCTTTGGCTGTCATCGGCGTTTGCCTTGGGACTGGGCGACATCAGTGTTCATTCACAGTTGAATCAGCGTTTCAGTGCGGTAATACCGCTGAATGACATCAGCGAGGAAGATGCAGGGGCCTTGCAGGTGCGGATCGCCAACAGTGCCGATTTCGCCAAAGCCGGAATCGAGCGTACGGACTACCTCAGTACCCTGGCTTTCGAGGTCAAGACCGTAGCCGGTGTTTCGCAGATTGTCATTTCCAGCAGCAAGATCGCGCGCGAACCATTCCTGAGTTTTTTGCTCGAGGTGAATTCCAAGGGTACGCAGTTGATGCGTGCCTATACCGTGCTGTTGGACCCGCCGGAGTATTCAGAGCCTGCGGCAGCCACCACGGCGACCCCTGTCACTGTAGCTACGCCATCTGCCGCACCGGCACTGCCAGCGCAAGTTTCCAATCCGCAGCAGGCGGATGCGCAGGTCGATGTCGATTCCAGTCAGGCCTCGCAAGAGACCGGGCAGGGATCGCCGGCCTCGCCGGTTGCAGCCGAGGCGGACAAGTTTGCGCCGGCCACGGCAACGTCCGGTATTTATGGCCCGGTCAAGGCGGGCGAAACATTGTGGAGCATCGCCACCAGGCTGCGCGGTACGTCAGCGGTCAGCATGGATCAGGTGATGCTGGCGATTCATCGCGCCAATCCGCGTGCATTTGATGACGGCCATCTGCATGTGCAGAAAGGCGCGATGCTCAAGGTGCCGACGCTGGCGCAGATTCGTTCAGTTGGCCCGTTGCAGGCCCGGCAACTCATCGAGCAGATCAACAGCGGACATGCCGGCAGCCTGCACAGGCGTGTCGTGAAGGAACGGGTCGAGTCGAATCCAGTTGCGGCCGGCATGCCTGCACCGGCTGCAACCCCGGCAGAATCCGTGCCCGTGCCGACTCCTGCCGCCAACGAACCGGCGACCGCCAAGCCGGCACCGGCCAGCGAATCTGCGCCGGCGGCCACCGCACCGGTTCCGGCATCCGCTCCCGCAGCGCAGACCTCTGCGCCCGCTGTCACCGCTACAGCCGCTCCGGCGCAGCAGACGTCAGTGCCGGCTGCGATACCCGCTGCGACCTTGCCAGGTAGCGTTCCCACCGAAAGCACAGAAGCCGCAACGGCGACCAGCAACCCGGAGTCATCGCCAGTTGCTAAGCCGTTGCAGACAGTGCCGCCGGCAACTGCCGGGCAAAGACCGCAACTGCTGCCCGCAATCATGGAGGACACCGGATTGCTTTACCCGGCCGCAGGCGCAGTGCTGGTGTTGTTGCTGGGCTTTTTAGGATGGCGCACCTGGAAAAAGCATCAGGATGCGGAACCCGCGCCTATCGGTACCGGACTGCGCGGCGGCATGCGACATGATCTGCCGCCGATCGTGCCGGCAACAGTCGGTGGCTCGCTGCAGCCACCCAGCCCGAAACCGGGCGCAATCGTGGTGCCGCCGCCGATTATTCCTCCGCAGATGCCGAAGCTGGAGAGCACCGCGCGACTGCCGAACTTCGATTCGACACAAATGATCGATTCGCCCCCGGATACAGCAAAGGCCTCGGCCAAGGCGATCAGCGCCGATACAGTGGACTTTGATGTCACCGGGAAATTCGAAGCGTCGACGATGAAGGTCGATCTGGAAGGCGACGATCCCTTGACCGAGGCTGACTTCCACCTGGCCTATGGTCTTTATGATGAAGCAGCATTGCTGCTGAAAAAAGCCGTGGAAAAAGATCCAAAGCGCACCGACTTGCGTGTGAAGCTGGCAGAAACTTATTTCCGCTCCGGCAAGGCGCTGGAGTTCCAGGAGACCGCAGAGTCGCTCAAATCGAAGGTGCCAGCCGCTGAGTGGCAGAAAATAGCGATCATGGGGCATCAACTTATCCCCGATTCCGAACTGTTTGCAGGCGCCGGCAGCGCGTCTGTCGAACCGCTGCCACAACACATGGATCTATCGTTCGACGAACCCGTGGTGGCAGCGCCTGCAGCGATGGCGGAGCCAGTGCGCAAGCTGGCAGCGGGCGACTTGCTCGATTTCAAACTGGAAGATTTCGACGGCGGCAAGCCGGTCGCAGAACCGCCGGCTCGGGCGAAAAGCACGGCGGACACCAGCAACACTCTGGAATTCAACCTGGCCGACTTTGATCTGGAAAAACCGACCTTGCCACCGGCCAGCGCCAAGCCCATGGAAGCACCGAAACTTCCTGTAGAGGATGTCAAGCTCGACGATTTCAACCTCGACCACCTGCCAGAAGACAGCCATGCAATTTCCGCTGGCGATGAAGCCGCGACCAAGCTGGACCTGGCGCGTGCCTATGTCGATATGGGCGACAACGAGACTGCGCGAACCTTGCTCAGCGAGGTCATGCACCAGGGTAACCCGGTGCAACAGAAAGACGCCGAGGCGCTGATCAAGCGAATGTCGTGAAGATACAGCCCGGCGGCGGGTATCCCGCCGCCGGGCATGTGTGCTTTATTTTCCCGGACTGATTTATCCTCATGGCGCGCTGGGCCGCAGGCATCGAATATCTGGGCACGGGGTACGGTGGCTGGCAGGCACAGAAGCAGGTCCGCTCGGTGCAGGAGACCGTCGAGGCCGCGTTGTCACGGATTGCCGATCACACATTGCGTGTGAGTTGCGCCGGACGCACCGATGCTGGCGTACACGCATTCCAGCAAGTCGTGCATTTCGATACACAGGCCGAGCGATCCGCCTACGCCTGGCTGCTGGGCGCCAATAGCATACTGCCGCCCGAAATCAGCCTGCGCTGGGTGCAGCCGGTGAGCCTGGATTTTCATGCGCGCTACAGCGCCACCGCACGGCATTACCGTTACGTTATCCACAACCACCGCGCGCGCTCCGCATTGCTCACGCATCGCGCCGCATGGTGGCCGCTGACGCTGGATGCGCAGGCGATGCATGAAGCGGCACAGGCATTAGTTGGTACGCACGATTTCACCGCCTTCCGCCATTCGCAATGCCAGTCACCGACACCTGTGAGAAACCTGCAACGCATAAATGTTTATCGTCAAGACGAATTCGTGGTGATGGACATCTGCGCCAATGCCTTCCTGCATCACATGGTGCGCAATATCATTGGCGCCTTGTCCGCTGTGGGACTCGGACGCCAGCCGATGGCTTGGATTGCCGAAGTGCTGGCCAGCCGCGACCGCGCTCAGGCCGGTCTCAAGGCGCCGCCTGATGGACTGTATTTTGTCGGGCCGGAATATCCGCCTGCATTTGACATTCCTGCGCCGCAGGTGCCCTGGTTCCCCGGCTGAATCGGAGATAAACGGGCATAATTCGCTACCCGCTGTCTGCAGTCGTGACGCAATATTTGTTATTTAATGTTGCATATATATTTATTTAGTAAATATATTATAACAATCTCGACGCCCAAACCCTGGACAGCGGGTGATGCGATACCCAGGCATGAACCCGATATCCACACGATCACAGCGCACACGCATCAAGTTCTGTGGCATCACACGCGCGGAAGATGCTGCTGTGGCGATTGCGCTGGGCGTCGATGCGCTGGGCTTCGTGCTGGTGCCCAGTAGTGCGCGCTTTATGACGCCGGCCACAGCCGCTATCATCCGCGCCGCGTTGCCGCCGCTGGTGAGCGTGGTGGCCTTGTTCAGCAATGCGGATGAGGATTTTGTGCGCGAGTCGCTGGCGCTGCTCAAGCCCGATCTGCTGCAGTTTCATGGCGAGGAAGATGCGGAATTCTGCGGACGTTTTGGCGTGCCGTACATGAAGGCGGTGGCGATGACAGCGCAGACCTCGTTGATGCAGCAGGCCGCGCTTTATCCGGCCGCCGCCGCGCTGCTGCTGGACAGCCACGCGCCCGGCGGTATGGGCGGCAGCGGCCGCAGCTTTGACTGGAAACAGGTGCAGGCGGTGGGCAAACCGATCGTGCTGGCGGGCGGATTGCGGCCGGACAATGTCGGCGAGGGCATCCGCAGCATCCGGCCTTACGCGGTGGATGTTTCCAGCGGTATCGAACTTCAACCCGGGATCAAGTGCCCGGAAAAAATGCGGGCATTCGTGACAGTGGTGCGGGCAGCGGACCAAGAGTTATTGAACCGGTCAGCAGATGTTTGAACAAGGACATTCATGATTGGGGCACAATTCAATGTTACAGGGACGTTTGCTGACCGGTTCAATAACCAGGAGCACATGGTTTTTATTATTGATGCGGCCACATTCGCACTTCCGATTTAATCTGGGTGCCAAGTTAAAACCCGCGATATCTTTTTCAAACTTCATGTGGCCGCATCAATAAATTTATGACTTACCAGTACCCGGATGTGCACGGCCGCTTTGGCCCCTATGGTGGACAGTTCGTCGCGGAAACGCTGATGCAGCCGTTGCGCGAACTGGCCGACGCCTACGAAAGCCTCAAGCACGATGCCGCGTTCCTCGCCGAACTCGACAAGGATCTGACGCATTACGTCGGCCGGCCGTCGCCGCTGTATCACGCCGAACGCCTGACGAAAAAATGGGGCGGGGCGCAGGTCTACATCAAGCGCGAAGACCTGAATCACACCGGCGCGCACAAGGTCAACAACACGGTCGGCCAGGCGCTGCTGGCCAAGCACCTGGGCAAAACCCGCATCATCGCCGAGACCGGCGCCGGCCAGCACGGCGTCGCCAGCGCGACCATCGCCGCGCGCCTGGGCCTCAAGTGCGTGGTCTACATGGGCGCGGAGGACGTGCAGCGCCAGTCGCCCAACGTCTACCGCATGAAGCTGCTCGGCGCGGAAGTGGTGCCGGTGCACAGTGGCACCAAGACGCTTAAGGACGCGCTAAACGAAGCACTGCGGGATTGGGTGACGAACGTCGACGACACCTTCTACATCATCGGCACCGTCGCCGGGCCGCATCCGTACCCGATGCTGGTGCGCGATTTCAACGCCGTCGTCGGCCGCGAACTGCTGACGCAGACGCGCGCGCAGATCGGGCGGTTGCCGGATGCGCTGGTCGCCTGCGTCGGCGGCGGCTCCAACGCCATCGGCATGTTCTATCCGTTCATCGATCATAAAGAGGTGGCGATGTACGGCATCGAGGCCGGCGGCAAGGGCGTCAACACGCCCGATCATGCTGCGCCGCTGACTGCGGGCCGCCCCGGTGTGCTGCACGGCAACCGCACCTACATCATGGCCGACGACAACGGCCAGATCATGCCGACGCATTCGATCTCCGCCGGACTGGATTATCCGGGTGTGGGTCCCGAGCACGCCTGGCTCAAGGATCTCGGCCGCGTCACCTACGCCGCGATCAACGACGACGAGGCGCTGGCTGCGTTCCACGAACTGACGCTGGTCGAGGGCATCATCCCGGCACTGGAGTCTTCGCATGCCTTCGCCTACGCCAAGAAATTGGCGACGAAGCTGGGGCCGGACAAGAATATCGTCGTCAATCTCTCGGGCCGAGGCGACAAGGATATTTTCACCATCGCGCGGCTGGAAGGCATCAGCCTGACCTGAGATCGTCCATGCCGCGCAATCGTGATCTTCATGGTTTCCCACATCCCCCATCCCGGCACTCTCCGAGTGCCAGGATCGCCCCCTTGACTTAAGGGGGCTCTCACTTATGACCCGACTCGCAAACACTTTCGCTCAGTTGAAAGCCGCCAGGCGCAAAGCCCTGATTCCCTACATCACGGCTGGCGATCCGCATCCGCGTCACACCGTCGCTTTGATGCACGCGCTGGTTGCGGCGGGCGCGGATGTGGTCGAACTCGGCGTGCCGTTTTCCGACCCGATGGCGGACGGCCCGACGATCCAGCTGGCCTGCGAGCGCGCGCTCGCACATGGCGCCAACCTCTGGCAGATCATGGACATGGTGGCGGCGTTCCGCCGCACGGATACGCAGACTCCAGTCGTGTTGATGGGTTATCTCAATCCCATCGAGATGCGCGGACTGCAAGCGTTTGCGGAAAAGGCCCAGCAGTGTGGCGTTGATGGCGTGCTCATCGTCGATCTGCCGGTGGAGGAGGCCCCTGCTTACTTGCCGACGCTGCGCGCCCACGGACTTGACTGCATCTTCCTGCTGGCGCCGACCAGTCCTGCTGCGCGCATTGCCGCGGTGGCGCGCGAGGCCAGTGGCTACCTGTATTACGTTTCGATCAAGGGCGTCACGGGCGCCGCGACGCTGGATGTGAGCAGCGTCGCCAGCCATCTGGCGGAAATCCGCAAGCACACGCAACTGCCACTGGCGGTGGGTTTTGGCATTCGTGATGCCACCAGCGCCGCGGCGGTCGGGCGTGTTGCTGACGGCGTCGTCGTCGGCAGCGTGCTGGTGTCCGCGATCGAAAAACATCTGCAGCAGCCGGAGACTTTGCCGCAGCACCTGGCCGACCTGCTGGCGCCGATGCGCAAGGCGCTGGATGCCTTATGATTACCGGACGATTACGGCACTGATGCCACTCCGTTCCAGGAAAGTGATCCCATGACCAGCTGGCTGGAAAAAATTTCAGGCTCCAAACTTCTGACTACCGGTGCGCGCAAGCGCAATGTACCGGAAGGGCTCTGGACCAAGTGCGAGAGTTGCCAGTCGGTGCTTTACCGCGCGGAACTGGAGCGCACGCTGGAGGTGTGCCCCAAATGCGGTGCGCATCGCAATATCACCGCGCGGCAACGGCTGGATCATTTTCTGGATGCCGAGCCGCGGCTTGAGATCGGCGAAAAACTGACGCCGCGCGACCCCTTGAAATTTCGTGACAGCCGCAAGTACACCGACCGCATCAAGGAAGCTCAGAACGACACCGACGAGCGCGACGCGCTGGTGGTGGTCCGCGGCCAGCTCATGGGCCTGCCGCTGGTGGCAGCAGCCTTCGAGTTCAGCTTCATGGGGGGCTCCATGGGTAGTGTCGTCGGTGAAAAATTTGTCCGTGCGGTGAATGCCAGTCTCGAATACGGCGTGCCGCTGATTCTGTTCGCCGCCAGTGGTGGCGCGCGCATGCAGGAGTCGCTGTTCTCGCTGATGCAGATGGCCAAGACCAGCGCGGCGCTGGCCAAACTGGCCGAGCGCGGCCTGCCGTTCATCTCGGTGCTGACGCATCCAACCATGGGCGGCGTTTCCGCCAGTCTGGCGATGCTGGGCGATATCAACATCGCCGAGCCGAAAGCACTGATCGGCTTTGCCGGTCCGCGCGTGATTGAACAGACTGTGCGCCAGAAATTACCGGAAGGTTTCCAGCGTGCAGAGTTCCTGCTCGAACATGGACACATCGACCTGATTATCGATCGTCGCGAGATGCGTGACCGCGTCTATCGCATGCTCGCCATGCTCACTCATTTTTCCCCGAGTATCGCCGCTGCCCAGTAATGCTGCGCCCGCTGTATCGGCGCGATGTTTGTATTATGTTATAATATATTTACTATATTTAGTTTAGTATAATATATAATAACAATCTATAGATGATCCGCGACGACAGCGGGTTACTGAAAACGGATGTATCCGGTTGACCTGTCCCCTCAACGCAAGATCGAGTCTCGTAGATTGGCTGCGTTGGCAGGAAGGCCTGCACGCGCGGGCCATCGCTATGGGCCTGGAGCGGGTCGGCGAGGTTGCCGCGCGGCTGCAGTTGGCGGAAACGCGTACACGCACACTGACTGTTGCGGGAACAAACGGTAAAGGCTCCAGCGCGACGCTTGCAGCGCGTATCTACCAGGCCGCCGGCTACCGCGTGGGGCTGTATACCTCGCCGCACCTGCATCGTTACAACGAGCGTGTCGCGATCGATGGCGTGTGCCTCAGCGACGCGGAACTGTGCCGTGCGTTCGCCATCGTCGAAGCCGCGCGACAAGACACAGCGCTGACTTATTTCGAGTTCGGTACGCTGGCGGCGCTGTGGTTGTTCCGTGAAGCGGCGTTGGACTTGCAGGTGCTGGAGGTCGGACTCGGCGGCCGGCTCGACGCGGTCAATCTGGTAGACGCCGACGCGGCTCTCATCACCAACATCGGTCTTGATCACACCGATTGGCTGGGACCGGATCGCGAATCCATCGGCCGCGAGAAGGCCGGCATCCTGCGCGCTGGCCGGCCCGCGGTCTGCGCCGACCTGCAGCCGCCGGCTTCGGTGACACAGCGTGCCGCGGAGCTCGGCATCACTCTGCAAAACATTGGGCATGAATACAATTTCAGCGCAGACGCCGACGGCTGGAACTGGCGGGGCAGCAGTCAGCGCCTGGACAAGTTGCCGCTGCCGGGACTTCGCGGAGTGGCGCAACTGCGCAACGCCGCTGGCGTACTCGCATTGGTACAGACGATGCAACGCAGCTTGCCGGTGAGCGAGGCGGCGATTCGAAATGCCTTGCCCGCGTTGCAGCTGCCCGGGCGCTTCCAGCGCATCGGCGATGTCATCCTCGACGTGGGACACAATGCGGAAGCGGCAGCGGTTTTGGCCGATAATCTGCGCGCCGAAGCGATCCAGGGTCGCATCCTGATGGTCATCGGCATGCTTGCCGACAAGCCCGCTGAAGCCTACGCACAGGCGCTCGCAAGTTGCGTGCATACTTTTTTTGCCGCCGGACTGCCCGGTCAGCGCGGACAATCCGGCGAAATCCTCGCCGCACGTCTGCGCGCTGCGGGTCTGGCCTGCACCGCGTTTGCGGATGTGGCCGCCGCCTACCGCGCAGCCGGAAATACGGCGCAGGCAGGAGATGTCATTGTGGTCGCGGGCTCTTTTCTGACGGTTGCAGCCATGGCCGAGATGCTGAATGGATGATCAACTCAAGCGCCGGCTGGTTGGTGTTGGCGCGCTGCTGGCTGTCGCGCTGCTGTTCAGCCTGTTGCTGCCGCCGGCCGGCAAGCCGCCTGCAGACGATGATGGCGTCAAGCATGTGACTCTGGATCTGCGGCAACCGGCAACAGCCATGCCGATGACGCAAGCCGTGCAGCCAGCGACACCGATGCCGCCAGTGATCGCCGCTGTGCCGCCACCCGCAGCGGCCAGCACCACCGCGGACAGCGACGACGCGCCACAATTCGAGCAACCGCCATCATCTGCGGCAGACAATATCGGGAACAATGGCGATAACGCATCTACGCTCAAGGCCGCTCAGGCACCGACCCCAAAAAACACGGAGATCGCGAAACATTCCGTCGTTGCAGCGGTTGCTGCGCCGATACAATCGGAGCATTCCACCATCAAGCCGCCACCGCAGGACCGGGCAGATGCCGCCGTCAAGTCTGCAACGGGGCGCGGCGCGTGGTTCGTGCAGGCAGGAACATTTTCGGATGTCGACAATGCGCGGCGTCTTGCAAGCAAGCTCAGGGATGGCGGCTACAGAGTAGTGGTCGCGCCGGTGGAGACGCATGCCGGTGTGGGCTATCGCGTGCGTTCAGGACCCTATGGCAGCCGGGAACTGGCGCTTGGCGCGCAAAAAAGCCTGATGCGCCTCGGCATTGACCACGCCGAAGTCGTCGGTGAATGATTCACCATGGTTGCATGATAAAATCCAAGGGATATCCCTTGCGGTAATGCTCACATGATCTGGGTCGATTGGTGCATCGTCGCGGTTTTCCTGGTTTCGATTCTGGTTGGCCTGCTGCGGGGCTTTGTCCGCGAAGTGCTGAACCTGCTGACCTGGGTGCTGGCTTTTGGCCTGGCCTGCGTTTTCGGTCACATGCTGGCGCAGATGCTGGTGCCTTATATCAATGAACCGGCGATCCGGCTTGCCTGCGCATATGTGGTGCTGTTCATCTCCGGCCTGATTTTCGGCGCGATCCTGTCACACCTGATCAGCGAACTGATCCGTCACAGCATCTTCAGCGGCGTCGATCGCAGTCTTGGCGCCGTTTTCGGATTCCTGCGCGGCTTATTGGCTGTGGCGGTGTTTATCCTTTGCGCCAGCACCATGGGTGCGACGCAGGATCGCTGGTGGCACGAGTCGGTGTTGGTGCCGAATCTTGAATTTCTCGCCAATGGCCTGAAGGCCGTGGTACCGGAATCCTGGCTGGACAAAATCCGCCCCGATGCAGCACCCGCTGCAGGCACGCATATCCCTACGCGTCACAGTTCCTGAGAGGTTTTTCATGTGCGGCATTGCAGGCATCGTTTCGCAGGGGCCAGCGGTCAACCAGGAGTTGTTTGATGCGCTGACCATGTTGCAGCACCGCGGTCAGGATGCCGCCGGCATCATCACCAATGATGGCAACCGGCTCTATCTGCGCAAGGAAAACGGCCTGGTTCGCGACGTGTTCAACAAGGACGAACACATGCTGCAGTTGCGCGGACCCATGGGCGTGGGCCATGTGCGCTACCCGACCGCGGGCTGCTCGACCTCGGCGGAAGCCCAGCCGTTCTACACCAACACGCCGTTCGGCATTGCGCTGTCGCATAACGGCAATCTGACCAATGCCGAGGAACTCAAACAGGAACTGTTTCTGGAGGACCGGCGTCACCTCAACACCGACTCTGATTCCGAAGTGCTGCTGAATATTTTTGCTCATGAGCTGATGCAGCGCGGTGCTCTACGGCTTTCACCAGAGGATGTTTTTGCAGCAGTTTCCGCAGTACACCAGCGCTGCCGTGGCGCCTACGCCTGCGTAGCGATGATTTCCGGCTATGGCGTTCTGGGCTTCCGCGATCCCTGCGGGATACGGCCGGCAGTCTATGGCGTGCGCCAGTCCGCGCACGGAAAGGATTACATGATCGCTTCGGAGTCTGTCGCACTGAACGCGCTGGGCTACGAGATGCTTGGTGATATCGCGCCCGGCGAGGCGGTTTACATCACCCGCGACGGCACCCTGCACCGGCGCCAGTGTGCGGCCAATCCGGTCTATTCACCGTGCATTTTCGAACACGTCTATCTGGCGCGACCGGATTCGGTGATGGACGAAGTTTATGTTTATAAAGCACGACTGCGCATGGGCGTGAAGCTGGCCGAGAAAATCCTGCGCGAATGGCCGGATCACGATATTGATGTGGTGATCCCGATTCCCGATACCAGTCGCGTCGCCGGCGCCGAACTGGCAACGCGGCTGGGCGTGTCCTATCGCGAGGGCTTTATAAAAAATCGTTACATCGGGCGCACTTTCATCATGCCCGGTCAGGCTCAGCGCAAAAAATCGGTGCGGCAGAAACTCAACCCGGTGGATCTGGAATTTCGCGGCAAGAACGTGCTGTTGGTGGATGATTCCATCGTCCGTGGCACTACCTCACAGGAAATCATCCAGATGGCGCGCGAGTCCGGCGCTAAAAAAGTCTATTTCGCCTCGGCGTCGCCGCCGGTGCGCTATCCGAACGTCTACGGTATCGACATGCCAACCACCTCGGAACTGGTGGCGCATGGCCGTAGCGTGTCAGAACTGGAGAAAATGCTGGGTGCTGACCGCCTGATCTTCCAGGATCTGGAGGACCTGATCGAGGCCGTGCGTTATGGCAATCCAAAGCTGACGCGCTTCGATACGTCGGTATTCACGGGCGAATACATCACCCAGGACATCACCACCGAATATCTGAGCCAGCTCGAGCTATTTCGTTCGGATGCCGCCAAGCAACAGCGCAACCGTGCGTCGCAGACGGTGCTAGAACTCAAGAACAGTTAGTGTGATTTCTACAATCCGGAGTTAAACGCATGAAAACGACACTCGCACTGATTCTGGCGCTGCTGATCGGCGCACCCGCCTGGGCGGCGAATGTCGCTGCGCATGCGACTATACAGTCGGTGGAGAAATTGCTGGCGGTCAGCCATGCCGAGAACGCCTCGCAGCAGATGCAGGTGCAGGTGCAGGCGTTCATGAACCAGCAGGCGCAGCAAATGAATGCGACCGCTGCGGACCGTCCGGTGGTGGATAAATACATGAAGGAGTTGTCCGCGACGATCCTGCCGGCGCTGGCCTGGGACAAGCTCAAGCCCGATCTGGTGAATATTTATTCGACGACTTTCACCGACAAGGAAATCAACGATCTCACCAAATTCTATCAATCCGAGAGTGGTCAGGCGTATCTGAACAAAGCACCGGAATTGAACAGGCAGACGCTGATGCTGATGCAGTCGCGCCTGCAGGCGCTGCTGCCCAAGGTGCAGGACCTGTCGCGCCGCATGGATCACGAACTGCAAGCCAGGCATGCGGTTCCGCCAGCGGGACCGAAGAAGTAGTAATAAGCTACGTTGCAACCGGATTCTGAGGCGCTCCATGAAGTACGGCATCACAACTCGTATCCTGCATTCGGATCATGCGGCGGGCGTCGAACATGGCGCCGTGCACAAGCCGATGCACACCGCTGCGGCTTATACGCAGGGCTCCGCCCGCAATCTGGCAGCGGTATTTCAGGGCGAACAATCCGGCTATGTGTATGCACGCCAGGGTAATCCGACCGGTGCAGCGTTGGAGGCGAAAATCTCCCTGCTGGAAGAGGCGCGCGCGACCACCTGCTTTTCCACCGGAATGGCGGCAATATCCGCTGTGCTGGTGTCGCTGCTGCACGCAGGTGACCACATGGTCAGCAGCCAGTTCCTGTTCGGCAACACCAACAGCCTTTTGCAGACGTTGCTGGGGCTGGGCATCGAAGTGTCTTTTGTCGATGCCACGGATGTGCAGCACGTAGCGGCGGCCCTGCGCCCGAATACCCGGCTGGTGTTTGTCGAGACCATCGCCAATCCGCGCACCCAGGTGGCTGACCTCGCCGGAATCGGCGCCCTGTGCGCGGAACGGCAACTGCTCTATATCGTCGACAACACCCTGACCACGCCGGTGCTGTTGCGCGGGAACGAGGTGCAGGCCAGCCTGGTAGTGCACGCGCTGACCAAGGGCATCAGCGGCCACGGTAATGCGATGGGCGGATCGGTAAGCGACACCGGCCTGTTCGACTGGTCACGTTATCCCAACATCCTGCCGGCCTATCGCAAGAAGGAACCGGCCGGGTGGGGCATGTTGCAGATTCGCAAGAAAGGACTACGCGATTTCGGCGCCACACTGCGCGCTGAAGATGCCCACCGCATCGCCGTCGGCGCCGAAACCCTGGCACTGCGCATGGAGCGTGCAGGCGGCAACGCACTGGCGCTGGCAGGTTGGCTTGAAGCGCAGCCCCTGGTTGAACGTGTGCATTATCCCGGGCTGCCCAGTCACAAGCAGCACCAGCGCGCCGCGACATTGTTCAAGGGTGGCTTTGGTACCCTGTTGAGTTTTGAGTTGCGCAGCAGCATTGACTGTCTTGATTTTCTCGACGCCCTTAAATTGGTCATCGTGTCCAGTCATCTGTCGGACACCCGCACTCTGGCGATACCTGTAGCCCACACCATTTTCTGGGAGATGGGTCTGGAGCGACGCCAGACGATGGGTATTGCTGAAGGGTTGATCCGGCTATCAGTGGGTATTGAGGATCTGGCCGACCTCCAGGCCGACCTGGCGCAGGCACTGAGCCGATATACGGCATGACGGATTATTTTTTTGGCAGACAGCCCTGACAACTCGATCCATGCGGCGCTGATCGAATCAACTCCTGAGCGCAAATGTGCACTGGTGGCGGCGCTGGATGACTCGGCCGATATGTCTTCAGGCGACGATGACAGCCGCATACCTGGACGACCGGCGCAGCCGTTGCTGATTCATCCCAGCCAGGTTCAGCGCCGTGGTCTTGGTACTCCGGAAGGCCGTGCCGCGCTGATTCACGCCGTGGCGCATATCGAGTTCAACGCAATCAATCTGGCACTCGACGCCTGCTGGCGATTTCGCGGGATGCCCGCAGACTATTATCGCGACTGGCTATCGGTCGCCAAGGATGAAGCGCGTCATTTTCTGATGTTGCAGCAGCGGCTGCAGGAACTGGGCTGTGCCTACGGCGATTTCAGTGCCCACAACGGCCTGTGGGAAGCAGCGGAGAAAACCCGGCATGACGTGCTGGTGCGCATGGCGCTGGTGCCGCGCGTGCTAGAAGCGCGTGGATTGGATGTCACGCCAGGCATGATCCTGCGTCTGCAGCGGGCGGGCGATCCTGAAACTGTCCGCATACTCGAAATCATTCTGCAAGATGAAGTGCGGCATGTCGCAATTGGCACGCATTGGTTCCACACACTCTGTGCGCAACGTGCGCTGGAACCAACCGCAAGCTTCCGGACATTGCTGGTGGAATACGGCATGCGCCTGCGGCCGCCGTTCAATCATGAAGCGCGGCGCATTGCGGGCTTCGTCGGAGCTGAGTTTGAACCTCTGGACATAACAGCAGGCTGAAATATTCAGGCCATGGGCAACGCGATTCTATGCATGCCCCGGTCATCGACCTGCAGGTATTCGGCACGATCCGGGCGCCAGTCCGCAAGCACAATGCGCCGGCAGCCATTGCCGTGATCATGCTCGGCGGGGCGATGCGTGTGGCCGTGGATCATGCGTTGCACTTGATGTGACACAAATGCCTGTTCAATGGCCGCAGTGTTCACATCCATGATCGATTCCGGCAGCAGCACCTTGCGCGCACTTTGCCCGCGCAGGTTGCCGGCGATGCGCGCGCGCAGGGAGCGCGGCAAATGCCGATAGCCCCATTGCGCAGAGGGCCGGCGCGAGAAGCGCCGCCAGCTCTGATAAGCCTCGTCGTCGGTGCAGTAGATGTCGCCGTGCGACAGCAAGGTCGGCGTGCCGTGCAGGTCAACCACCAGCGGATCAGGCAGGATCTCGACGCCGCTGATTTCAGCAAACAGCCTGCCGACCATGAAGTCGCGATTGCCGTGCATGTAAAAGACCTTGACGCCACGTGCAGTCAGCGCAGCCAGGCGGCTGACTTCGCGCGCATAGTCCTGCAGGCCCTCGGCATCGCCGATCCAGAATTCGAACAGGTCGCCCAGCAGATAAACCTGCCCGGCATCGGTCGCGGGGCCTTCCAGGAAGTTGATAAAGGTATCGCGCAGAGGCGAGAGCTGCGCCGGCAGGTGCAGGTCTGCCAGCAACAGCGTGGGTGTGCTCATACCGCCTGTGCACCCGTCATTGCGATGCTTAGTTCGCTTTGGTGGGAAGCAGGACGACCTTGGTTATCATCACCGGTGTCACCGGCACGTCGCGGCCGAATGGCGCGGTGTTGCCTGTGGGAGTCGCGGCGATCTTGTCGACCACATCCATGCCGTCCACCACCTTGCCGAAAACCGCGTAGCCCCAGCCGTCGAAGCTCGGGTAGTCGAGATTGGCATTGTCGGCGTGATTGATGAAAAATTGCGCGGTAGCGGAATTCGGATCGCTGGTGCGCGCCATCGCGATGGTGCCGCGCAGGTTCTTGAGACCATTCCTGGCTTCATTTTCAATCGGTGCGCGGGTTTTGCGCGGACGATAGTTTTCGTCGTAACCACCACCCTGGATCATGAAACCCTTGATGACACGGTGGAAAGTCAGGCCGTCATAGAATCCTGATTTCACGTACTCGACGAAGTTGTCGACGGTCTTGGGTGCCTTGTCGTGATCCAGTTCCAGGGTGATGTTACCCATGCTGGTTTCCATCAGTACGCGAACCGGCGTGGCGGCGTTGGCGAGAGTCATGTTCAATCCCAGTAGTAGTAAGACGATTAGTTTTGTCATTGGTGAATGGCTCCTAGGCGGCGGCGAGTTGCGGCAATTGTTCAACGGCGTCCAGCGCCGCCTCGATCACTTCGATGCCAGCACCCGGTTTACAGGCGCGCTCGCTCAGTATCCTGCGGAAACTGCGACTGTCCTGTTCGCCGCGGAACAATCCGAGAATGTGGCGGGTGATATGCGCAAGGGGAGTGCCATTGCTCAGTTCGCGTTCGATGTAGGGCAGGTAGCGGCGCAGCAGTTCCGTGCGCGTGAATGTCGCGACGGGCGAGCCGAACAGCCCGGCATCCACTTCACTCAGCATCCACGGATTTTCGTAGGCTTCGCGTCCCAGCATCACACCGTCGACATGCCGCAGGTGTTCACGGCATTCCTCCAGCGTGTGGATACCGCCGTTGATGACGATGCGCAGTCCTGGAAAATCCTGCTTAAGGCGGTAAACCACCTCGTAACGCAACGGTGGAATTTCACGGTTCTCCTTCGGTGAGAGACCATTGAGCCAGGCCTTGCGCGCGTGGATGATGAAGGTCTCGCAGCCGCAGGCGGCCACGGTTTCTACGAAATGGCGCAGGAAACCATATTCCTCGGTGTTGTCGAGACCGATGCGGGTCTTCACCGTGATCGGCAGGTCGCTGGCCTTGCTCATGGTCATCACACACTCAGCGACAAGGTCCGGCTTGCGCATCAGGCAGGCGCCAAAACGGCCATCCTGCACTCGATCCGAGGGGCAGCCGCAGTTGAGGTTGATCTCGTCGTAGCCGAAGCGTTCGCCGATTTCCGAACAGCGTGCGAGCGTATCTGGATCGTTGCCGCCGAGTTGCAGTGCCACCGGATGTTCGCTACGGTCAAAGCGCAGGATGCGCTGGCGTTCGCCATTGATGACCGCGCCGGTCGTGACCATTTCCGTATATAGCAGGGCGTGGCTGGACAGCAGGCGCAGGAAAAACCGGCAATGCCGGTCGGTCCAGTCCATCATCGGTGCTACGCAAAATTTATGATTGAAATTAGCCACCTGGACCAACTTTTTAATGTAAAAATTAAGTGAAGGCCTGCTCAATCCAAACCTGCGGATGGTGCAGACACCGGTCGTTATGTTGAGCCCCGCCGGATTGCGTGGCGCTAATTGTATCGAATTGACCCGGTCTAGCCGAATATTTGTCGCTCCCGCCGCGCGGGAGTGAATCGCCAATAATTCACTTCGTGGGTCCAAACACGAAAATGCTTGTCATCTAAGACCATGCAAAACGGGAAGTCCATCATGAAAAATATCCTAGTGATGTTGCTGCTGGGCCTGGGTCTGACAGCCTGCGGCGCACCATCACAGCCCGCGGTCAAGGATGCCTGGATCCGGCTGTTGCCGGGAGATCTTCCAGCTGCGGCCTATTTCACGGTGGTCAATCCAGATGCGCAGCCATTACAACTGCAAAGCGTCGAAACCGCCGCTTACGGCATGATCATGATGCACAGGAGTGTAGTAATGGACGGGCAGTCTCAGATGCTGCCAGCCGAGAATGTGACAGTACCTGCGCATGGCAACCTCGTTTTCGCACCTGGCGGCTACCACGTGATGCTGATGAATCCGGTCAGACCGTTGCAGGTCGGTGGCACATTGCCGCTGACGCTGGTGTTTTCAAACGGGCTGAAGCTGACCAGCGAATTCAAGTTGCTGGGTGCGGATGCACAAGGGCCGTGAACGCGGTCAGCGCTCCTGCCGATAGAAGCTGATGACGATCAGGCTGGCGATCACGCTCATCATCGACGCGGGAATCCAGATGATCAGCCCGCCGATCTGCTGGTCCTGGATAGGTGTCAGTGCGAAGGCGCGGCCGCAGAGATCATAAACCGGATAGAGATCGTGGCGCGAAAGCGTGATGACCGCACCCAGCACAATCTGTGGAATCATGATGAACCACATCATCAGGATGCGACCACCATAGCCGAGGCGTGCGGGTGGTGCCGGCCGCCGGTCGAGGATCAGCCACCAGAACGGCAGGCCGTCGAGCAGCATGCTCCAGTTCATCAGCTTATTCAGCGGCACGCTCAGCATGGCATCGAAGTGCAGACCAGGAAGCAGCCAGATGCCAATGCCGCCCAGGAACAGCGTCGGCGCGACTACCGGGTGCGAGATGAACGCAGACACGGCGCGCACCGTGCGGCTCTGGAAAAACGGGTCGAGCCATGCGCTCAGCCATGCTTGCGGTGTTCCGCGACGCAGCAGAGGTATCGGCGCCGCAAGTGCAAGCAGAAACGGGCCGAGATGGTGCAGCACCAGGTGTTGCAGCCGATGGATGTAAAACATGTGTTCCGCGTAGTAATCCACATGCGATTGCAGCGACACGTACAAGAGCAGCACACCCAGGTAGTACGCCGCCGGACTCCAGAAAACGATGTGCTCTCCGGCGCGCAGCGCCAGCCACAGGCCTCGGCTGTAAAGCACGAGTAGCAGCAGGGTGATGCCGATTACGGTCGGCGAGAATTCCCAAGGCAGCAGAAATTCAAGCAACGCACGACCCATCGGGTCATGCCACAGTGCGATGAGAGCTGCACACGTCAGCACAGCCGGCAATGTATAGCGCAACGCATATCGCGCGCGTGCAGCCGCGCTGGGAGAGAGTGAATTCATGGAATGATGAAGACGACCATACAAAGCCCGGGCACAATATCACCGGCGGCGCGTCATCACGAGCCTTTTTGCCAGTTGACTACGGAGATTTTCATGCACAGAGCATGGCGCGCGGCAGTCGTTGCAGGGTTGATCAATGGTGTCTCTGCACTCCATGGATGCGGCGGCGAAGCTGCTTGGCGCCTCAAGGACATCAGCCACCTGCTGCCGGATTTGCAGTTCACGATGCAACAGGCCGGTGCCGGTGATGTGACCGCCGCCGATTTCAGGGGCAAGGTGGTGCTGTTGTATTTCGGCTACACGCACTGTCCTGATGTGTGTCCGACGACGCTGGCGAAATTGCACGCTGTGCTGCAGCAGCTGGGTCCGGCGGCCGACGATGTGCGAGTCCTGTTTGTCACTGCCGATCCGCAGCGTGACACGCTGGCAGTTTTGCAGCGCTATGTCACTGCCTTCGGCCCCGATATCGTCGGCTTGCGTGGCAGCGAAGACGAGTTGAAGAAAATTGCACGCCGCTATCGTGTGGGTTACACGCGCCAGACGCAGGACGCGCACGGCAATTACCTGGTGACACACAGCTCAGGCATTTTTATTTTCGATCGCGCTGGGAAATCCCGCCTGCTGGGAAATGAATTCACGCCGGTACCCGATTTCGTCAGCGATTTACGACGTCTGCTGCGTGAGAAAAATTAACTCTGGCGCGCACGCTTTCGGCTGCTATCATGCGCGCCCACTGCGGCGCAGTAGCCTCGCGTCAGCCAATTATGCCAGCCGGAAAATCCTGAAATATGTGGTTTCGCAATCTGCAAATCTATCGCCTGCCGGAAAACTGGCAGATGCCTGCCGGACAGCTCGAAGAATATCTGGCACGCCATCCGTTGATGCCGTGCTCGGGCATGGCGATGCAGAGCCGTGGCTGGGTGGCACCGCGTGATGATGGACAGCTGGTGTGTTCGCAGGGGAAACATCTGCTGATCGCGCTGGGGACCGAGCAGAAAATGCTGCCCGCCTCGGTGGTCAACCAGTCTGCCAAAGAGATGGCTGCGCAACTCGAAAGGCAGCAGGGCTTCAAGCCCGGTCGCAAGCAGATGCGCGACATCAAGGAGCGCGTCACCACTGAACTGCTGCCACGTGCCTTCGCGCGCCGCCGCGTAGTGCGTGCGTGGCTCGATCCGGTGAACCGCTGGCTGGTGGTGGACGCGTCCTCGCCGTCACGCGCGGAAGACCTCATTACTGCCTTGCGTGAGGCGCTGGGCGAGTTAGCCGTGCTGCCGCTGGTAACGAAACTGTCGCCAGCCGTGGCGATGACGGCCTGGCTCAATGCCACCGACGTGCCGGGCCGCTTCGTGTTTGATCAGGATTGCGAACTGTGCGGCTCCGATGAAAGCAAATCGACTGTGCGCTATGTCCGCCACGGACTCGACGGCAAGGACATCCGCCAGCACATCGCCTCCGGCAAGGCCGCGACGCGGCTCGGCTTGGTCTGGAATGACCGGCTGGCCTGCGTGCTGACCGAGCAGCATCAGGTCAAGCGCGTGAAATTCCTGGAGATCGAAAAGAACCGCGACGAAGGCAGTACGCAGAATGCCGATGAGCAGTTTGATGCCGATTTCACCTTGATGACGGGTGAGTTGCATGCCTTGATGACCGATCTGGTCACTGCCTTGGGCGGAGAGGATGCTTAGGCTTTAAAGCGGAAAAATCACGCACCCGCTCTGTTATCAGCTTCATATGATATGTTTTTAATTATAATATAATTAAATGTTTATATAATATACTATAACAATATTGATCTGTATTGTGGCTAGAGCGGGTGACGCGGCTTCGATTTGAAAAGCGTTCAGTGGCGATGCGCAGGCATGTCATCGTTCATCGGCGCCATGTCTTCATCTGGCGGTGCCTTTGCGACCATGTCCTTGTATGCGGTCGGGGTCATGTCGGGCAATTTCTGCAGGAACGCAACCATGCACCAGATCGTGGCGTCGTCGTGACTGAAACCCCAGGCCGGCATCGCGCTCATCTTGATGCCGTGCTTGATGACCCAGAATGCCTGCTTCGGATCAACTCGCATCTGCGATAGATTCGGCGGTTGTGGATACAGGCCAGGACGGATTTCCGAATCCGTCATTCCCGGTGCCAGGTGACAGCCGGTGCACATCGCCGCGTACTGTCCGGCACCTTTGAGGACTAGTTGCGGGTTTTCAAGATTGGGCACTGTGATGTCCTTTGAGCGCACGTCTACCGAGCGTTCGCGCAAGGTTTTCAACAGCGCGAAAACCGGCCGCGTGTGATGATCGTCGGCACCGATGTTGTAGAGACCGGAATAGACGAAAAGGCCCTCGCCGATAGCGATGAAGATCAGGACGACAATGACCGTCATGCAGTAGTGTTTGAACTGCTGCTTCATGCCTTTATCTTATAACCAGATACGAAGGCCGGGCAGCAGCCGTGCTGTAGTGCAACCAGAGGCTCGATATATCCAGTCGATTGCAGATCGAGCCAGTAAGACGCAAGACTGTGCATGCAGACCGCTGCTGTCAGGCGTCTTTTTCGAGTGACGTCAAGAAGCGTTCAATCAGTGGTGTTACCGCTGCGGCATGCGTCAGATTGGCGGCGTGACCCGCACCCGGAATCACGGCGAGTTCGGCATGCGGTAAGCCATTGGCGAGCGCACGCGCGCGGTCCAGTGTGATCGCCATGTCCTTCTCGCCGTGAATCACCAGCGCCGGAACCTTGATCTGCGCCAGCTTGCTGCTGATGTCATCGCGATTGCCTAGTGTGTGGAAGCAGCCAATCAGGTTATGCGGCTGCACGTGTTTCCACTTTTCTTTCCACAGTGCTGAACCAGCCCAGCCAGTGCCTAGAATGATCTGCTCGATGATGGTTGAAATCTGTGCGCTGAGGCCGTGCGCGGCCCAGGCATCCAGCATCTGTTTGTAGGCCGGCATCTTCGCCGGGTCTTCGGGCATGGCCTGGGTGTCGATCAGTACCAGTGCGCGAACGATTTCTGGATGCGTCAGCGCGCAGCGCAGCGACAGGTAGCCGCCCTGCGACATGCCGGCGAGGATCGCGCGCTTGATTCCGAGATGCTGCAGCAGCGCCGCGAGATCATTGGCTGAGTCGTAGTAGCTGAATGGTTCCAAGGTGGAGCCGGCGGTCAGGCCGTGACCGCGCTCGTCCCAGGTGATCACGCGATAGCGGTCGCGCAGGGCCGCGACTTGAGGCGCGAACATCTCGTGATCCATCAGCAGGCCGTGCGAGAACACGATCACGGGACCGTTGCCGCCGGTGTCTTCAAAATACAGGCGCTGATTGTTTACGTGCGCATAAGCCATGACGTGATTCTCCTTAATCCGGCATATCGGGATTACTGCTCGGCCGCGCTGCGATGCCCGGCTCATAGTTTGACTGCACCCATTTTTGAAATCTGTAACTCAGATCGGGTGCATGATTGACGCGTATACCCCGCTGGCCGACGAGACTGTGAAACTGAGGTGGGACTGTCACCAACTTGCTACCGAAGTACCAGAATCGTTTTGAGACAAACACGTATGGATTCCGAGTGTCTTTTGCGAGATACATAGTGTCGAGGTGGAAGCGATTCCTATGCTGTTTCCAAGAGCCGTCAGCGGCTTGACTGTAAAAATTGTCACCACAGCGTTGTTCCCATGTGCCCCTGAGATTTGGCTTCTTTGCTGAGAAGCGCAGATCGTTGAAGTATGCGTTCATGTGAATGGGGTCTTCATGTACTTCCATTGCATAGATCAAGCGATGACCATCCTTCTTTGGAGAGAAGCCAGCAATCCAGTCACCTTCGGACAATCTCGCACCCTGACGATTCGGAGTGCAGACGGCCAATGTGCACCAGCCCCAGAATGGGTTCGGAGCTAAGCCTGTATCTTTGGTGAGCACATACGTGCACAGAGTGCTCATGACGACGTAAGCCCCTCGATCTAATTTAAAGACCGCCGCAACCGATCAGGCCACCGTCCACCGTCAGCGTGGTGCCGGTGACGTAACTTGCCGCATCCGATACTAGGTAAAGAATAGCTGGTGCAATCTCCTCGGGCTGCGCCATGCGCGCCAGCGGAATCTGTGGCAATACAGTCTTCATGATCTGTTCGTTCTTGGTCAGCGCCGAGGCGAACTTGGTGTCGGTTAGTCCAGGCAGCACCGCGTTGCAGCGAATTTTCCACGGTGCACACTCCTTGGCGAATGCCAGAGTCATGTTGATCACCGCGGCCTTGCTGATCGAGTAGATGCCCTGGAACATGCCGGGCTTGATGCCGTTGACCGAGGCGATGTTGACGATGGCGCCGCTGCCGCCTTTCTTCATCAGCTTGGACGCCAGCGCCGATAGTTCGAAATAGCCTTTGATGTTGACCTGCAGGGTCTTGTCGATCATTCCGACATCAGTATCGGAGATGTGTCCGAAGTAGGGATTGGTCGCGGCGTTGTTGACCAGGATATCGAGTCGTCCGAACGCGGCTTCGATCTGGCCCATCAGGTTTTTCAGCGCCGCAGAATCACCTTGATGCGCCGCAATCGCGGTGGCCTTGCCGCCGGCTTTTTCAATCTCTGCCGCGACGACATCGAGATCCTCCTGCTTGCGGCTGGAGATGATCACGTGCGCGCCCTGTCCGGCGAGCAGTCGCGCAGTGGCGGCGCCGATACCACGCGAGGCGCCGGTGATCAGCGCGACGCGGCCGGTGAGATCAAACAGGGATGTGGACATTGCGGACTCCTGAAAATGATTGGGATTCAGAGCTTCGATTTTGCGATCGTCCGCTCGGCGACATTCGCCAGCACGGTGACGAAGACGCCGAAGCTCTGGAATTTCGGATTAGTGGTCTGGCCCATTTTCCAGCGGTAATAAATCTGTTGCGCGATGACGCCGAGCCGGAACAGGCCGAACACGTAATAGAAATCTGGATTACGCACTTCGATGCCAGTTTTCTCGACGTAATGGCGCAGAATTTCCTCGCGCGTCAGCATGCCGGGCAGGTTCGAGGGCTGCATGCGCACGCGCTGCATTTCCGGCGGATCGTCGGCCTGTATCCAGTAAGTCAGCGACGAGCCGAGATCCATCAGCGGATCGCCGATGGTCGCCATTTCCCAATCGAGCACACCGATGATGGACTGGTTGTCGTCGGGCGAGAGCAGCACGTTATCGAAGCGATAATCGTTGTGGATGATGCCGGGACGTGGCGTATCTTCTGGCGTGTGCGCCTTGAGCCAGGCCATGATGTTCTCGCAGCGCGGCACGTCGTCGGTCTGCACTTTTCCGAAGCGCTCGATCCAGCCGCTGACCTGCCGTTCCACATAGCCTTGTGGTTTGCCAAGCTCGGCGAGACCGATGGCGGTGTAATCCAGTTGATGCAGACGGATCTGCGTGTCGAGCAGGTTGAGGCACAGTTGCCGTGCCTGCTGAGGGTTGTAGTGCAGGCCTGCGGGAAGATCGCGACGCAGGATCACGCCCTGTATTTTCTCCATGACGTAGAACGTCGATCCGATCAGGCTTTCGTCTTCGCAGTAAGCCATCGGGCGCGGGCAGGGAAAGTGCGGACTGAGCTTTTGCAGCACGCGAAATTAACGTCCCATGTCGTGGGCCGACTTGGCCTTGGT
>JBOICK010000052.1:0-5623 GCA_050739895.1 Stenotrophobium sp.
TGTTCACGTTGTTCGTGGTGCCGGCGATGTATCTGTTTCTGGCGCAGGACCATACACGGGTCCGGCAACAGCAAGCCGATGCGGAGAATGGCGCCGGTTCGCACTGAGCGGCCGCGCGGATATCTGAAAACGGCGCCCGCCGGAGATACCCGCTGGCTGTGCCAGTCGCTATACTTCGCCGCAACGCATGATCTGATAGGGAGTATCCGGTGTCGCAAGAAGGAAGCCACGACAAGGCGTTTTTCAGGAGTTTCGGCCTGGTGATGGCCGGACTGTTCGGTCTTTTCTTCGTCTGTCTGGCGGTTGCGCGCATCATCACGCCCGCACCGGTGGCCGACGCCGCGGAGATCGCCCGCATTGACCAGCGCACCGCGCCGATTGGTCAGGTGGTGACCGACCCGTCGGTGCTGCTGGCTATGGCGGCCAGTAAGCCGGCGCGTACGCCTTATACCGGCGAGCAACTGGTGACCAAGGTTTGTTCGGCATGTCACGGCACCGGCATGCTCGGCGCACCCAAGATCGGCGACAACGCCGAGTGGGCCAAGCGCAAGAGTGCCGCGGGTGGCGTTGACGGCCTCACTGCCATCGCCATCAAGGGCCTGAAATCGATGCCGCCGCGCGGCGGCGATCCCGATCTGTCGGATGCTGAAATCAAGGCCGGCATCGAATACATGCTGAGCAAGTCCGGCGGCTGATCGGCCGGCTACTCCCTCGAATCCGTTTCCGCGCAGCAAATCAAGCCGGAGCCCACACAGGGTTCCGGCTTTTGTTTGTGCGGCGGATTCTGCAGGAATGTCAAGCCACGAAAATTAATGACATTTTGATGACACGGCTGTTACATTCAGTTCGGCAACCTGTGCGGGATCTGTCATGTTGGCATGGGTATTGCTGCTGTCGATGTGTGTTGCGATTGCACTTAATCAAGTCCACTTTAGGGAGCATCTATGCGTAAAAGTATTGGATTATTTGCCATGGCCGGTTTCGCCGCCATGCCGTTTGTCAGTCATGCAGCGACCCCCACAATCGGTGATGTGCTGACCGCGTCGGGGATCACTGAGAGCGGCTATCTCGACGGCTCTTACGTGGCCAGCAACCGTTCCAACTCGGCCGGTTCACAAAATGATCGCGGCGGTCTCGACGGCAAGACCGATTCCTTCAGCCTCAATCAGGCTGCAATCACCCTGGCCAAGCAGCCGGCGCAAGGTTTTGGCGGCCTGGTCAACCTGATCCTGGGCACAGATGCCCCGGCGATCAACGGCGCCTACGGCACCGGCGGCAGCGACTTCAACCTGACCCAGGCCTACCTGCAATATGCCACCGGCGGCTGGACCCTCATCGGCGGCCGCTTCGTGACGCTGGCCGGCGCTGAAGTCATCAACAGCACGCAGGACACCAACGCCTCGCGTTCGCTGCTGTTCAACTATTCGATCCCGCTGGTGCATACCGGTGTGCGTGCGACCTACAAGTTCAACGACATGGTCAGCGTGGTCGGCGGCCTCAACAACAGCATCACGGGTGCGGCGAGTGACGGCAACAAGCAGAAGACCATCGAGGCCGGTGTGATGCTGACGCCGTCGTCGACCGTCAATGCTTCGCTGGTCGAGTATTACGACACCGTCAGCAGTTCTGGCGGCGCCGTCGGTTTTGGCGCATCTCACCACACCAGCGTCACCGATCTGGTGGCCAGCGTGCAGGCGACCAAGGCGCTGGCGTTCGTGCTCAATGCCGACTACACCAAGCTCTCGGTTACCGCACCGGGGGCATCGGTATCGGCGGAGAAAGGTGTGGCGCTGTACGCCAACTACCAGTTCTGCGATCAGTTGAAGGGTTCGCTGCGCGGCGAGTATCTCAAGACCGCCACCGCCTATACCGGACTGGCGTCGCTTAGCGGCGGTGCGGCGCTGAGCAACATCAAGGAGATCACCTACACGGTGGACTACGTTGCGGCCACGAACTTCGACCTGCTCGGCGAAGTCCGCTATGACCGGGCCAACACCGACATCTACGGCATCGCCGGCAGCTCCAGCAACTCGATGGGCGCGCTGGAACTCAAGGCGCTGTACAAGTTCTGAAGTCGAGTTGGATCTGCTGCAGGAAAGGGCCGCGCGAGCGGCCCTTTTTGTTTCTGTTAGCCGAGTAGGATGCGGTGAGCGCAGCGAACCGCATCGTCCCGGCACAGGGTCGGATTTGAATGATGCGGTTCGCTGCGCTCACCGGCATCCTACGCGCGATGCTCTACGTTCTACGCTTGGCCACGATCCAGTTCACGGTAGCGCACCGCCTCGGCGACGTGCGCCGTGGCGATGGTGTCGGTGCCAGACAGGTCGGCGATGGTGCGCGCGACCTTGAGCACGCGGTGATAGGCGCGTGCGGAGAGTCCGAGGCGCGACATCGCCGCCAGCAACAGCGCCTGCGCCGCTGAATCGGGCGCGCAGTCGCGTTCGATCTCGCTCACCGCCAATCGCGCATTCGGCTTGCCGGCGCGTTGAAGCTGGATCTCGCGGCAACGGATCACACGCTCGCGCACCTGCGCGCTGCTCTCGGCGTCGGGCCGTTGCGTAACGCTGAGCGCATCGGCCTCGACCCGCGGCACGAACATTTGCAGGTCGATGCGATCCAGCAGCGGGCCGGAGATGCGCGCGCGGTAGCGGCCGACCTGGTCCGGCGTGCAGCGGCATTTGCCGGAGCTGTCGCCGAGATAGCCGCAGGGGCAGGGGTTCATCGCCGCGACCAGCTGGAAGCGCGCCGGGAAATCGGCCTGCTGTGCCGCGCGCGAGACCGTGATGCTGCCGGATTCCAGCGGCTCGCGCAGCACTTCCAGCACGCGCCGGTCGAACTCAGGTAGTTCGTCGAGAAACAGCACGCCCAGATGCGCCAGCGTGACTTCGCCGGGCCGTGGTGTCGAACTGCCGCCGACCAGCGCAACTCCGGATGCCGTGTGATGGGGCGCGCGATAGGGCGGTATGCCCCATTTTCGCGCATCGAAGCCGCCGCTGGCGATCGAGGCGACGGTTGCGACTTCCAGCGCCTCGGCCTCGGTCAGGGGCGGCAGGATGCCCGGCAGACGCGCCGCCAGCATCGATTTGCCGGCGCCCGGCGGGCCGATCATCAGCAGCGAATGACCGCCAGCTGCGGCGATTTCCAGCAACCGCCGCGCCTGCGGCTGGCCGCGTACTTCGCCCAAGTCCGGCAGCGCGGTCGGCAGCGCGGCCGGCGGCGGGTGCATCGTCGGCGACAGGCTGCGCGAATGTAGTGCGGCGCACAGTGCGCCAAGATGGTGCGCAGCGTGAATCGTGGTGCCCTGTGCCAGACAAGCCTCTGCGGCATTGGCCGCGGGCAACAGCAGCGCGCGCTGAGCGGCGCCGGCCTTGAGCGCCGCCGGCAGTGCGCCGGGAATACTGCGAATCTCGCCGGACAGCGACAACTCGCCGAGCACTTCGAGCGTTTCCAGCGGCTCGACCGGAATCTGCGCGGAGGCGGCGAGGATGCCCAGCGCGATGGCGAGGTCGAAGCGCCCGCCTTCCTTGGGCAGGTCGGCCGGCGCCAGGTTGCAGGTGATGCGGCGGTTGGGGAATTCGTAGCCGCAGCTGACGATGGCGGCGCGCACGCGATCCTTGGATTCGCGCACCGCCGCTTCCGGCAGACCGACGATCGACAGCCCCGGCAGGCCCGGCGCCAGATGGACCTCGACCGTGACCAGTTCGGCCTGCAATCCGGTCTGGGCGCGGCTGAAAACGCGCGCCAGCGCCATCAGCTTTTGCCGCTTGCGGTTTCCAGCGCAGCCAGGCGTTTTTCCAGCGCGGCGAGGCGCGCCTGCGTGCGTGCCAGCAGTTCGGCCTGCACGTCGAAACGGTCGCGCGCGACCAGGTCGAAGCGCTCCAAGTTGGCGCGCAGCACCGCGCGGAAATTGTCCTCCAGTTCATGCCGCAGTCCGCGCAGGCCGGGCGGGATCACCTGGCTGAGCTTGGCGGCGAGGTCTTCGAGTTGTTTGGCTTCCAGCATTTCAAGGCTCCGTGGGCGGCTCCAGTGTAGCGGGTATGGCGCGGAATCTGGCTCCCCGCTGTGGCACCGGGGCTGGAGGAATAAGTTATAAATAATAATTTAAAATTTTATAAATTTAATAATTAAAAACGTAATGATCTGCGCAACCGGCTACAGCGGGCGGGCTTCGTGCGGCCTGCGACGTCAACGCTTGGCACGCTCCGTGCTTGATCACGGCACGGGCTCGCAGCGTGCGATCCCAATCGCAGTCCAGTCAAAAGGAGTTCTCTCAATGAAGCTGATTACAGCCATCATCAAGCCGTTCAAGCTGGACGAGGTGCGGGAAGCACTTTCGGACATCGGCGTGGCCGGCATCACGGTGACGGAGGTCAAGGGATTCGGGCGTCAGAAGGGCCATACCGAACTTTATCGCGGCGCGGAATACGTGGTCGATTTTCTGCCCAAGGTGAAGATCGAGGTGGCGGTGGACGACACCAAGGCCGAAACCGCGATCGACGCCATCACCAAGGCAGCACACACCGGAAAAATCGGCGACGGCAAGATTTTCGTCTATGCCCTCGACCAGGCGATCCGCATCCGCACCGGCGAAATGGGCAAGGACGCCCTCTAAGGAGCCATGAAATGAAGAGTCCCATGATACGTAAAGTGACGGTCGCACTGCTGCTGGCCGCATCCTGCGGCCTGGTGTCGGCCTGGGCGGATGACGCCCCCGCAACTCCGGCCGCCACGGTGGCTGCACCCGCCGCGATGGCGCCCGCTGCCGCTGCAACGGCCGCTCCGGCGGCTGCTACCGCAACCGCTCCGGCTGCCGCGGCTCCCGCTGCTGCTGCGGCAGCGAATCCACCGGCGCCGAAGTGCGGCGACAAGGGTTTTGAGTGCAACAAGGGCGACACCGCCTGGATGATGACCTCGACCGCCTTCGTGCTGCTGATGACGGTGCCGGGCCTGGCGCTGTTCTATGCCGGCATGGTGCGCACCAAGAACTCCCTCTCCACCGTCATGCAGAGCTTCTCGATTTTCTGCGTGGTCGCGGTGCTGTGGGTGATCTTCGGCTACAGCCTGGCGTTCACCGCCGGCCATGACGGCCATTGGTACCAGCCCTTCATCGGTTCGCTCGACAAGCTGTTCATGGGCGGCGAAGACCCGACCACGGCAGTCGCGGCGACGTTCAGCAAGGGCATCTACCTGCCAGACTACGTCTACTGCATGTTCCAGCTGACCTTCGCCGCGATCACCGTCGCGCTGATCACCGGCGGCTTCGCCGAGCGCTTCAAGTTCTCGTCGATGATGATCTTCTCGATCCTGTGGTTCGTGCTGGCCTATCTGCCGGTCGCGCACATGGTCTGGTACTGGGATGGCCCGGATGCCTACACCGACGCTGCGGGCGCGGTTGCTGGAACGGCCGGCCACATCGCCGACAGTCACGCCGGCTTCATCTTCGCCAAGGGCGCGCTGGACTTCGCCGGCGGCACCGTGGTGCACATCAACGCCGGCATCGCCGCGCTGGTCTGCGCGATCGTGCTGGGCAAGCGCAACGGCTACGGCAAGGTGCACTTCGCGCCGCACAGCCTGATGATGACCGCGATCGGCACCGGCATGCTGTGGATGGGCTGCTTCGGCT